>CAZHML010000004.1:2873-74205 GCA_964533745.1 uncultured Microbacterium sp.
CCGGTGACCTCCTCGGAGACGGGGTGCTCGACCTGGAGGCGGGTGTTGACCTCGAGGAAGGAGACGGTGCCGTCGGCGCCGATGAGGAACTCGCAGGTGCCGGCGCCGACATAGCCGACCTCGCGCATGATCGCCTTCGACGACTCGTAGAGGACGCGGTTCTGCTCCTCGGTGAGGAAGGGCGCGGGAGCCTCTTCCACGAGCTTCTGGTGGCGGCGCTGCAGCGAGCAGTCGCGGGTGGAGATGACGACGACGTTGCCCGCGGCATCCGCCAGGCACTGCGTCTCGACGTGACGGGGCTTGTCGAGGTACTTCTCCACGAAGCACTCGCCGCGGCCGAAGGCGGTGATCGCCTCGCGGGTGGCCGACTCGAAGAGCTCTGCGACCTCGTCGAGCTCGCGGGCGACCTTCAGGCCGCGGCCGCCGCCGCCGTAGGCGGCCTTGATCGCGATCGGCAGGCCGTGCTCCTTGGCGAAGGCGATGACCTCGTCGGCACCGGTCACGGGTCCGGGAGTGCCGGGAGCCAAGGGCGCGCCGACCTTCTCGGCGACGTGCCGGGCGGTGACCTTGTCGCCGAGGGCTTCGATCGCCTCGGGCGAGGGGCCGATCCAGATGAGGCCCGCGCCGATCACGGCCCGGGCGAAGTCGGCGTTCTCGGCGAGAAATCCGTATCCCGGATGCACCGCATCCGCCCCCGAGCGTCGCGCAATCGACAGGATCTTGTCGATCTGCAGATACGTGTCGGCGCTGGTCGATCCGCCGAGGGCATAGGCCTCGTCGGCGAGCCGGGCATGCAGGGCATCCCGGTCCTGATCGGCGTAGACGGCGACCGAGGCGATGCCGCAGTCGCCTGCGGCGCGGATGATGCGGACGGCGATCTCGCCGCGGTTGGCGATGAGCACCTTGGCGATGTCAGGCATGCGTTCCAGCCTAGCCATCCGGTGCCCCGACCGTTTGACATGTTCAGACAAGAAAACGGGGGATGCGTAGCGGAGTGTCTACACCCGTCGACAGGCTCAGGGACCGGTGGTCCACAGAAGGTGCCAGTCCACGCCGAGTTCTCGCACCAGCCGGCGCACCGTGGAGAGCGACATCCCGACCACTGTCGAAGGATCCCCCTCGACCCGCTCGATGAACGGTCCGCCCAGACTGTCGATCGTGAAGGCCCCGGCGACGTGCAGGGGCTCGCCGGATGCGACGTAGGCCGCGATCTCGGCGTCGGTGACATCGCGCGCGAAGCTGACCGAGGCCATGGCCGCCGACGATGCCTCGCGCGCGGGCGCACCGGGAAGGATGCGGTGCACGGCGTGCCCGGAGTGCAGGATCCCGGTCCGCCCGCGCATCTCGTGCCAGCGGCGGGTGGCCTCCTCGGGCGTGTGCGGCTTGCCGTAGACGCGCCCGTCCAGCGCGAACATCGAGTCGCCGCCGATCACGATGCCGTCGAAGTCGGGATCCTCGGCCCGCAGGCGCTCGGCGACATCGGCGGCCTTGACGCGCGCGAGCAGCAGCACGAGCTCCTCGGGCGGCAGCGCCCCGCCGCGCGCGGCATCGGCCGCGATCGCCTCTTCGTCGACCTCCGGTGCGCGTACGAGCGGGTCGATCCCGGCCTGGCGCAGCAGCATCAGGCGGGCAGGGGATGTCGAGGCCAGGCACACGCGCATCCTCCCAGCCTACGGTTCCCGATAGCGTGGGGGAGTGAGCCGCATCCTCGACCTCGAGATCACCGCGCTCGCGCACGGCGGCGTGTGCGTGGCCCGGCGCGAGGGGCGAGTCGTCTTCGTGGCGGACGCCGTGCCGGGGGAACGGGTGCGGGCGCTGCGGGATGACGACGCGTCGACGGGCTCCGCGACCGACGACCGCAGGAGCTTCTGGCGCGCGACCACCGTCGAGGTGCTCGATCCCTCGCCGTACCGCCGTCCGCACATCTGGCCCGAGGCGGACCTGGACCGCGACCCCGCCGAGCGTCCCGGCGGTGCCGACCTCGGTCATATTGACCTCGGCTACCAGCGCGAGCTCAAGCGCGGGGTGCTCGCCGAGGCGCTGGACCGCTTCGCCGGCGGAGGCCTCGCCGCACCCGAGGTGCGCGGGCTCGATGACTCCGACGGCACCCGCTGGCGCACCCGCGTCACCCTGCACGTCGATGACGAGGGCAGGATGGGACCCTTCGCCGCCCGCCGCCGTCGGGTGATCGAGGTCACGGACCATCCGCTGGCCCGCCCCGCGATCACCGCGGCCTCTCCGCGGGCGAGCAGGCCGGGGCGCGTCACGCTCGTCGAACCCGGAGACGGTATCGTGCGCGTCCTCGCGCCCGGGATCGGCACGGCGCACGCCGACCCCGAGGTCGTCTGGGAGCGCATCGGCGAGCGACGGTTCGCCCTCGACGTGGACGGCTTCTGGCAGGTGCATCCGGCTGCGGCGACTGCCCTGGACGCTGAGGTGCGGACGCTTCTTTGCGGGCGGGTGGATCCGGATGCCGCGCACCTGGATCTCTACGGCGGCGTCGGCCTCTTCGCCGCGACCCTCGGTGACCTGGGCGCGCGGCGGATCGTGACCGTGGAGTCCAGCCGCCGGGCGACCGCGCACGCCGAGAAGAACCTCGCCGACATCCCTGTGCGCGCCATCACCGCGCGGGTCGATCGCTTTCTCGCGCGTCTTGACCCTGCCGAGGCTGCCGGATTCGCCGGGGGCACCGTCGTGCTCGACCCGCCGCGTGCCGGGGCCGGCCGGGCGGTGGTCGAGGCGATCGCGGACCTGCATCCCGCAGCGATCGTCTACGTCGCCTGCGATCCGGTCGCCCTCGCCCGGGATCTGAAGACCTTCCGCGACCGGGGCTGGGAGGCGGCCTCCCTGCAGGCTCTCGACCTTTTCCCCCACTCCCATCACTTCGAGACCGTGGCACTTCTGGTTAGGGGGCGTCTCCCCACCCCATCGCCTGCTGCGCGACGCGGCACGGTGCGCCTCGCGGCGTTGTCGTCGGTCGACGATGCTTCGGCATCGCCTTCCTCCTCCGCCTTGCGATCCACACCGTGCCACGCCGCTCGCGACGGCTCGGGGCAGGGAGACACCCCCTAGGCTTACCCCATGAGCACCGTGGCACTCATTGACGACCACGAGTCGGTGCGGCTCGGGCTCGAGGCTGCCTGCCAGCGCGGTGCGCAGACCGTGATTTTCTCGGGCAGCACGGTCGGCTCGTATCTGCAGTGGCGGCGGGGATCCGGTGCCGCGCCCGCTGAGGTGGTCGTGCTCGATCTCACCCTGGGCGATGGTACGACCGTGACCGAGAACGTCTTCGCGCTCGTCGATGACGGCTCGAGCGTGGTCGTCCACTCGGTTGCGGATCGTCCGGCGACGGTGCGCGAGGCGCTCGCCGCCGGTGCCGCGGGCATCGTGAGCAAGTCCTCCTCGCTCGACGAGGTGCTCGCCGCCATCCGGACCGTCGCCAGCGGAGAGCAGCTCAACAACCTGGAGTGGGCGAGCGCCGTCGACGGCGACCGCGCCTTCGCGGACGCGCAGCTGTCCGCGCGCGAGCGCGAGGTGCTGCGCCTGTATGCCGCGGGCCTGCCGCTGAAGGCGGTCGCCGAGCGGCTCGGGGTGGCCTACTCGACGGCCAAGGAGAACATCACGCGCGTGCGCACCAAGTACGTCGAGGTCGGTCGGCCCGCGCCGACCAAGGTGGACCTGCTCAGGCGTGCCATCGAGGACGGCATCGTCGCAGCCCCCGCGGAGAGCACAAGTGGCGGCCGCTGAACCGCTGAGCCTGGAACAGGCCTGGGCGCGGATCCCCGCCCCGGCGAGTCTTCAGAACGGGTCCGAGCGCTTCACGGCCGGGCGCATGGAGCGGATCATGGCGATCGTGGTGGGCGTAGGCGCGATCGCGCTCGGCATCCAGACCTTCTTCGAGAGCCTCGACATGATCGTCGCCGGGCACTCGGCGCAGCTCACGCTGTTCTTGGTCGTCCTGCTGTTTCTCGTGACGATGATCGTCGCGTGCCTGTGGGGTCGTGGCGCGTACGTCTTCGCGGGCACCTTCGCGGTCGCCTACGCGGTGGCCCTCGCGCTGTGGCCGCTCGTGGTCATCCCCGACGGCCAGCCCGCGGGCGCCCAGCCCTGGATCTTCTTCCTCGTGAACATCGCCACGGTCGCGGCGATCGTGGCCTTCCCCATGCTCGCGCAGCTGCTGTTCGTGCTGGTGCTGCCCTTCGTCTACGGCTGGGTGCGCATCGTGCAGGGGGACTTCGCCGAGGGGTTCTGGATCGCGACGGCCTTCGACGTCTCGTTCACGCTGATCCTGGGGATCGTGCTGCTGGCACTGGCCTGGATGTTCCGCTCGGTCGCCGCCGGTGTCGACGACACGCGGGCGCAGGCTGTGGAGAGCTACTCGGCCGCCGCTGCCACGGCTGCGGTGGAACAGGAGCGCGTGGCCGTGGCAGCCCTCATGCACGACAGCGTGCTGGCAGCCCTCATCGCCGCCGAGCGCGCCGAGTCCGAGCGGGAGCGGGAACTCGCGGTCGTGATGGCGCGCGAGGCCCTGACGCGCCTGGCCAACGCCGAAGAGCATGTCGCGCTCGAGGGCAGCGACGAGCCGGTGGCCTGGGAGCGGGTCGTCGACAAGCTGCAACGGGTGCTCGCCGAGAGTGATCCGGATGCGACGGTCGAGGCGGTCGGGGACCTGCCGCCGATTCCCGAGCGGGTGGCACGCGCAGCGGCGCTCGCCGCACAGCAGGCATGTCGCAACGCCGTCGAGCACGCAGGCGGACGAGGGCTGCGGGTGCGTGCCGAGGCCGACGGCGAGGCGGGGTTCACGATCACGATTCGCGACGCCGGGCCCGGGTTCGACGTGGAGGCCACGCCCGAGGACCGCCTGGGCATCCGCGCTTCGATCGTCGCCCGCATGGCAGCGGTGGCCGGTGCCGCATCCGTCGAGTCGGACGATGAGGGCACCGTCGTGACGCTGAGGTGGCCGATCGCATGACCCTCACCGTTCGCAGTGTCGCCACGGCCCTGGGCCTCGGCTTCTGCCTCTACTACGTCGCGCGGGGTCTGTGGTGGACCGAGCAGCCCGATACTCCTCCGCTGCTCGTCGGGGCGCTGGCGCTGTATCTCGTGGTCATGGTCGCGGCCACCCTGGTCGACGGCCGGGAGGAGGGCGGCATGCCGCTGTGGCTGGCGTTGCTGGCCGTGGTGGCGGCCGGTGTGATCCCGGCGATGGCCTCGGCAGGCCTCGCGCCAGAGGCGCGCGAGGCGCCTTTCGCGACCTGGTACATCGGCGCGGTGGGGCTCGTGTGCGTCGTCTGCGTGGTCAAGCGTCGCCCGATCTTCGGCTGGGCGGCGCTCGCGGTGCTGATCGTCTCGGCGGTGGCCTGGATGGGCCTGCCGAACGCCTTCCGTCTCGGGCTCGTCGGCTCGATCGTGTGGATGCTGGTGGCTCAGCTTCTGGTGTGGATGTGGGCGCGTGCGATGCGCGATACCGCGCGGATGGCCGACATCCAGCGACAGGTGGCGGCATGGCGTGCGACCGGGCAGGTGCGTCGGCAGGAGCGTCGGCTGCGCGTGCGCTACGCGCTGGGCGTGGCAAGTCCGGTGCTCAGCCGGGTGATCGCCACGAGCGGGCGGCTCGACGGACCGGAGCGGTTGCAGGCGCGGCTGGCCGAGGGGCGGCTGCGTGACGAACTGCGCGGCGCGGGGCTGCTCAGCAACGACGTGCGGGATGCCATCGAGCGCGCGCGGCGGGACGGGGCATCCGTCACGGTGCTCGACGAGGGCGGCATGGAGGGGATCGATGAGTTCCGGCGGGCCGAGATCCAGGCGGAACTGGCCGAGATCCTGAAGGACGCCGGGACCATGCGGGTGATCGTGCGCTCGGCGTCGCATCCCGAGACCGCGGTGACCATCGTCGGGCGCAACGCCTCAGGCGAGCCCTCGGATCACGATGCTGTCGGGCTCTGGCGTGAGATCCCGCGGATGAGGCAGGATGGAGCACTATGAGCGATCTCGGTATGCCCGCGCAGACTCCTCCCGGTTGGTATTCCGATCCCGCAGGCGTCCTGCGTTGGTGGGATGGCACCGGATGGACCCAGAGCACCCGGGGTGCGGCCGGCCAGATGCCGGTCACCTTCGAGCGTCCTCGCATCCCGGATGACACGCCCGTCGACAGTGCCTGGGTCTGGGTCGTGGCACTGGTGGGCTTCGTCACCGTACCCTTGATCTTCCTGTTCGACGTGGACGCCATCGTGCGCGCTTATGCGGCAGTGCCGGGGGGCGGGGACCTCAGTGGGGTCGTCGATGCGACGGTCGCCATCCTCGTGTGGACTCTGGTGCTGTCGGTTGTGAGCCTCGGCGTGATGGCGCTGTATGTGATCGCGGCGTTCCGCGACTACAAGAGACTGGGATCGCTCGGGGTGCAGCGTCCGTTCCACTGGGCCTTCGCCTTTCTCGGCCCCATCGTCTACCTGATCGGTCGGCACGTCGTTCTGCGCAAAGTGATGCGCACGCCGGGGTGGCCGCTGTGGGTGCACATCGCGCTGCAGGTGATCACGCTGATCGTCGTCATGGTCTGGACCGTGTGGTTCGTGCAGGCCTTGCTGACCGGGATCGTCGTGGCCTTGGGGGCGATGCCGCTGGCGTAGGGGCGTTCGTCGCGGGTTCACAGCGACACCCCCGGAACAAAAGAAATCCGCCCGGCCCCTATGGGACCGAGCGGATTTCTTTCGTTGCGGGGACAGGATTTGAACCTGCGACCTCCGGGTTATGAGCCCGGCGAGCTACCGAACTGCTCCACCCCGCGGCACAAGGATCAAGCTTAGCACGGGATCCGCGGCGGGGTTTCGACGTGGACCGAAGCGTGGACTGAAGCCTGGACCGAAGCCTGGACGAAGGGGTGGATGGATGCGTGGGAGGATGGGGGGCATGGCCTCCACATCCGACGCCCCCGGCAGCCTCACCGTCGCGGTGTGCCAGTTCGCGCCCGGTGCTGACCGGGCCGAGAACCGTCGACGCATCGCCGAGCAGACGGCGGAGGCGACATCCCGCGGGGCGACGCTCGTGGTCTTCCCCGAGTACTCCAGCTACTTCGTCGCGGAGATGGACGAGTCGCTCGCCGAGAACGCCGAGCCCCTGGATGGACCCTTCGCCGCGCACCTGCGCGGACTCGCGCAGCAGCACGGCATCACGATCGTGGCAGGGCTGATCGAGGCGGGGACCGGTCGCATGGTGCGCAACACCGCCGTCGCGGTGGACGGCTCCGGCATCCGCGCCGTCCACCGCAAGCAGCACCTCTACGACGCCTTCGGCTTCACCGAGTCGGACTGGGTCGAGCCGGGCGATCCCGGTGCGCCCCAGACCTTCGCGCTCGACGGCTTCACGGTGGGCCTGATGACCTGCTACGACCTGCGATTCCCGGAGGTGGCGCGCATGCTCGCGGACGCCGGGGCCGACGCCATCGTCGTCCCGGCTGATTGGATCCGCGGCCCGCTGAAAGAGGAGCACTGGCGTACGCTCCTGGCCGCCCGCGCGATCGAGAACACCGCATACGTCGTCGCCGCCGACCAGCCGGTGCCTACCGGCATCGGGCACTCGCTCGTGATCGACCCGCAGGGGGTGGCAGTGGCATCCGCCGGCATCGCCCCGGGGATCGCGACGGCACGCCTCGAACGCGACGTGATCGCGCGCGTCCGCGAAGCCAACCCGGTGCTGCGCCAGAGGCGCTACCGGGTCGTGCCGGACTAGGCGGCGGGTCCTGCCGGAATAGGCACCGGGTCGTGCCGGGCTAGGTGCCCGCTAGCCCCGCCAGCCCCGCTAGCCGTGCCGAGGCCTCCTCAAGCATCTCGACCCTCTTGCACGCGGCAAAGCGCACGAGCCCGGCGTAGCCGGCCCGGCGCTCCGGTGTGACGAAGGCGGTCAGCGGGATCGCGACCACCCCCGCCCGCTCCGGCAGCGAGCGGCAGAAGGCCGCGGCATCCGCCCCGCCGAGCCCGGTCGCATCGGCGACGGTGAAGTAGCCGCCCTGCGGCGCGAAGACCTCGAACCCGGCTGTGCGCAGGCCCGCGCCGAGGATCTCGTGCTTGCGCGCGAGGGTCGCCGCGGCATCCGTGAAGAACGCATCGCCCAGCCGCAGCCCCACCGCGACCGCCGGCTGGAACGGCGCGCCGTTGACGTACGTCAGGTACTGCTTCACGGTGAGCACCGCCGTGATGAGGTCGGCGGGACCGTGCACCCAGCCGATCTTCCAGCCGGTCGCCGAGAAGGTCTTGCCGGCCGAGGAGATCGTCAGGGTGCGCTCTGCCGCGCCCGGCATCGTCGCGATCGGCACGTGGCCGCCCTCGAAGACGAGGTGCTCGTAGACCTCGTCGGTCAGGATGATCGCGTCGTGCAGGTTCGCCAGCCGCACGATCTCGGCGCGCACCTCAGCCGAGAACACCGCGCCGGTGGGGTTGTGCGGGTCGTTCACCAGGATGATGCGGGTGCGGTCGCCGACGACCTCGGCGAGCTGCTGGAGGTCGGGCTGGAAGTCGCCGCGCCGCAGCGGCACCGTGCGCAGCCGCGCGCCCGCGAGAGCAACCGCCGCCGCGTAGGAGTCATAGTAGGGCTCGAAGACGACGATCTCGTCCTCGGGCGAGTCGATGAGCGCCAGAAGGGCCGCGGTCAGGGCCTCGGTGGCACCCGCGGTCACGATCACCTCGGTCTCGGGGTCGGCCTCGAGCCCGTAGAAGCGCCGCTGATGCTCGCTGATGGCAAGGCGCAGATCCCGGATCCCGCGACCCGGCGGGTACTGATTCTCACCATTCGAGATGGCTGCGCGCGCGGCATCCAGAACCTCGGCCGGGCCGTCCTCGTCGGGAAAACCCTGCCCGAGGTTGATCGCACCGGTGCGGCCCGCCAGGGCCGACATCTCTGCGAAAATAGTGGGGGCGATGCCCCCGTCATCGCCGAGCAGTCCCGCTCCCGCCGCCGTGCGCCGCCAAGCTCCTGGAATGTGACTCATGCAATCCAGGGTAGGGCCATAGGGGATCTTCACCGCCGACATAGCAAACGCACAGCCGGACGAGGCACTCTGAGAGGGCCATCGTCGAGAGGGCATCCCGAAGGAGCAGACATGAACGAGACGCCTCAGCCCGCGCAGCCCATCCAGTACGCCCCGCCCTCGTGGGACGCGCACCGGCTGCCGGCCACGTTCGGCTCGTCCGCCCAGGCCGCGTCATCCCCGACGCTGCCGCTTTCGCCGATCGCGGACGCCGCACCCGTCAGAAAGACCAGCACCGGGATGCTGGTGGCCACCGTCCTGGCGGCCGCGCTGTTCGGAGGTGCAGCCGGTATCGGCGGCGGATACCTCGGTGCCTCGCTCGCGCAGGCTCCGCAGTCAGGCACCATCGCCGGCCCCGGCACCGTGACCGTCAACAACCCCGGCTCGGTCAACGAGACGACGGCGATCGCGGCCAAGGTGCTCCCCTCGGTCGTGACGATCGAGGTGTCCGGCACGACCGACGCCGGCAGTGGCTCGGGCGTCGTGATCAGCTCGGACGGCTACATCATCACGAACACCCATGTCGTCACCCTCGAAGGTGCGGTCGAGGATGCGCGCCTGCGCGTGACCACCTCCGACGGACGCCTCTTCGACGCCACGATCGTCGGCATCGACCCAGTCTACGACATCGCCGTGATCAAGCTGGATGCGCCGGGCGGCCTTACGCCTATCGAGTTCGCAGACTCCTCGGCGCTCAATGTCGGCGACACGGCCGTCGCGGTCGGTGCTCCGCTGGGGCTCTCCAACTCGGTCACCGTGGGGATCGTGAGCGCTCTGAACCGCAGCATCTCGATCGCCTCCTCGGCCGTGCCGGACTCGGGGAACCGTCAGCAGCCCGACGACGACGACGATTCCTTCGGATTCCGCTTCCCCGGTCAGCAGACGAGTAGGACTGCCGAGCGCATCTCGATCGCCGTGATCCAGACGGATGCCGCGATCAACCCTGGTAACTCCGGTGGCGCGCTGGTCGATAGCGCGGGTCGTCTGATCGGCATCAACGTCGCGATCGCGACGACCGGCAGCGGCAGCGAGGCGGGTTCGATCGGCCTCGGCTTCGCGATCCCGTCGAACATCGCGCACCGGGTGGCATCGGAGATCATCGAGCACGGCAGCGCGACCCATGGCCTGCTCGGTGCGATGGTGCAGTCCGCCTCGGCGGTCGAGGGCACCACAGTGGCCGGCGCTTATATCGCCGAGGTCGTGCCGGGTGGCGTCGCCGAGGCCGCGGGACTCGCGGCGGGCGACATCGTGACGAATTTCAATGGCGTGCCGATCACGAGCGCGAACGACCTCACCGCGCAGGTGCGGGCGGCTGCGGCGGGGAGCGTCGCATCCCTCACGTACGTGCGCGGAGGCTTCAGCCGCACGATCGAAGTGACGCTCGGCACCTTGGTGCTGTAGTCTCCATCCTTCGTCGATCTCTCGCCCGTCCTTCGCCCGTCCCTCGCCCGTCCCTCGGACACGCCCGGCGGAGGGCGAGGGATGCCCCCGCTCTCGCGCACAATGGGGGTTGTGACATCCGAGACCGCGACCGTGGGGCACTTCGCGCTACCCATTCCGGATGAGCCCGGCGCAGAGCGGCTCATCGCGCGGTTCCGCAGTCACGGGCGACGGTTGTTCTGGCCGGCGCTGATCCTCATCGGTGCTGCCGGGGCGACGGCGTACTTCTTCGGCAACCTCCCGGCACCCTTCGAGGACTGGATGCTGCTCGCCGCGGCAGCGCTCGTCATTCTGCTGGGCGCGGTCGTCCCGTATCTTGTCTGGCTTTCGCGCACCTATGCCATCACGACACAGCGGGTCATCGTCTCGCGCGGGCTCGGCGCTCGCCATCGCAGCGAGCTCTCGCATTCGCGCGGATATACGATCGCGGTGCGGCGAGGGCCTCTGCAGAGGATCTGGGGAACGGGCACGATCACGCTCTCGGACGGCCGCGGACGGGCACTGCGACTGCAGAACGTGCCGAACGCCGTGCTCGTGCACGAGACGCTCGCGGATCAGATCGAGATCGGGCAGATCCTCGCGCATCGCGACGCGCGGGCACTGAGCTTCGACACCGGCGAGCAGCCCTGAGCGTGCGCTGACGCGCGGGCGGGGAACGGTTGCCCGCGCCGGTACGGAAGAATGGTGCCGTGGACAGGAGCGCGAGATGACTCTGCGGATCGGCGTCGTCGGCGGCGGGCAGCTGGCACGCATGATGATCGCGCCGGCGGTGGAACTCGGGATCGAGCTGTGCGTGCTCGCCGAAGAGCAGGGGATGTCGGCGACGCTCGCCGCGCGCGAAGTCGGCGATTACCGCGACCTCGAGACGGTGCTCCGCTTTGCGCAAGGTGTCGATGTGCTGACCTTCGATCACGAGCACGTGCCGCAGCAGGTGCTGACGGCTCTCGTTGCCGAGGGAGTGGCGGTGCATCCGGGGCCGGAGGCTCTGCGCTTTGCGCAGGACAAGCTCGCGATGCGCGCGCGCCTGGCGGAGCTCGGCATCCCGCAGCCGGACTGGGCGGCGGTGCGGACGGTCGCGGAACTCGAGGTCTTTCTCGCCGACCACGGCGGCCGGGCGGTGGTGAAGACGCCGCGCGGGGGATACGACGGCAAGGGCGTACGGGTTTTGTCGGACGCTGCCGAGGTCGCCGACTGGCTGGGGGCGCTCGCGGGGGATGAGGCACTGCTCGCCGAGGAACTCGTCGTCTTCACGAGGGAGCTCGCGCAACAGGTGGCGCGGAGCCCGAGTGGCCAGATCGTGGCCTACCCCGTGGTCGAGACGGTGCAGATCGACGGGGTCTGCGCGGAGGTCTTTGCCCCCGCGCCGCGTACGACGGTGCGGTTCGCCGAGGCCGCCGAGACGATCGGGCGGCGGATCGCCGAGGGGCTGGGCGTCACCGGGATGCTCGCGGTGGAGCTCTTCGAGACGGAGGATGCGCGCATCCTCGTCAACGAGCTCGCCATGCGTCCGCACAACAGCGGGCACTGGAGCCAGGACGGCGCGGTGACCTCGCAGTTCGAGCAGCATCTGCGTGCGGTCGCGGACCTGCCGCTGGGGGATCCCGCTCCGCGGGCGGCGTGGACGGTGATGATCAACATCCTGGGCGGCCCGCAGGGAGCGGACATCGACGCGTGCTTTGCGGCGGCGATGCAGAAGCACCCCGCCGCGAAGATTCACACCTACGGCAAGGCTCCGCGTCCGGGCCGCAAGGTCGGGCATGTCAACGTCGTCGGCGACGACCTCGACGAGGCGGTCTATCAGGCTCGGGCGGCGGCTGCGCACTTCGCGTGAGGCGGAGGGGACGCCCTTCGGATATCGGGCGGCCGCCGGACACGACAGCGCACGCCGGGCGATTGCCGACATCGCATCTCAGCCGAACACCCCTCACTCGAACACCCCTCACTCGAACACCCCTCACTCGAACACCCCTCACTCGAACGTCACCCGCGGCGGCGGCCGGTCGGTGTAGACCCGCCCCGTCGGGCTCGTCCACTCCAGAACTCCGGCGTCGAGTTGGCGCACCCGCCACCGATGTCGCTCCGGAACGTCGGGATGCTTCAGCGAGTGATGGCCTCCGCAGAGATGGGCGAGGTTTCCGATCGCGGTCGGTCCGCCGCGCGCGTGGTCGTGGCTGTGGTCGATGTCGGCATGGATCGCCGCGCGGCGGCATCCGGGGAAGCGGCAGCGTTCGTCGCGAGCGCGCAGGTGTCGACGCATCGCGGAGGTCGGGCGGTAGCGGTCGGTGCGGGTGACCATGTCGGTGACGGGATCGAGGAAGAGACGGTCCCATCCGGTGGCGAGCCTGGCGAGGTCGCGGATGAGTTCGGGGTCGATCGCGCCGTAGCCGCTGAGCTCCGCTCCGTGATCGGTCGTGCCGGCGAGCGTGCGCACGGGGATCGTCACCTGTACGTGCGCCTGGATCGCTTCAACGCCGGTGCGATCGATCGATGCCGGATCGGCGGTCAGCAGGATGTCGGAGAAGATGTCGGCGCGCAGCTGGTCGATCGTGCGGGGGTCGTGCTCGGCCCCCGCCGCGTCAGTGACGCCTGAGACGCCGCCCGCCCCGCCCGAAGCGCCCGTGCCGACAGCGCGCCCAGCACTCCTCGTATCGGCCTTCGCAAGGCCTGCGGCATCCACCCCTGACGCCGCTCCGCCCCCGCTCTTCGCCACCCGCGCGATCTGGGTCAGCCGGTCGTAGCAGGCGTGGGCGAGCACCGCAGGGAGCGTCGCGATCAGATCACTCATCCCATCGTCGAGATCGACGAGGCGCACACCTCGGCGCTCGCGCGCCGCGACATGATCAGCGTGGATGTCGCGGGGGAACAGCGCCGCGCTGAGCGAGCGGGCGAAGGGCCGCACCCGGGCGGCGGTCTCGCAGCGCGCCCGTTCCAGAACGCGCCGCTCGTACTCGGCGACGACCGGGGCGTCCGCGCCGACGGGGATCTCGGCATTCAGGATCGCGCGTGCGTGGTGCAGAGAGATATCGCCCGCGGCCAGTGCCTCGTGCGTCTGGGGGAAGCTGTGCACGAGATAGTGAGCTTCGTGGGCCATCGACTCGACGGTGCGATGCGGGATCCGCCCCGCGGTGGCGAACTCGGCGATCACCGAGCGCAACGGGATCTCGCGCTCGGCCGACATGCCCCGTAGTGTCGCCATCTCGGCGAAGGCGAGGTCCATCCCCGCCGCCAGCAGCTCTGCGGCCTTGGCTTCATGTCGACTGATCTTTTTGCGCACGCGCACCCACTCGGCGACGATCGCGTCCAGTTCGGCCTGATGCGCATCGGCTGCGAGGGCTGCGGGGGTGGTCATGACTCAAGCCTGCCACGTTCGCTCGAACAAATCTACGAATCTAATAAGTCCGTTTTCAGCAGGGCTGTGTAGAGAGAGTTACGGTCAGAGAATGAAACCGCGGTCGGCGGGATCGTGCTCTATCCGAGGCCTCGGGCGGCTGCAGGCCGAGACCTCGGTGCAGCTCCAGCCCCAGGGTGGCGAGTTCCTCGTCGCCCTGTTCCATCCAGATCGTGTCCGCACAGCATGCCGAGGTGAGCGCCCGACCCGTCGGTGCGGAGGAAGTCGAGGTCGACGGGCGGGTCGGTTCCGATCCACGCGGACAAACCCTCGACGACGTCCGAGAGGCGCTCGACGCGATCGATGAGAGCATCCAGCATGTCAGCGGCGTCCGTAGTCGGCGGCTGCCCGGGATTCTGCAGCCACATCGGCCTTATACCGGCATTCGTCACATGTTCCGGGCAGTGATGAAGCGCCGATACGGATGACGAAGTTGTGTAGTGCCCTTGCTCGGTCGGCAGCTTCGTTGAGGAGGTCGATCGGCGCATCGATGATGGCCCCGCAGTGCTCGCAGAAGAGATGCTCATGATGTAACGCGCTGAGGTAGTAGCGGACTACACCGTCGCCTAGCTGTGAGCGCTCTACGATGCCGTGAGCAACCAGCCGGTCCAGAGTGCGATAGACCGTGGACTCGGTGACTGGCGCGTTCTCGCTCAGCTGTTGAATGAACTCGCTCGGAGCGAGATGCTGATGTGACTGGTTCACTAGGGTCTCGACCACTCGGCGAGTCATCGGGGTGATGCGTCCACCCCGGCGATTGATACGTTGGAGAATACTATCAATCCGGGTTTCTGGTGACTCGGATGAGTCTGCGGTTTCGAAGCTCATTGTGTGTACCCTTCAGGGACCAGCCGAGACCAATGCCACTTGAGCCTCAGCTGATCGTGACGCTTGCGCCGCCTTAAAGCCTATCCCTCGGGCTGTCATTCGTTCCTCCCCGGCGATCACGGGAGCATTCTGTGCATACTTCGATCCACTGACCGCCGATCGCGCGTGTCACAGATGGTGGCAAGCCTAATGGGTTCCCGAGTGGGGCTGGGCGCATGCACCTTGAACTCATGCATTGTGGATTCGGTGTCCCCGCGGACGGCATCCTTTGATTGCTATTGCGAGCAGGTTGCATCTGGATGCTAATGCGAGTACTTTGCGATTAGGTTCATACCTCCAATCGGGAAGGAATCTCATGCAAACCCACAGGGTCACGGGCACTTTCGTAGCAGTGATAGTGCTTCTGCTGGCGGGTTGCAGCGTATCCGATCTGGATGGGCCTAGCGCAGCCGAGAGACCGAAGGCGCTCACGCTCGCGATCGGTGGTGAGCCGGATGACGGCTATGACCCCACTCTTGGCTGGGGGCGCTACGGCTCTCCGCTGTTTCAATCGACCCTGCTCACAGTTGATGCCGATATGGAAATCTCATACGATCTGGCGACCGGGTATGACGTCAGCGATGATGGCCTGGTCTGGACGATCACCATTCGCGATGACGCTCTGTTCTCGGACGGTGCTCCGGTGACTGCGCAAGATGTCGCCTACACCTTTCTGACCGCAGCCACGAGCCCGGGACTCACCGACATCAGCTTTCTTGCGGACGCCACGGTGGTAGATGACCGGACGTTGATCATGACATTGAAGGAGCCTCGCAGCACCTTTCTCTACCGACTAGCGAGCCTCGGCATCGTTCCTGCTCATGCGCATGACGCGGGATACGCACGAAATCCGATAGGGTCCGGTCCCTTCGTCCTGCTCCAGTGGGACAGGGGGCAGCAGCTCATCGTCGAGAGGAACGAGCTCTACTACGGGCAGAAGCCGGAGTTCGAGCGAATCGTCTTCCTCTTCGGCGGGGAGGACAACATGCTCGCGGCGACACGGTCCGGACAGGCTCATCTATCCTCCGTGTCCGCGGCGCTGGTGAGCGGGGACATCCGCGGATATGAACTCGTGTCGGTCCCATCGATAGACAATCGAGGCGTCATGTTCCCCTATGTGCCGGACGACGGACGTCGCGACGACAAAGGCAATCCGATCGGGAACGATGTGACTTCTGATCGTGCGATCCGTCAAGCGATCAACTATGCCGCGGATCGAGCCAGTCTCGTCGAGGGCATTCTGAATGGGTATGGGACGCCGGCCACGGGCCCGGTGGATGGGGCTCCCTGGTCTGAGCCCGCGTCGGCGATCGCCGACGCCGATCCAGAGCGGGCCGAGAGCATCCTCGACTCGGCGGGGTGGACCGATAGTGATGGCGACGGCGTGCGCGAGAAGGAGGGGATACAGGCGCAGTTCACGCTGCTGTATCCTGCAGGCGATACCCTGCGTCAGGGTCTGGCTCTTGCGCTGGCGGATCAGGTCGCATCCGTAGGGATTCGGATCAACGCGCGCAGCGCGAGTTGGGAGGAGATAGGCAGGCGGCTGCATGCCGATGCGGTGCTTTTCGGCTGGGGATCGCAAGACCCCACCGAGATGTACAACCTGTACAGTTCGCGGTATGCAGGTGTAGAGCTTTGGAATCCCGGATACTACGAGAACACGATCGTTGACGAGCACTTGGATTCCGCTATGTCGGGGCGCAGTCCCGAAGAGGTCAGGGCTCATTGGCGTGCCGCGCAGTTGGATGAGAACGGGAACGGGTTCTCCGCTTCGGCGGATGCGGCGTGGGCATGGCTCGTGAACCTCGACCACGTCTACTACGTCTCGGATTGCCTAGATCTTGGGAAAATCCAGCGGGAGCCGCACGGCCACGGATGGCCGATAACCGCGGGGATCTCGCAGTGGACCTGGACCTGCTGATCGTCCGCAGATGAGCACGGTTGCTCACGGCGTGAGATCTCGAAGACCGGGGGATCCCTGGTTGTGGGGACGCTTCCTCGTGCGGCGCACCATACGACTGGGAGTGCTCTTGTGTGCTGTGGCGATCGCTTCGTTCTCGTTGATGATCGCCTCGCCTGTCGATCCGATCCAGGCATACATCGATGCCGAAGCAGCCATGATCGGTCCGGAGCATCGTGCGAGAATCGAGAGCGCATGGGGTCTGAACGACCCGCCGATCGAGCGATTCGCCCATTGGGCGGCAGGGCTTCTTCGTGGCGATCTCGGATACTCAATCGTCTACAACCAGCCTGTCTCCGAGGTCATTGGCGAGAGGTTTCCGACCAGTTTCGTGCTGATGATCTCGGCGTGGGCGATCTCCGTCCCGCTGGGCTTCTCGATGGGTGTTCTCGCGGGGTTCTTCCGCGGTCGGCGGGCCGACCGCGTGATCACCTGGTGGGCATACACGCTGGCCTCCACGCCCACGTTCTGGGTAGGTCTGCTCCTTCTTTATGGCTTCTCGGTCTCGCTCCAATGGACGCCGATCTGCTGCTCTGTCCCGGTGGGCTCGCTCGCGGCGGAGGTCACGCTTCTGGAACGTCTGCATCACCTGATCCTGCCGGCGCTGACGTTGAGCTTGGTCGGTGTCGCCCCGATGACCCTGCATACCCGGCAGGCGGTGATCGAAGTATTGGAGAGTGACTATCTCGCCTTTGCCCGAGCCCAGGGGGAGTCCGGCTGGGGATTGGTACGACATCGAATTCTCCGCAACGCGAGCGCGCCCGCGATAATGCTCGCCTTCGCGTCGTTCGGGGAGCTCTTCGGCGGCTCCATCCTCGTGGAGCACGTGTTCTCCTATCCGGGTCTCGGCGAAGCCACGACCATTGCGGCCCTGCGGCAGGATGTTCCGCTCCTTCTCGGCCTCGCCCTGTTCACGGCGGTGTTTGTCTTTGTCGGGAACATGCTGGGCGATATAGCGCACCACGTCACAGACCCGAGAGTCGGCCTAGGAGGCAAGCGATGACCTCCACGGCCCAGGCACCGATCCGGTTGCGTGACAACAGGCGTACGCGCACCCTCCTGCTCCTCGTCCTTGCGGGGGCGGTATTGATCGTGGTGCTGATTGCCGGCCACCTTGCTCTACCTCTTTCGCAGAAGACGAATCTCCATGCGGTGAATCAGGCACCGTCGTGGGAGCATCTCTTCGGCACCGATCGCCTGGGTCGCGACGTTTTCGCGCGGACGCTGGTCGGTTTGCGGTTGAGCCTGCTCATCGGCACGGTCGCGGCACTCGCCTCAGCGGGGATCGCGATGCTGTTGGCCGCCGCTGCGGCCGGCGGGATCCGGACCGACGCCGTTGTGAGCTGGCTCGTGGACCTGTTCCTCGCGCTCCCGCATTTGGTGCTCCTGATTCTGCTGTCGTTCGCGATGGGAGGGGGCACGCTCGCGGTGATCATCGCCGTCTCGCTCACCCACTGGCCGACATTGACACGGGTGCTTCAAGCCCAAGCGCGAGTGGTGACGAACTCCGAGTACATGATGACCTCGCGGATGCTCGGCACGACGAGATGGCGGCGTGCTCGACGACATCTGGTGCCTCACCTCTTCCCCCATTTTGCGGTCGGCACTGTGCTGCTTTTTCCCCATGCCATCCTTCACGAGGCGGCACTGTCGTTTCTGGGACTCGGGGTCGATGCCTCGCAGCCCGCGATCGGCATCCTTCTATCGGAGTCCATGCGGGCGCTCTCCGCGGGCATCTGGTGGCCCGCACTGCTTCCCGGTGTCTGTCTGGTCATCTTGGTCAAGGTGGTCGACTCGATCGGCGAGAGCCTGCGAGTGCTCATGGACCCGAGGAGCTACCACCAATGAGCGCGTCAGCATCACCTGTGCTCGAAGTCAGCCATCTGTCCGTGAGCTTCTCGCAGTATGAGCGAGGCCTGCGTCGGCGGACGGTCACGCCAGTCATCGACATGTCCCTCTCTGTGCTCGCTGGCGAGGTGGTTGTGCTCGTGGGCGAAAGCGGTGCCGGCAAGAGCCTGATCGGCCTCGCCGCGATGGGGTTGCTGCCACCCAACGCCCGCGAGGCGGGGACGATCAGTTACCGTGGAGTCGTGACCTCCCCGGAGGAGCGCCGAGCTCTTGCGGGGAGCCAGATGGCTCTCTTGCCTCAGTCGACGAGCTTTCTGGATCCTCGCGCCCGTGTCGGAAGCCAGCTCCGACGAGGGGCAGAACTGGCAGGACTGCGGAAACCGAGGGCTGTGGCACAGGAGGTGGTCGAGCGGTTCGCGCTCCCTCGATCGACTCTTCGGCTGTATCCGCATCAGCTCTCAGGAGGAATGGCCAGACGCGTTCTCTTCAGCCTGGCGACCCTTGCGCGCCCCCGGCTCGTATTCGCGGATGAGCCGACACCGGGCTTAGATCCGGATAGTGCTGCCGAGATCATTGCAGCCATAAGAGATCTGGCCGATGAAGGATCTGCTGTGATCCTCGTGAGCCACGATATGGAAACAGCGCTCAAGATAGCCGATCGCATCGTCGTGTGTCGGGCGGGGAGAACAGTCGAAGAGGCTACGCCCGTGCAGTTCAACGGTGATGGCGGGCGACTCCGACACGGATACAGCCGCGCTCTGTGGAGGGCCCTTCCCGCACAGGGGTTCCATCTGCTCGAGGCCTATCAGGATCGCGGGGCAGCAGAATGACCGACAGCATGACGATCCACCGTGACACGTCGCTCGTCGCCAAGGGGCTGTGGTTCGGATACGGTGCGGAGTGGATACTGGAGAACGCGAGCATCACCGTCGAGGCCGGCGAGGTGGTCGGCCTCTGGGGGCCGAGTGGGAGTGGTAAGAGCACATTCGCGCGCGTGCTCACGGGCCACCTCCTCGCTCAGCGTGGCAGCGTGAGTGCGCCAACCCCTCGAGGACGGGCGCACTCGGCGCAGCTCGTGCTTCAGCACTCCGAACTCTCGATGAACCCACGATGGAAGATCCGCGAGGTGCTCTCAGAGGCAGACGCCGAGATCGAGCCGGCGATCCACTGGGGACTGATGCGCCCCAGTTGGCTCGACGCCTTCCCCCATGAGCTGAGCGGTGGCGAGCTGCAGCGTGTGAACCTCGCGAGGGCGTTACTGGCGCGGCCCGCGTTTCTTGTCGCCGACGAGATCACCACGAGTGTCGATGCGCTCACGCAGGCTCGGATCTGGCGGCTCTTGCTGCGTGTCGTCCGGGCGGATGGTTGCGGGATGCTGGTCGTGTCCCATGACCTGCCGCTACTGAAAACAGTGACGGACCGCATCACGACCATGGCTCAGCTCGCTGACGGTCATGCGTAGTGCTATGCCATCGGCCCAGTCTGTCCTACTTCTCGCTGGTGACTTCCTTCGAGGTCAGTTCGCTCGGCACATAGTCCCCACCTGAGGTTGGCTTGGTGGCGGGGGTTTCGGCTACGGCGAACTCGCTCGGGCGGTAGCGGTCATTGACGACGGCGTACTCCAAGTAGCTGTGTCCGGTGTCGACCGTGAGCGGCCAATTGCTCACCGCGTAGTAGATTACCGGGTCCACGTCGCTCTTGTTGAAGTACTGGTGCCAGGTTCCAACGGGAACGACGAAGCAATCGCCCTTCTCCCAGTCGTAACGGACTCCATCGATCGTGGTGTACCCCTCACCTTCGATCACGAGGACGATGGCTTCGCTCGAGTGACGGTGCAGACCCGTGGACGCACCGGGTGCGATGCGGTCCATGTGTGCATGCATCGTGTTGATCGGGAACCCGGCCATGGGACTAATGCGGAGGCTCAGAGAGCCCATCTTCGTCTCGCCCCACTGCATCTCTTCGGCACGGGCGACGATGCGTCCAGAGTGCTTGGCGTCCTCTTGCTTCTTGATCTGGACTTCCATGCGATCACTGAAGGTATTCGGATCGATGTCGTGGTCGTGGTCGTGGTCGTGCTCGTGCTCGTGGGTGCTCACGGAGGAACCTTCTTTCCTTGAGGAGGCAGCGATGGAAGACGCCCTATAGTCGGAAAGTAACAGTGGGTCACCCAATTGTCAAGTGGTAATTCCAGTCGTCGGAGTCCGCTCGCGTCGTCCTAGATCGGTGGTCCGAGCCACGCGATCGGATGGATCGCGACGAGATGCTTGGCGACAGGATGTCCGCGGGGGGCTGAGATCCGGGGCAGTCGTGCGCCTATGGCACCGGCGTTCGTGGGTTATCTTAGGTGCTCGACAACGAGACGTGAGATAGTCAGGATTTACAAACGAGCCGCGAGGTGCCATCTTGATGGGTGATCCGATTTTTGAAGCGGGACGTTTCTCACTGACTATGATGGAGAACCGTGGCTATAGATGTAGATTCTCGTTCTCGCCCTGTGCGACGGTTTGAGACTACTGTCGAGAGCCTGTTGGAGTACATCGCCGAGAACGATATGCAGCTGGGTGCCGCGCTGGCGCCGGAACGAGAACTTGCGGCAGCCATCGGGGTGAGTAGGAACGTCTTGCGGCAAGCGTTCTCCATTCTCGAGGAACGCGGACTCATCTACACCAAGCAGGGTTCAGGTCGCTACCTGCGTGAAGTTCCTGAGGCCGCACTGGGGGCTTCGAGCGGTCGTTCGGTCGAGCAGTTGGAGGTTGCCTCTATTGCTGACATCCTCGAAGTGCGCGCTCTCCTCGATGTTGAGGCGGCGACTCTTGCCTGCCAACGGCGAACCCTTGAAGAAGCCCACCATTTGCAGGAACTGGCCGGGAAACTAGACACCTGGGCCGACAATCTCCGTTTCCACTGCGCGATCGCAGCCGCCACTCATAACTTCATGCTGGAGCGTCTGGTGCGCGAGCAGGGCACGGTCCTGGGGGAGCTCAATCAGCGCGAATACTATGACGACGACCATCGCCGCATTCTTGCGAACGAGCACAGGCAGATCGCAGATGCCGTGATGAGCCGCGATGAGTCTCAGGCGCGGGTGCTTGCTCGACGCCACGTCACCCATACCCGACGCGCAATCATCGGCACGAAGAGTCATCCCGAGCCTGAAAGCGAGACGATGTCTCAGGCCTGACGGACAGGCCTGAGACACCCTGCGTAGCCACTGAATACGGGGGTTTCGTCGCGCGCCGAGCGGGTTTCTCTCGGCACGTTTCTCGCGTGAACCATTTGGATTATTTGCTTGACATGCGGGTGACCCACCCCATAGTCTGGCGCAACGACTCACTAGATGCGAGTGTATGCGGGCGGCCCAGAACGGACCGCCCGCAGAGGGTGCCCAACGAAAACAAGGGAGAAGCAGGAATGCTCCACAGCCCGACGCCAGGTGCGGTGGCCATTCGCGTCGTCGGTCTCAGCAAGACCTATGCGGGCACTAATCGCGCTGCGGTAGAGGATCTCTCCCTTGAGATCGAAGCTGGGTCGCTCTTTACCCTTCTCGGTCCCAGCGGCTGCGGGAAGACAACCACCATGCGGTGCATCGCTGGGCTGGAGGAACCTAACGCCGGTGAGATCTGGGTAAACGACCAGTTGGTGTTCTCGAGTTCCCAGCGTGTGAACATTCCCTCGCACAAGCGCCAGATCGGGATGGTGTTCCAAAGCTACGCCATCTGGCCGCATCTCACGGTCGCGCAGAATGTCGCCTACCCACTCAAGAACCTCGGGTGGAAGCGTCAAGACGTGCAACGCGGTGTCGAACGCGCGCTCGGCATCGTCGGCCTGACCGAACTGGCATCGAAGCCTACGCCCCTTCTCAGCGGCGGTCAGCAGCAGAGGGTCGCCCTCGCCAGAGCATTCGTCGGCAACCCGAGCGTTCTTCTCCTGGATGAGCCCCTCAGCAATCTCGACGCCAAACTTCGAGAGCAGATGCAGATCGAGCTGAAAGACATCCAGCAACAGATCGGCGTCACAACCCTCTACGTCACGCACGATCAAGAGGAGGCGTTTTCGATGTCGACGACGATGGGTGTGATGGACCACGGTCGGCTCATCGAGTTGGGTTCGGCGCGGGAGGTATACCAGGTTCCGGCGACGACCGTGGGTGCTGAGTTCCTCGGCAAGTCGACGCGCTTAGACGGCAAGGTGCGCGTGGCCGAAGGCGACGGGTACCGAGTAGAGACCCAGGTCGGCGCACTGTTCTGCCGCTCACGACATGTACTGAAGGCGGGCGACGAAGTGCTGGTCTATGTGCGTCCAGAGGACATCAGGATCGTCACCGAGAAGAGGCAAGCCGGCCCGCACGAGGTCTTCGTCGATGCGACCGTGACGAGGCATCTCTACCACGGTGGTGTGTACGACTGGTGGGCCTCTGTGGACAGCATCGAACTGAGGGGACGTACGTTGTCGAACGTCGCGGGAGCCGATGTGCTGGAGACCGGCACAGGGGCAACAGTACGGCTCGGCATTCTCGCGACGAGGTGCATCCCTGTCGCGATCCAGGAGCAGCCTGCTTCCGCGTGACGCGAGGTGTTCAAGCCCGTGCCAGAGTCACCCGAGACGATATAGCCAGAGAACCAACTATCCAGAGAGGAACTAGCGTCATGTTGCAGAAACCAATCGTCACAGCGGCCAAGTCGATGCTCGTCGGCGTAGTCGTAACAGCCCTGCTGGTCGGCTGCTCCAACGGTGGAACGCCCGATCCAGATCCTGGTGAGAGCTTCGCGACAACCGTCGAGGGGGTGATCGCCGAGCTGGAGGGATTGTCCCCGACAGAGCGCCTGGAACGTCTTGTGGCCGGTGCCGCCCAGGAAGGCAAAGTGGTCATGTACTCCGCGAACAGCGCGGGTATGGTCCAGAACTGGAACGACAGATTCAAAGAGAAGTATCCGCGCATCGACGCACAGTTTGTGCGTCTCACGACCCCGCAGGCGCTCCAGCGTCTACAGGCGGAGACAGCGGCCAACCGTCCCGTCGCCGACATCCTGACGTTGCCGCCGGAGGTCATTCAGCCCCTGATCGCTGCTGATCAGCTCGCTGGGTACGTCAGCCCCGAGTCGGTGGGCTTCGACGAACTCGATCTTCACCCGGACGGGCTCTTCACGGTGATCCAGAACGATCCGCATGTGATCATCTACAACACGTCGCGAACACAGGCTTCCGAGCTTTCGCCGCGGATCCAGGACTGGGTCGATCCTGCGCTGCAAGGACGAGTCGGACGGACTGTCAATGGCGGGCGCTGGGTTGCAGGCCTCTTCGAGGCATTGGGCGAGGGCGAGGCGATGACGCTCCTTCAGGGCCTCGGTGCCATGCAACCGCGTGTCTACGGCAGCGCTACGGAACTGCAGAACGCGGTGATCAGCGCTCAGGTCGACATGGGATATGACATGGGCCTCGGTAACATCCTGACCCAGAAGGCCAATGGGGCTCCCGTGGACTACGTCGTGCCGGAGATTCTCTTCACTCTGCCGATCTATACCTCTCTTCCGAAAAATGCTCCGCATCCCTATGCGGCAGTACTGGTATATGACTGGCTCTTCTCGATCGAAGGGCAACAGGTTCTCGTTGAAGAAGCACGTATCGGTCCGCGGAAGGACATCGCATACCCCGGTGTCGAGGTCCTGACCCAGGCGAAGGAGATCCACAGCTATGGTCTTCTCGAGCCGGACTTCCGGGCGCGCACACAGAGCATCTTCGAGGAACTCTTTGTCAATTAACTAGTACCGCCCCGCGTTGACTGACTGGTGCACGGGTACTCGCGCACCAGTCAGTCAACGCACGGGAGAGAAGGACGGTGGGGATTGGGTACCGAAGTGATTGAGCAGTCGAGGCCCGTGCGGGGTTCATTCCTGCGGTGGTTCAGCGTGCGGGGAGCATTCATTGCCGTATCCGTCATCGCTGTTCTGTACCTTGTTGTGATACCGCTTGTCTCCCTGGTGATCAGTTCGTTGTCACCCGTTGACTATCTGGGGACGCGAGGCCCTTGGACGCTCCAGGGCTACATCGACCTCTTTTCCAATCCGAGAACGCTTGTCGTCCTGTGGAACTCGATCGTGTTTGCCGTCGGTTCCACGGTGGTATCTGTGATCTTCGGTGGGTTCTTCGCCTGGCTGGTGCAGCGTTCGGACATCGCGGGCAAGCGATGGCTGACGATTCTCGTGCTGTTTCCGCTCTTCATTCCCAGCGTCCTCATGGTCATCTCTTGGCAGCTGCTTCTTGACCCGGGAAACGGGCTCATCAACGAAATGTTCCGGGGCATTGTGGGTCCCGATGCGACGCTCTTCAACATCAACACCATGGCGGGGATGATCTGGGTGCGTGGTGTGATCGATATCCCGTTCGTCTTCCTCTGGCTTGCTCCGGCGCTCGCTGCCACCGACCCGAGCCTCGAGGAGTCGGCGGCCATGAGCGGATCATCACCGTGGAGGATTCTGCGGACTGTCACACTTCCCTTGCTCAGACCGGCCCTCTTCGCCACCTTCCTGATCAGTTTCGTCCTTTCGATCGAGGATGTCAGCGTTCCCATTTTCATCGGCCTCCCGGCGCGAGTTCCGGTCTTCTCGACGGATATCTATCTCGCCGTGACCAGCGTCCCCAGTGACATGCTGCGAGCAAGTGTCCATGCGATGGCGCTCATGGCCATCACAGTGATCCTCGCCATCTGGTACCGAAGACTCACGTCCAAGAGCGAACGGTACGCAGTGATTCGAGGAAAGGGTTATCGTCCATACACGATCAAGCTCGGACGCGGGCGCATTCCCCTGACGATCATCACCTTCGCGACGCTGTTCGTAACCATCGGCTTCCCGATGTTCGCTCTCGTCTGGACCTCTCTCTCAAAGTATCTGCAGGTTCCCTCCATCGAGGGTCTCTCCAACCTGACTTTCGACTGGTACACGACGCTGATGAGCAACCCCATGGCCATGCGAGGAATCTTCAACAGCACCGTCTTGGGGGTGACCTCCGGTGTTGCGATCATCCTTCTCGCACTGATCATCGGCTGGGTGATCATTCGGTCCCGGTATCGGGGCCGGGCGGCGCTGGATTTCGTGGCCTTCTTGCCGCTTGCCATCCCGGGCATCGCACTGGCGGTGAGCCTGATGTGGCTCTACCTGCTGATCCCGTTGCCGATCTACGGCACGCTTATGATCCTCTTCATCGCCTATGTCTCAAAGCACATCGCCTACGGCGTCAGGCAAGCCACGACCGGATTCACCCAGTTGCATCCGGAGCTCGAAGAGGCTGCGGCGATGTCCGGCTCGTCCTGGGCGAGAACGATGAGAACGATCTCGGTGCCGCTTCTGGCTCCGATGATCGTGGTCGGTTTTGCCTATGTCTTCATCAGGGGTTTTGTGGAGCTCTCAGCATCGTTGCTGCTGTTCTCCTATGGCAACGAACCGTACTCGGTCGTGACCTACAATCTGTATTCCAGTGGTTCGGTTCAACTCACCGCCGCGTACGGAATCGTCGTCATCATCGGTCTCACGGTCCTCATCCTCATCATTCAAAAAGTGACCAAGAGGAACCTGTTCTTCAACTGACAGGTTTAGCTGAGAGGCCTAGCCGCACATGGAGCATCCTGCAGCTTCCCAGAAGAGAACGAGTGCATCCCGTTCGATGAGGGGAGCCAGTCACGTCGGTGACACCGATGCACGGTGGGCCGATGTGGTGGTCGCGGCTATGAAAGAGGGGGGCGTTGACAATCTCTTCTTCGTCTCGGGTTCGGAGCTTGCCTTCTATCAGGAAGCGAGCGCGCGAGCCAAGGCCCGTGGCAAGCCCGCACCACGGCTTGTCACGATGACGAACGAGCACACGGCGATGTGTGCGGCGATAGGCAACGCGATGTTTCGCAACGCGCCCGCGGCGACCGCCGTCCATATCGATGTCGGCACTCTTCATCAGGGCGCTGCGGTCCATGCGGCGTGGAAGTCTGAGGCACCCGTGCTGATGACGGCGGGGACGGGACCGCGCGCGCCGGCGGATTCGATGCCGGGCGGTCGCGATCATCCCATCCAGTGGCTCCAGGAACCTCGAGATCAGGCAGAGATCGTGCGTCAGTTCACGAAGGTGGACCATCGGATGGAATACATGGACCATCCCGGTACGACCGTGAGCCGCTTGTTGCAGTTGTCGATGACCGAACCTCGCGGACCTGTCTATCTGAGCCTTCCCCGAGAGCTGGCCATGTTGCCCAGCGGCGATCTTCCCGCTTATCCCACGCGCGACGAACTCGGTGTCGGTCTTCTCGGCGACGTGCCGATAGAACTCGCCGATGAGATCGCCACGCGGCTCATCGCCGCAGACTTCCCGACGATGATCCTGGAGCGCTCCGGTCGCGATCCGGAAGCGGTTGGTGCCGTCGTGGAACTCGCAGAGCTGCTGGCCTTGTCCGTTCATGAGGCTGACACCAGCGATCGTCTCAATATCCCTCACACGCATTGGGCCCTCGGAGGCCGGTATCCGCTTCCCGAGTGCGACGCAGTGCTCGTGCTCGATGGGGTGATACCTTTCGCCCCGGGGATCGTGGAGCCGCAGCAGGAGGCGTTCATCGCCTGGATCGGGCGCGATCCCGTTGTCAGTCGTGGTAAGACCATGGATCACCGCGCCGACGTGCGTGTGACCGCGGACCCGGCCCGCGCGGCTCGTGCGATCAGCGCAGCAGTCAGGCGGCTGATGAGTCGTAGTGACCGGGATCGGGTCGCATCGAGGCGGACGATGCTCAAGAAGCGGGCGATCGAGCGGCAACGACAGCTCCCGGCGGAGCTCGCCCGGGATGTCTCTCAACGCGTGCTCACGGGCCGTGTCGTCTCCGAAGCGATCGGGAGAAGAATCTCCCCGAACGGAGTGATCCTCAACGACGCGGTCACGAACGGTCGTTCGCTGCTTGGTTATGCACCGCGTACCGAGCCGCAGACATACTTTCGCAGCGGCAGTTCGGCCGGAGGGTGGGGTGGCGGAGCTGCTATCGGTGTGAAGCTGGCCGCGCCGGACCGCGATGTCGTTCACGCCACCGGTGACGGCTACTATCTCTTCGGCAACCCGCTGACCACAGCATGGGCAGCTGCGACTCACGCGGCCGCCTATCTCACGGTGGTCTATGTGAACGGGAGTTATGGAACAGGTACGCAGGGTCTTCGGGACTTGTATCCGGAAGGCTACGCGGTCACCGCGGGGGACTACACAGGTGGCGTTATCGATCCGTGCCCGCGGTTCGGAGCGGTGCTCGAGTCGGTCGGCGGATTCGGAGCCGATGTCGATCAGTTCGACCAGCTAGCGTCGGCAATGGACGAGGCTTTCCGACAAGTGAGAAACGGTGTTCCAGCCCTCGTCGCCGTGCGCGTTCCCGGTCCTTTAGCCTCTCGATAGCGCAGGCGTGGTTCGCGGTGGGATGGCCCCTAAGCGACCGGCGAGGTGGTCGAGAGGACTTTCAGACTTGTGACATCCATGAGGCCTTGCCAGCCGCCGCCGACCGTCCCCGTGCCGCTCCACCCGAGGCCGGAATGAGGCTGTGAGGGAGCCATCGTTCCGTGGGAGTTGATCCAGATGGTGCTCGTGTTCAGTCTGGGTGCCACCTGTTCCGCGAGCGGCAAGTCTGAACTCCAGATGGAGCCCGCGAGACCGTACTGTGAGCTATTGGCCAGCCGCACGGCTTCGTCAAGATCATCGTAGGCGATGATGGGCAGAACGGGGCCGAACTGTTCCTCGGTGACGATAGGCATGTTGTCGGAGCAGTCCACGAGCAGGGTCGGGGCGTAGAAGTTTCCCGGGGCGTCGAGCTTCTCCCCGCCAGTGACAACGCGGGCACCCTGAGCGACGGATCTATCGACGATCTCGAGCAGTCGATCCAACTGTCCCGCGGTTGCGAGCGGACCGAGAGTGGTCGCGAGATCCGCGCCGTCTCCCACTCGGAGTCGCTCCACCTCCTCGATCATCTTCTCGACCAGGGCATCACGTCGATCCCGAGGTACATAGACGCGCTTGACGCTGTAACAGACCTGACCGCAGTTCGCAAAGCCGCTGGCAACCAGCCCGCGAGCAGTCGCCTCGACATCGAAGGGCTCGATCACGACCGCAGCATCGTTTCCACCGAGTTCTAGGATGGTGCGCTTCAGCGAAGGGCCGGCGGCCTCAGCGACCTTGCGACCGGTCTCTGTGGACCCCGTGAAGCTCACGAGATCCACACCGGGGTGGGTGCTCAACGCTTGGCCGAGCCAACCGCCCCCCGTCAGGACGTTGATCACGCCGGGTGGGAAGTGCGGTGCGATGAGCTCGCCAAGCGCGAGTGTGGTGAGGGGTGCCACCTCTGAAGGTTTCGCGATTATCGTGTTCCCGGCGAGAAGTGCCGGGGCCATCCGATTGACGCCGATGTTGACGGGATAGTTCCAGGGCACGATAACCGCCACGACGCCGACAGGAACCCGGAGCAGTGTCAAGGTCCGGCCAGTCACCGCGTCTGTGCGCACCTCGCGGGGAATCTCAAGATCGGCAAAGTAATCGAAACGGGTGACCGTCTTGGCGATCTCCGCTTGAGCCTCTGAGATCGGTTTGCCCATCTCAGAGGTGAGCAGAGCCGCCATGTCAGCGATCGCGCCCTCGAGCGTCCGTGCCGAAGCCCTGAGTGCCTCTCGCCGCTTGCCCTCGTCCTCGGCCCAGGAGGGTTGTGCGTGCCGGGCTGCCGCAACCGCGTCGTCGAGTTGATCAGATGTACAGGACGGTGCCCAGGCAGTGATCTCGTTGTTCGCGGGGTTGCGCACGGGGAAGACATCGGCACCGTCCGCGAGCCGGCCTCCGATCAGGAGAGAGTGCGCTGGAGTGGCCGAGCGACTGGCCAGAGTCTTATCCCGGGCCATGATCAGAGCTTGAACAGCTTGCGTGCTGTCTCACCGAGGATGTTCCGTTTCCCCTGTTCAGAGAGGTAGGGGAGGTCGTAGATCGCGCTGGGCGGATCCCAGTCCCAGTGAGGCCAGTCGGAAGCGTACATCAGCTGGGTCTCCGCGTTCATGGCTTCAAGGGTGGCCTGGAGCAGCTTCGGGTGCGTCGTCTCCATCGGCTGGGTCGTGTAGTACATCTCCTTCATGTAGTCGCTCGGGAGCTTGGTGAGCAGGGGAGCATCCGACCGACGCATCATATAGAGGTGGTCCAGCCGCTGCATGAGGAATGGAATCCAGGCGAGGCCGCTCTCCACCCAGATGACGTTGAGTCCCGGGAATCGCTCGGGGATCCCGCCGACGATCCAATTGGTCATGTGCACGATGTTGCAGTGCGTGAAGGAGACGGCGTGGAGGGAGAGGAATCGGTTCGTGGTCCGCATCCACTGATCGCTTTCCCAGTTGAGGGAGGCGTGGAAGGCGATCGGGAGCCCTCGGTCTTCGAGTTCCTTGTAGATGGGCATCACGGAATTGTCATGCACGGCTGTGTGACGCTGTCCGGTCACCATGAAGCCGATGACGCCCGGTTCACCGGAGAACTCCTTGATCATGCGGACACTGGCCTCGGTATCTGCAAAGGGCAGATAGAGCAGGCCCTTGATGCGCGGCTCCTTGGAGAGGATGTTGTCGACGTACCAGCGGTTGTACGCGAAGGCCAGGGAGGACTCGACCTTGGGATCGGGGTGCAATCCGAGCTGCAGCATGGCCGTGGGGAAGATCACCTGGAAGTTTGCGCCGATGGAGTCCATGGCACGCTCGACGAGTTGGATGTCACGGTGGCGGCCCGGATCGAGAACCTCACCGAGCTTGGTGTTGTGTGGGATTCTGCCCGAGACGTCCTGGAATGCATTGAGACCCGGAGCGTAGTTGGAGAAGGCAAGCACACCGCGCTGTTCGGCCAGCCAGGTTCCGTTGTGGCGCATGACCGGATCCTCGATGTTCGTCAGGATCTGCGTCCACGAGGCGTTTTCGATATGGTGAGCGTCTGTGTCGACGATGAAGAGGTCGTCCAGTCCCCGCTCTTCGGCCTGCTTGCGAGCGTGAGCGAGGATGTCGCGAGTGTCGGTCGTGGGAGTGATCTCCTGGACCGGAAGTGGCTTGGCGGTTTTCTCGTTGGTCATCTGGCTGTTCCTCGATAGTTACTTCGCTGCAGGAGGCAGGTCGTGTGTTGCATATTGCTCGATACGGGCATGCCAAAGGTTGAACTCGAAAACGCTCAGCTCGATGTACTCAAGCAGAGCCGCCGCGGCAGTCGCGCCCTCGGTGGTCGTGGTCTCGCATTCCTGGCTCAGCAGTCCGACGATGTTCTCTTCGGCTGCCTGTCCGAAGATACGGGAGCTCAGCTGCAGGATCCGGGCGATCTGGGCGACATTCTCTTCGGGCAGTGTCTGGGAGAGGCTCTCTCCGTGTTCGAGACATGTCTCTAGCACTGCCTCTGCGTTCGAGAGCAGATCAGTGAGTGTCATGGTGACGGGGCCGGCCGACTCGGTGGGGCTCATCGTGCTTCTCTTGCGGTCAGCCGGGTAATGTCAACGTAGATCACGCCATCCGTTTCCCAGGCCTTCACCGGGCGCATCCGGACGCGGGGATTAGTGGGATAGATGCCCGTTCGCAAGTCGAACTCGTAGCCATGCCACGGGCAGGAGATCTGTGGTCGTTCCTCATCCCAGCGATGCCCTCGCGACTTGCGTTCCTCGTCGAGGATCTCCACCACATTGGGAAGGATCTTGCCCTGACACACGGGGCCGCCTTGATGGGGACAGCGATTCTCGTAGGCGACCAGGTCCTCGCCAATGCGGAAGAGACCTACTTCGATGGAGCCAATGCTGACGACAAGCCGCCCCCCGTCGAGTAGGTCTGATGACTTCGCCGCCACGACGACGGCATCCCCCTGCTCCGGTGACATGGCTCCCTCGCGCTTTCCTTGTTGGGTGGGCTTGTTTTCACTATGTCACGAGGGCGATCAGTTGTCTAGTGGCAGGATGGTCCTACCACTAAACTCACACGATACTGCACAGGCGAACGGTGCAACTTGTCATTCATGCCGAATGGTAGGACCATCCAGCCACTTGACAACCCAGTAACAGCACCGCCATTCTAAACGCACGGCTTCCTCTGCGTGCACAAGGTGGTCCGAAGAAAGACATTCCGATAGGGGAGCCAGATGCCACCCCTCACACAACAGCATCCAGAAAGGGTTTTACCATGTCGCAGTCAGTGATCGATGTCCGCGTCGCACCAAGACGCCATGGACGCCTCGGGCTCCTCGCCATCGGGGCCACCGTGCTTGCGGTTCTCGTCTTGTCGGTCGGATGTGCTCCGGGCGGCAGCTCCAGCGAAGAAAAGAGCGAACGAGTGCTTCGCGTCGCGGTGGTTGACAACCCGCCTCTTAGTTCATTGCAGGGAGGCAAGGGGACCGGTGTCTGCCCTGACATGCTCAACGCGGCTCTCCGGGAAGCTGGGTTCCCCGAGCCCGAGTGGGTCCTCGCATCCGACGACGCCGATCTCGTCGCTGGTCTTGTCGCGGACCGCTGGGACGTGATCGGAGCCTGTTTGCAGATCAGTCCGGAGCGGTGCGAGTCGATCGCCCATCTCAACCCTTTGGCGACGGACAACTTCAGCGTCGCAGTTCAACCGGGTAACCCGGCGAGGGTCACGAGCCTTGCCGCTTCGGCACTCGATGGCACGATTCGGATGGGTGTCGTGCGCGGCAGCATCGCCTCTTCTCATCTTGGGGAGGTGGGATTCGCCGCTGACCGGACCGTCACCTTCGGCGGGCTCCAGGACGCGCTGGATGCCCTGGACGCCGGCGATATCCAAGGCGTCTTCGGGAGCCGAGCGGGTCTTTATCAACTCAGCAAGGACGCACACGATCTGGTGGATGTCAACGATGTCGACCTGCATCCCGCTGGTGCTGCTGTCCGGAACGAGGAGGCGAATCTGCTTGCCGATCTGAACGCTGGTCTCGAGGCGATCAAGGAGAACGGCGTGTTCGAGCGGATCACAGACCAGTACGGACTGAAGCTCAACCGCACCATCCAGACGACGGCAGCGGAGATCTGCGCAGGGTGATCCCCGTGCGAGGCGAGAAACCGCGGGCAAGGTTCCTCGCCTCGCATAGCGTCATTGGCTACCGCTGCCGCGCGCCCTTCACTTCGAATCTCTCGCGACAGCCGGGATACTCTTTGTTACGATCACGGTACCGATAGTCTTGGGCCTCAGAGCGCTTGAACGAGGACTGGCATGCTCGCCGGTCTGGACAAGGAGACGAGGAGAGGATGGTTCTCGGGTGAGCAAAAAGACCTGGAGCTGCGGCCACAGGGGGCAGCAAAGAGTGCTGTGTGGCACCGGGTGGGATGGTTGCCGGTGACTGTGGGAGAGCAGCTTTTCAGCCCCGTCAAGATCCCGCAGCTGCACGCGGAGGTGCAGGCTCAGATTCGGACGTTGATTGACAACGGCATCCTCAAACCGGGTCAGACTCTGCCCTCGGAGCGTGAACTTGCAAGTCAGCTCGGCGTGAGTCGCAACAGCCTGCGTGAGGCCTTGCGGGTACTTGAAGCGCGGGGCATAGTGATCACGCGACATGGCGTCGGCCGCACCATCCGCGAGACCGGTCCCGTGCGAGGGGGGTCGGAGAGCCCGAGCAATGCGCTGGAGACGGCGACCATCGTGGAGGTGCTCGAAGTTCGGGAAGCGCTCGAATGGAAGGCTGTGGCACTCGCGTGTGTGCGGGCGACGGACGAGCAATTGCGGCAGATCGAGATATCAGCAGAGGCTGGTGGTGAGTGGGAACACACCCTTGCGTTCCACGCCGCCATCGCCGCAGCGGCTCACAACTATGTGCTGGAACAGATCATCGTCGATCAGCTCGTTCTCCTGGATGCCCTTCGTCAGCGTGATCGCTACCCATCACCGCGGGACGTGACAAGTCTTATCGCCGAACATCGCGAGATCGCGACGGCGATAAAGGCGCGCGATGTGACCAGGTCGCTCGCGTTGATCAAAGAGCACCTGCGCTCTTCGCGCGACAGGGTGGAAGAGGGCTCCTAGCGATGCCAGGTACAGGGAATTGGTGCGATGCTACATGGTAGGACCACCTACCACTTGACGTCATAGCGGAGAACCAATAGCCTGACACAGAGGTCATTCGGGCGAGCGTGAGGCACGCTGACCCGAACCAGAGAGGATCACGATGAGCGCGAAGGGGAGGTGCTTTCCGTGATCAAAGGTGTTGGGGAGGGATTGGACGTGATCGTGTTCACGATCGCGCATGAGATGAGTGCAGCCGCAAGCACCACCCCCACAAAGCCAAACGAAGAAAGGGGTCTAGTCCAGTGGAGATAACCAAGGTTTTCCGCCGTGCCACCGTAGTGACCATGGGCGGCGGTGGGGTGGTCGAAGACGCGACCCTCGTTCTCGCCGGTGGCATAATCCATGGCATTTACGGAGGGAAAGATGTTCCGGCCGAGGTGCTTTCCTGGATCGAGCGCAATGACGGCGGAGTCGTGGACATCAGCGGCAAGTTCATCTTCCCAGGGCTGATTAACCTCCATGATCATCTCGACATGCACGAGGTGCGCGGAAGTATGCATGACCGGGTCTCCCACCCGACGCCGAAGTTGGCAACACGCGCGACGCGCAATGCACTCCTGGCTCTCGCCCGAGGAGTGACAACCCTGCGCGATCTTGGTTCCAAGGACTCCACCAACGTCGTTATCCGCGAGGTCATCGAGCAAGGATTCTTCATCGGGCCGCGTATCCTCGCCTGCGGCCAGATGATCTCAGCCACGGGCGGACACGGACAGCCGTTGTGCGCCGAAGGCGACGGGCCTGATGTGCTGCGCCGTGTCACACGGGAGCAGGTCAAAGCTGGTGCAGACGTCATCAAAGTCTGCGCGTCGGGTGGTGTCGTTGCCATGCCGCGTGAGAACCCGTGGGCCCAGCAGCTGAGCGATGCCGAGTTGACGGCGATCGTTGAAGAAGCCGACCGTTTCGGGCTGCGGGTTGCCGCTCACGCGCAGCCGCCGGCGGCGATAAAAGCGAGCGTGCGCGCGGGGGTGACGACGATCGAACACGGTGCCTTCCTTGATGATGAGTCGGCTGAGCTCATGGTGGAACACGGAACCTATCTCGTCCCGACGATCGATGACTCCTTCGCCGTCGCCGAGTTCGGGGACATCCACGGTCGCCCGGAGTGGATGCGGGAGAACGCCCGCAAGAGCATCGTCCTGCGCCAGGCGAGTCTCAAGCGAGCCGTAGAAGCTGGTATCCGGTTGGGTGTGGGCACCGATGTCGTCGGAAAGATGGGTCGTGAGATGCAGCACATCGTCGACGCCGGTGCTGACGTGAACACAGCGATCGCCGCCGCGACCAGCATGGCCGCCGAGATCATCGGCGTGGAGGGGATCGGCTCCATCGAATCGGGCAAGGCCGCCGATCTCGTCATCCTCTCTGAGGACCCGCGCAGACGTCTCACCGCGTTCGACGACGCGATCGAGCTTGTGGTGCGCGATGGCCACGCAATCACTCCGGAGGCCCTTTTTCAGGTCTGCAACAACGGGGCCATCGTCTAGATGAAGTTCTCACATCGCACCGAGAATCTTCACACGACGGTGGACCTGTTCCCCAATCTGTTCGGTGAAGCAACTCCGGGTCAAACGAATCTCGGCCCCGGCGACCCGCGTCTCCCGATTCCCGAACATGTCGTCCGATCCGTGGAGGAATCAATCCGCGATGGGCGCACCGGGTATACCAATGCGTCGGGTATTGCAGATCTCCGGGCGGCTGTGCAGGACTACTTCGCCGTGCACCACGGCGTTGAGTATGCCCGGTCGGAGGTCATCGTCGGCGTCGGATCCAAGCAACTGCTGACCAATACTTTGCTGGCTACGGTGAACCCGGGCGATGAGGTCATTCTCATCGCGCCGTACTATCCGGTCTACCGGCAGATGGTGCTCTTCGCCGACGGTACGCCAATCGTGGTCCCGTCGCGTTCGGATGACGGCTTTCGGCTTCCGGTTGAAGGCATACGGAGTTCGCTGACCGATCGCACTCGCTGGATCATTGTCAACTCGCCGAACAACCCTTCGGGGGTCGTCTGCAGCAAGGAGGAACTCGCGGCTCTCGTGGATGTCGTTGCTGATCACCCTGAGGCCGGGATCATCAGCGATCAGGTCTATGAATTGCTGACCTTCGATGGACAGGTCGCGCCCTCTTCGGCGTCCGTAAGCGAAGAGGGTAGGCGACGTACCTTAGCGATCTCAGGCATCTCCAAGGCCTATGCAATGACCGGCTTTCGGGTTGGATTTGCCGCGGGCGACTCGGAGCTCATGGCCATGCTCGCCCGATTGTCGTATGTGACGACCGCGGCCACGGCGACTTCGAGCCAATATGCCGCCCTTGCTGCACTGACCGGGCCGCAGGACGTAGTTGCGGTCGGGCAGGCTCGCGGCCGACACCTCGCACAGGTATGTCAGGAAGTCCTCGAACGTGAGGGTCGGCTTAGCTTCGTCGCCCCGCAGGCTGGGATGTACAGCTTCGTCGACTGCTCGCGTCTACTCGGTACCCATACATCAGACGGTCGTGCGATCAGGACTGATATCGATCTCGTGGAGTTCTTGGCGATCGAAGCGCGGACCCAGCTGATGCCAGGCACCCTCTTCGGCTGCCCGGGAAACCTCCGTGTCACATTCGCGGTCGAGGAAGAAGAGTTCCGAGCGGCTCTCACCAGAATCGTTGAAGTGTTGAAGGCGTTGAAGTGATCGATCTTGACTTCGATGCGATCGTTGTCGGCGGCGGTCACAACGGGTTGGTCGCTGGTGCCTATCTCGCCCGTAGCGGCCTGCGCACACTCATCGTCGAGCGGCGCGAGGTTGCGGGTGGGCTCACCGCCCCCGTGGAGTACTTCCCCGGCTACATCGCATCCATCACAAACAGCCCCGGTTCCCTGGAGCCGATCATTATCCACGAGTTGGAACTGGAACGCTTTGGCCTCGACTTCTTGAAGCCTGACCCCTCCCTCGTCTTCCCCTTCCCTGACGGAAGTAGGTTCGTCGGCTGGCGGGACAAGACCAAGACTTTCGACGAGCTTTCTCAGTTCTCACGACGGGACGCTGAACGCTACTACGAGTTCTTCGGCTATCTGGAAGAGTTCGCCACACTGCTGAACGTATCCATATTCGAAGCGCCACCTACCTTCGCCGACATGACACGCAGGATTGATAATCCACGAGCCGAGGAGATGTTCTCGAAGATCATGTTCGGGAGTGTGCAGAGTCTTCTCGACGAGTGGTTCGAGTCGGATCAGGTCAAAGCGCTGATTGCCAGCGTCGCCATTGTTGCAAATCTCGCGGGTGCGCGCTCGCCCGGGACGGTTCAGCGACTGCTCGCCCGGCCTCTGTCCATCGCGTCATCGCCCCTTGGTGCGGCTGATGACCCGCGTCGGCAGGTTATGCGTGGTTCAACTGGTCTGCCCCGCGGCGGGATGGGAGCCATTGCGATGGCGATGGCAGACTCATTTCTCGCTTCCGGCGGGACGCTGATCGTGGGTGCAGGTGTGGAAGCGATCACCGTCGACGGAGATCGAGCCACAGGTGTTGCGCTCAGTGACGGACGCGAGTTCACGGCACCTGTCGTCCTCTCCAATCTCAATCCCAAGACCACGCTGCTCGACTTGATCCCCGCGAGTTCCCTGCCTGCCGACTTCCGAGACCGCGTCGACAAGCTCTCGATGAAGGGCTCTGCGTTCAAGGTGGGGCTGGCGCTAGGAGAGATGCCCCGGTTTGCCTCGGCGCGGAGCGACTGGGAGGCGGAAAAGATGGCCGGTTGCCAGTTCCGCATCGCGCCATCGCTCGACTATGTCGAGCGGGCCTATGACGATGCGAAGCGTGGACATCCCTCAGAAGGCCCGATGCTGTGGGGACTCACTCCCTCAGTGATGGACCCGAGTGTGACGCCTGAGGGGAAACACATCATGAGCGTTAACGTCTTCCACGCTCCATATGATCTCTCGGAATCGAACTGGGAGACCGAACGGGACCGCTACGGGCAGCACTGCATCGACGTCCTTGACCAGTACATCCCGAATCTCAAGAGCAGTCTCATAGACGCGCGCTTCTGGTCACCCCGAGACCTAGAGGATGAATACGGTCTCGTTGGCGGCAATATCACCCACGGCGACACCATGCCGTCGAATATGTTCTCGTTCCGGCCGCTCGCCGGTGCCTCAGACTACCGTACTCCGGTCAGCGGACTGTATCTCTGTGGCTCCGGTACCTGGCCAGGCGGCTCGGTCTCCGGCGTATCAGGACGCAACGCCGCACAGACAGTGCTCCGCGACAAGAAGGTCGAGTCATGAAGATCGTCTCCATCGAAGCGATCCCCCTCGCGGCGAAGCTCTCCAAACCGTTCAAGTTCGCTCATATCGTCAGACTGAACTCATCCAACGTCGTCGTCAAGATTGTCACGGACAGCGGTCATGTGGGTTGGGGAGAGGCTTGCCCGGTACCCCAGTTGACAGGGGAGACTCAACAGTCCGTCGTCGCGGTGATCGAAGACCGTCTGCGTCCGTTGCTCCTCGGGGCCGAGGCACTCTCATGGAGGGCATTGCTCGTAGGAATGGAGCCGCAGCTCGTCGGATACACCTTCACCCGTGCAGCCCTGGAAACCGCGCTGCTCGATCTGGTGGGCAGGGCTACTGGGGCTCCGATATGGCAGGTCCTCGGTGGGCGGTTCCGGGACAAGATCGAGTTGCATGGCAGCATTGGCTGGGACAGCGATCGTGCAAAGGTCGTCGCCGAAGCGCAGAAGCAGTCCGCTGAGTTCAGCACTCTAAAGCTCTATGTTGGCAAAGGCGATTTCGACGACGACCTCAATACCGTAGCTGCCGTGCGGGAAGCCGTTCCAGCGCACGTTGACTTCATCGTGGACGTCAACGGTCTGTGGTCGAGATCTGACGCAGTCAGAGCTGCTCCGCGGCTTGGCGAAGCCGGGGTTTCGCTTCTCGAGCAGCCGCTCGTCCCGACTGACCAGGACGGTGCGGTCGCAATCACAAAACTCTACCGAGACAGCTACGGTATCGACCTTGCCATAGACGAGGGTCTTTGCACCGTGCGTCACGCAGTCAGCGCGGGCACCAAACACAGTGCGTCTGTCGCTACCGTCGCTGCACTCAAGCTTGGCGGTCCCGCCAAGGCGCTCGAGGTGGCCTCAGCCGCCGCAGAGTACGGACTGGGTGTGATGGTTGGCAGCGTGGTCGAGCTTGGTATCGCGACCGCCGCGGGTGCCCATCTGGCTGCCGCGATCGAGCGGCTTGAATATCCGGCCTATCTCATGGGCCCGGCGAAGTACGCCCGTCAGATTACGGGCGAGGGGATGCCAGTGGTTGATGGTCGACTCATCGTCCCATCGGGTGCTGGATTGGGGGTGGAGATCGACGAGGAGGCTATCGCCTCGATGGATCTACGCCGCCGCTAGCTGACCTATCTAGCGCGACAAGTGTGAAAAGCAAGGAGAGAACCATGCCAGGTGTACAAATCGATATGTTTTCCGGACGGACGATGGAGCAGAAGCGATTGCTCGTCAAGCTCGTGACTGAGGCGGTTGTAGACGCGCTCGGTGTACAGCCCGAGGGTGTGCGCGTACGCATCAACGAGACGGAGAAGAAGCACAGTGCCGTCGGCGGTGTGCTCCGGGTGGACATCGAGTAATCACGCGGCTGAGTCCGGAGATGACAAGAGCCGGCTGGTGCGGTCGATCGCTGAAGGAAGCAGACAACGATCGCTGAACCTCGGCGTCACTACGAGGCACCTGAGGTATTTCTGCCGAGCGCACTCTCTTGGCCCTTGGCCAGTACGAGCTTTAGCCAGTACGACATGGTGCGGACGACTCAGGCGCCGCCCGGTCGGGTGAGAATCTCGCAGGCGCGGGTGAGCAGATCGTGGCGCTCCGGCCAGTACTCGGCCCACTCCGGCTGCGAGGCCAGAGATTCTCGTGCCGTTCGCACGTCGCCGGGAGAGATCCGTCCGCCCTGGAGCCGCGTCGTCAGAAGGCCCGCCACGTGGCCGTCCACCTCCATGAGCTCGACCCACGCGGCCTGCGCGGCATCGGCACGGGATACCACGGGTTCGGAGCAGTCAAAGCACGCAGGATCGCCTCGATCTCGCCGTCCCTCTGGTTCTCGGTCACCCTGGCACTGCCTTTCATGAGGTGCCTCTCACTATAAGGATCACCGCAGCACTCGGTTGGTGAAGGACCACACCGCGCGCGCCGTACCACCCAACTCGCAGGCACCCCACGTAGCCTGGAGGAGTGACCGAGCCGCTGCACGCCTCTGCCCAGCCGCTCGTCGGCGTCGTGATGGGATCCGACTCCGACTGGCGGGTCATGAGCGACGCCTCACAGGCGCTCACCGACCTCGGCATCGCCCATGAGGTCGAGGTGGTCTCGGCGCACCGCACCCCCGACAAGCTCATGCGCTACGGACGCGAGGCGCGCCGGCGGGGACTGCGCGTCATCATCGCCGGCGCTGGCGGTGCTGCGCACCTGCCCGGGATGCTCGCCTCGGTCACCGCACTCCCCGTCATCGGAGTGCCGGTGCCACTCGGGCAGCTGGACGGCATGGACTCGCTGCTGTCGATCGTGCAGATGCCCGCGGGCATCCCGGTCGCCACCGTCTCGATCGGCGGCGCGCGCAACGCCGGCCTGCTCGCCGCCCGCATCCTCGGCACCGCCGACCCGGCCGTCGCCGACCGCGTCGAAGAGCACGCGCGCACCCTCGAGTCCCAGGTGGAGGAGAAGAACGCACGGCTGAAGGGATCCCTGTGACCCTGGCGCCCCCGCGCCCCCGAACCGGGCGGTTCGTCGAACCGCGGCCGCTGCGGCATCCGGATGCCGGATCCCCGGCCTTCATGGGACGCCGCGCGCGCTGGCTCGTCGCCTTGAACGTCCTGATCCCCGGCTCCGCCCAGATCCTCGCCGGCAATCGCCGGCTCGGCCGTCTCGGGATCGCCGCCACGCTCCTGGCCTGGACGCTCGTGATCGCCGCCGCGGCCTGCGCGCTGTTCTGGCGCAGCGCCTTGGTCGCGGCGCTGTCGAACTGGTTCGTGCTCACCGGGATCCAGGTGCTGCTGGTCGCCTACGCCGTGCTCTGGATCGTGCTCACGATCGACACGCTGCGCCTCGCGCGTCTGGGCAGGGCAGGCACCGGCCATCGCCTGTTGCTGCCGATCGCGGCGCTGGCCGTTCTCGCCCTGCTCAGCGGTGGTGCCGCGCAGGCTGCGACCGCCGTCGGCACCGGCAAAGGCGCCCTCGACCTCGTCTTCGGCAACAGCGGCCCGTCGCTGCCGCCCAGCGACGGCTACTACAACATCCTGCTGCTCGGCGCCGACAGCAGCGAGAGCCGCGACTCGATGCGCTTCGACAGCATCTCGGTGGTGTCGGTCAATGCCGAGACGGGGGCGATGACGATCACCGGGATCCCGCGCGACCTGCAGAGCTTCCCCTTCTCACCGGGACCGATGAAGACGCTGTACCCGGATCGGCACTCGGCGCACAACGACCGCACCTGCGGCTGGGGATCCGGGATCAATCAGCTTCGCACCGAGGTCGAGGTCTGCCGCGACGGCGGTGCGCTCTATCCCGGTGCCGAGGCGCGCGGGTCGAGCCCCGGCATCGAGGCGACGAAGGATGCTGCCGAGGGCATTCTCGGGATCGAGATCCCCTACTACGTGCTCATCGACATGAAAGGCTTCGCCGCGCTCGTCGATGCCCTCGGGGGTGTCGAGATCACCGTGACCGATCGGCTGCCGAAGGGCGGCGGGCCGAAGTACAAGGGTCAGCCGGCGAAGGACTGGGCGACCGGATGGATCGAGCCCGGCACCCAGCGGATGAACGGCACGACCGCGCTCTGGTACGCCCGCTCGCGCTACACGACCGACGACTGGGACCGGATGAAGCGCCAGCGCGAGCTGCAGGCGGCGATCCTCGAGCAGTTCACCCCGCAGACCGTGCTGCTGCGGTTCAACGAAGTCGTCGACGCTGGCGCCGCGGTGGTGCGCACCGACCTGCCGCGCGAGAAGCTGCCGGAGTTCTTCGACCTGGCGATGCTCGCCCGGCAGAACCCGGTCACTCGGATCGAGCTGACGCCCGACGGCGGGGTCAAGCAGGAAAAGCCCGACATCGCCTATATCCACGAGCTGATCCGCGTGGCGCTGCATCCGCCGGTGCCCGAGAAGGAGAGCACGCGGTAGAGGGTTCGCGCGGGGTAGCGTGAGCATGTGACTTCTCTTCCGGCGCAGACGGCGGTCCTCGTCGTCGCCGCAGGCTCGGGCACGCGGCTGGATGCCGGGGTGCCCAAGGCCTTTGTCGCCCTCGACGGACGGACGATCCTGCACCACGCGCTGTGTGCGGTCTTCGCCGCGGGTCCTGCCCAGGTCGTCGTCGTCGCGCCGGCCGGGTGGGAGGGTGAGGCGGAGGCCGAGCTGCATGCCGCGGCCGGCGACAGTGCGGCGGCTGTGGCGGTCGTCGCGGGCGGGCAGACCCGCCAGCAATCGGTCGCGGCGGGGCTGGCCGTGCTCGGGACGGATGTCGAAGTCGTACTCGTGCACGATGCCGCGCGCCCCCTCACGTCGCCAGCGCAGTTCACCGCGGTCGCAGCGGCCGTCACCGCGACCGAAGGCGCGATCCCGGCGCTTCCCGTCGCCGACTCGCTGAAGCGCGTGGCGGGCTCGGAGGTCACGGGGCCTGTCGATCGCACCGACCTCGTCGCGGCGCAGACTCCGCAGGGCTTTGCGCGCGGGCTGCTCGAGGACGCCTATGCGAGGGCCGCGGCGAACGGCGAGGATCACACCGACGACGCGTCCCTTTTCGCCGCGGCGGGGCACCGCGTGCGCCACGTTCCCGGCACGGCCGCGGCCTTCAAGGTCACCACCCCGGCCGACCTCGCCCGGGCGCGGCAGGTGCGGCATCCGGGGCCTCGCATCGGCATCGGCACCGACGCGCACGCTTTCGGCGGCGAGGGGTCCCTCTGGCTCGCGGGGCTGGAATGGCCGGGGGAGCCCGCGCTGTCGGGCCACTCGGACGGGGATGCCGTCGCCCACGCGATCGTGGATGCGCTGCTGGCCGCCGCCGGGCTCGGCGACATCGGCGAGCACTTCGGCACCGTGCATCCCGAGTACGCGGGGGCCCACGCCGAGGTCTTCCTGGCGCGCGCGCGCGAACTCGTGGAGCAGGCGGGCTTCGCGATCGGCAATGTCTCGGCGCAGTTCCAGGGCGAGCGCCCGCGCTTCGCCGCCCGGCGCGAGGAGGCCCAGCGGGTGCTGTCGGCCGCGCTCGGCGGCGCGTCCGTCTCCGTCTCGGCGACGACCACCGACGGCCTCGGCTTCACCGGTCGCGGCGAGGGGATCGCGGCGACCGCGATCGCGTTGCTGATGCCGAGGAGCTGACCGGAGCCTTCAGGCCTCGACCGCGAAGGGCTCGGGATCCCGCCCGGCGCGTGACCCCCAGGCGAGCAGCACGAGCCCGGCAGCGAGCACGATCAGGCCCGCGATGGCCAGGGCAGAGAGCATCTCGCCGAGCACGGTGACCCCGAGGATCGCCGCGGTCAGCGGCTCGCCGAGCGTCAGTGTCGCCGCGGTCGCGGCGGTCAGGCCGCTGAGCCCCCAGGTGAACAGGGCGTAGGCGGTCGCAAAAGTGGCCAGGGCGAGCCAGAGCGCGACAGCCACGCCCGAGGGCGAGCCCAGCCAGCCGAGACTCACGAAGGGCAACGAGATCACCGCGGGCACGGCCGCGATCGCGCCCATGGCTCCTACGACCGTGAAAGGATCCCAGCCGTCGTCCAGAAGCCGCCGCTGGGCGTTCGCGAGGACCGCGAACGTTCCGCCCGCACCGAGGGACCCGAGAAGGCCCAGAGGGTCGGCGCCCGTCTGCGCGCCGCCGCCGAGCGCCAGGAGCGCCACGCCGAGGGTTGCGAGCGCGGTCGCCCCGACCCAGACGCCGCTCGGGCGACGCCGCGTGATCATCCACTCCCCGAGGCCTGCCATGATGGGCGCGGAGCCCAGGGCGACCACGGTGCCGATCGCAACGCCGTTGCGCTCCGTGCCGAAGAAGAACAGCGGCTGATACAGCCAGATGCTCGCCCCGGTCGCGGCCATGAGCAGCGCCGAGCGGGCATCGAGCCGGCGGCGCGGAGCCGTGGCATCCCGACGCTTGCGCTTGCGTCCCGAGATCAGAAAGGCCGCGATCCCGAGCGCCGTGCCGCCGATGGCCAGGCGCACGGCACCGATCGACATCGGCGTGGCGGTGTCGGGGCCGAGGGCCTGACTGGTGCCGGTGGTCCCGAAGATCACGGCGGCGATGAGCACGAGGATCACAGAACGCACATCCACCATTGTGGACCGTCTCGCAGGTGTTGCCAGACGCGCCGGGCTAAGGGATGGTGCCCGAGTAGGCTGGTGCGGTGACCATCCGGCTCTACGACACCCGCGCGCAGGCGCTGCGCGACTTCGTCCCGCTCGATTCCGGGAACGTCACGATGTACGTGTGCGGACCGACCGTGCAGTCAGGGCCGCACATCGGGCATGTGCGCGCCGCGCTCGGCTTCGACTTGCTGCGTCGCTGGCTCGAGCACCGCTTCGGCCGTGTCACCTTCGTGCGCAACGTCACCGACATCGACGACAAGGTGCTCGCGAACGCCACCCCCGAGGAGCCCTGGTGGGCGCTCGCCTACCGCGTCGAGCGCGAGTTCACGGCGGCATATTCCGCGGTCGGCATCCTCGCACCCACCTACGAGCCGCGAGCCACGGGGTTCATCCCGCAGATGCAGGAGCTCATCTCGCGGCTGATCGAGGCCGGGCACGCCTATGCCGCCTCTGACGGCTCGGGCGATGTGTACTTCGACGTGCGCTCCTGGCCGGACTACGGCGCGCTCACGCGGCAGTCGGTGGATGCCATGGAGCCGGCCGCCGACGCCGACGTGCGCGCCAAGCGCAACCCGCAGGACTTCGCGCTCTGGAAGGGCACCAAGCCCGGGGAGCCGGCGGATGCCTCGTGGGAGTCGCCCTGGGGACCGGGACGGCCCGGCTGGCACATCGAGTGCTCGGCGATGGCCCGGCGCTACCTCGGCGCGGAGTTCGACATCCACGGTGGGGGCCTGGACCTGCGCTTCCCGCACCACGAGAACGAGCTGGCCCAGTCCACGGCAGCCGGCGACGGCTTCGCCCGGTACTGGGTGCACAACGGCCTCGTCAACGTCGACGGGCAGAAGATGTCCAAGTCGCTCGGCAACTTCCGGCTCGCCGAGGACGTGCTCGCCGAGCATGATCCGCTCGTCGTGCGCTACGCGCTGGCAGCGGCGCACTACCGGTCGAACCTGGACCTGTCGGACTCCTCCTACGCCGAGGCGAAGGCGGCGACCGATCGCATCCGTATCTTCCAGGAGCGGGCGATCCGGGCCGCGGGCTTCGGGTTCGGATGGTTCGCCGGTGCCGATCTCCCGGAGGACTTCGCGTCCGCCCTCGACGACGACCTGGGCGTGCCGCAGGCGCTCGCCGTCGTGCACGAGACGGTGCGCGCCGGCAATGCGGCATTGGATGCCGAGGAGACGGATGCCGCGACGACGGCGCTGCGGCAGGTCACCGCGATGACCGGGCTGCTGGGGCTGGACCCGCTCGATCCGCAGTGGCAGAGCGGCGGGCGCGGCCCCGAGACCGGGGCCCTCGACGCGCTCATGCAGGCGATGATCGCGCAACGCGCCGACGCGCGCGAGGCGAAGGACTGGGCGACAGCCGACCGCATCCGCGACGCGATCGCGGCGGCGGGGATCGTGCTGGAGGATTCCGCATACGGAACGCATTGGAGTGTGAGCGATGGCTAAGCCAGGGCGCCCCGGCGCGAGCAAGGGCGGCAAAGGCCCGACGAAGGGCACGGGCGGTCACGGCCGCAAGTCGCTGGAGGGCAGAGGCCCCACGCCGAAGGCCGAGGATCGCGCGTGGCATCCGGCCGGCAAGCGCAAGGCCGCAGCGGAACGCTACGCGGCCGCGGGCGGCAAGGGGAAGCCCGGCCCTTCGACAGGCTCAGGGACCGGGCGCAAGGGCGCACCCAAGGCGAAGGCGGGCGACGACACCGAGAACGTCACCGGCCGCAACAGCGTGCTCGAGGCGCTGCGGGCGAGGATCCCGGCGACCGCGTTCTACATCGCCCAGCGCGTGGAGATGGATGACCGCATCAAAGAGATGCTCGCCATCGCGCGCAATCACGAGATCCCGGTGATGGAGGTCACACGCCCAGAGCTCGACCGGATGGCCGGCTTCGACGGCGTGCACCAGGGCGTGGCGCTCAAGGTGCCGCCCTACGAGTATGCGCACCCGCAGGATCTGCTGGAGCAGACGATCGCCGCGGGCCGGGTGCCGCTGTTCGTGGCGCTGGACGGGGTCACCGACCCGCGCAACCTCGGCGCGATCATCCGCTCGGCCGCCGCCTTCGGCGCGCACGGCGTGATCCTGCCGCAGCGCCGCTCCGCGGGGGTGAATTCCGCGGCGTGGAAGACGAGCGCGGGGGCGGCCGCCCGCATCCCGGTCGCCCTCGCGGCGAACCTTACGACGCTGCTGAAGGAGTTCAAGAAGCAGGGCGTCTTCGTCCTGGGGCTGGACGGCGACGGTGATGTGGCTCTGCCCGCGCTGGAACTCGCCGACCGCCCGCTCGTGATCGTGGTGGGCTCCGAGGGCAAGGGCCTCTCGCGCCTGGTCACCGAGACCTGCGACCAGGTCGTGTCGATCCCGATCTCGTCGGCGGCCGAGTCGCTGAACGCCGGCATCGCGGCATCCGTCGCCCTGTACCAGGTGGCGACGCTGCGCGGGAGATAGCCCACCGGGCTATCGTCGGCTGCGGTCTCTGGCCGGAATGTCACCGTCATACGGGGTCGACGGTCTTGTCTCCGCGCCCAGAACTGTTTAGTATTGCTAAACAGAAGGTTGTTCTGGAGTGAACAGCAGTTCGGGAGATGCGGAGACGCGATGAAGAGCACCGGCACGACGGGGACCAACGCGGTCGACTGGGAGGCGCGCGTCGATTTCGACCGCCTGCGCACCGAGCGCCTCGCGCGGCTGAAGGCCGAGCTGGACAGGTCGGACCTGGGCGCTGTGCTCGCCTTCGACTTCTCGAACATCCGCTACATGACCTCGACCCACATCGGCACCTGGGCCATGGACAAGCTGATCCGCTTCAGCCTGCTCACCCGAAACTCCGACCCGATCTCCTGGGACTTCGGCTCTGCCGCCAAGCATCACGCGTTCTACAACCCGTGGCTGGATGTCACCACGGCCGAGATGGACGCCGACCCCAACGCGCCGCATGAGGGTGCCACCCGGCCGCGCCTGGAGAGCGGTGCCCGGGCAGGGATCTCGACGCTGCGCGGCGCCTTCACACCGGATGCCGGCATCGCCCAGGAGGTCGCACGCAAGATCAAGCGCGAACTGGAGAAGTTCGGCGTGGCCGGCGAGCCGCTCGGGGTGGACGTCATCGAACTACCGATCCTGTTCGCCCTGCGCGACCAGGGGATCGACGTCGTCGACGGCCAGCAGGTGTTCATGGAGGCGCGACGGATCAAGACCGGCGACGAGATCCGCCTGCTCACCCAGGCCTGCTCGATGGTCGATGCCGCCTACGAGGAGCTGTACCGGTTCCTGCGCCCCGGCGTCCGGGAGAACGAAGCCGTGGGCGTGGTCGCCAAGACCCTCTACGACCTTGGCTCCGAATACGTCGAGGGCGTGAACGCGATCTCCGGCGAGCGCTGCTCGCCGCATCCGCACGTCTTCTCCGACCGCCTCATCCGGCCCGGGGATCCGGCGTTCTTCGACATCCTGCACAGCTATAACGGCTACCGCACCTGCTACTACCGCACCTTCGCCGTAGGCTCTGCCAGCAGTGCCCAGCGCGACGCCTACACCCGCGCGCGAGAGTACATGGATCGCGCGATCGCGCTTGTGCGGCCGGGGGCTACCACGGCCGACATCGTCAAGGTCTGGCCCACCGCCCAGGAGTTCGGATTCCCCGACGAGGAGGCAGCCTTCGCGTTGCAGTACGGGCATGGCGTGGGCCTGTCGATCTGGGAGAAGCCGATCTTCTCGCGGCTCGTATCGCTCGACCACCCCGAGGTGCTGCAGGAGGGCATGGTCTTCGCACTGGAGACCTATTGGCCATCGGCCGACGGCTGGGGGGCTGCGCGCATCGAGGAGGAGGTCGTCGTCACCGCCAACGGGTGCGAGGTCATCACCAAGTTCCCCGCCGAGGAGCTGATCGTCGCCGGGCGTCGTTACTACACGATCGACGGCCCGCTGAACCTGCAGCGCGACTCGCAGTCGCACCTGAACACCGTGTGGGGCCGGGGCGAGGCGTGAGTCGGCAGATCGGCTTCATCGGCCTGGGCACCATGGGCTCCGCGATGGCGCGGCGGCTCGTCGATGCCGGCCATGACCTCCGAGTGTGGAACCGGAGCGCCCCTGCCGTAGAACGGCTCGTGGCCGCGGGGGCGACCGGATGTGCCACGCCCGAGGAGGCGCTGGAGGCAGAGGTGTCGATCTCGATGCTGGCCGACGATGCGGCGACTGAGGCCGTGCTCACGGATGCCGCCGTCACCCGCGCGCGCGGGATCCACATCGGCATGGCATCGCTGAGCCCCGCAGAGAGTGACGTGCTCGAGGCGCGGTTCTCGGCCGTGGGGGTGGGGTATCTCGCCGCCCCCGTGCTCGGCCGGCCATCTGTCGCCGCGGAGGGCGGGCTCAACATCCTCGCCGCCGGAGCAGAGGACACTGTCGCGCAGGTGCGCCCGATCCTGGAGGCGATGGGCAAGCGCATCTGGAACCTGGGAGAGCGCCCGCGTGTGGCCAACGTCGCCAAGGTCGTCGTCAACTACAACATCATCCACGCCATCCACGCCATCGGCGAGTCCCTTGCCCTCACCGAACCGCAGGGCATCGATCCGGAGCAGTTCGTGGAGCTGATGACGAGCACGCTGTTCGGCGGTGTCGTCTACAGCGGATACGGCCGGATGATCGTCGCGCAGGGCTACGACCCGCCGGGGTTCGCGATCTCGCTCGGCTACAAGGATCTGCGCCTGGCCGCCGAGGTGGCCGCCGAGAGCGGGGTCTTCGCCCCGACGATGCCCGCGCTGCAACGCGTCTTCGAACGGGCGCTGGCCGACGACGAGCTCGCCCGGCTCGACTGGGGTGCCGCCGCCGAGGTCACCCGGCGGGGACTGCTGAATGCCGGCGGCGACGCGGCCGCCAAAGAGACGAAGAAGGAGTCGACATGACCGAGAAGACCTACCTGATTGCCGGTTCCTCATCCGGAATCGGCTTGGAGATCGCGCGCGACATCGTCGCGGGAGGCGACCGCGTCATCGTGACGAGCAGGGACGCCGAGCGGGCGCGCGAGGTGGCCGACTCCCTGGGGGATGCGGCCGAGGGCATCGCCCTGGACGTCTCCGAGCCCGAAGGCATCGCCGCTCAGCTGGCCGGGGTCGGACCGATCCACGGGCTCGTGCTCGCGGCGATCGAACGCGACGCCAACACCGCGCGCGACTACGACATCGCCCGTGCCCGACGCCTGGTCACCCTGAAACTCGTCGGCTACACCGAGACGATCCACACCCTGCTGGACCGTCTGGAGCCCAGCGGCGAGACCGGGATCGTGCTGTTCGGCGGACGGGCCAAGGATGCTCCCTACCCGGGATCCACGACGGTGTCGACGATCAACGGCGGCGTGGAGGGCATGGTCACGACTCTGGCGCTGGAGCTCGCGCCGATCCGGGTGAACGCCATCCATCCTGGCATCATCGGCGACAGCCCGTTCTGGGCGTCCAAGCCCGCCAGCGTGCTCGAGGCCTACAACTCCCGCACGCCGGGCGGGGCGCTGGCCACCATGGCCGATGTCGTGGGCGCGACGCGATTCCTGCTGAACAACCGCGGGGTCTCGGCGACGAACCTCTACGTCGACCGCGGGTGGCGCATCACCTGAGAACCGGGCTCAGGGCCCGTTCTCGCGCGGTGCCGATCGCGGTGCCGGCAACGCTTCGTGGATCGTCCCCAGCACATCGACGGCCGAGCGGATGCCACGGGTCTCCTCCGCGGCATCGTCCAGGGGCAGATCAGCGCCGTTGCGCCCGAGCACGAACCACAGCCCCTTGGCCGGGGCGTCGGTGTCGTTCCGGTACAGGTGCGGTCGCATCGACTCGAAACTGAAGGAGTCTCCGGCCCGGAGCACGAAACGGTCGAAGTCCAGCAGCATCGTCAGCTCCCCCTCGATGAGGTAGCCGTACTCGAAGCCGGAGTGCCGCATCATGCGGCCCTCGACCGAGCTGGAGGCTCCGGGGGCGTAGGTGACGACCAGGGGATCGACGCCGTGCGGGCCGACGGCGGCCAGGCGCTCCCAGATGACGCCATTCTCCATCTCGATGAGGGGATTGTCCTCGCGACGCTGGACCGGGTTCGGCGCGGCGGCATTCGTCGCGGGCGCCACCGATGGCGTCGTGTTCCCGAGCAGGTCGTCGATGGAGACGCCGAGATAGGTCACCAGCGAGAACAGTGTGCTCACGGAAGGCAGTACCTTGCCGGTCTCGACCTGAGACAGCAGGCTCGGGGAGATCCCGATGGCGGTCGCGACCGCTCGCAGACTCTGGTTCTGCTGCTCTCTGGCGGCGCGAAGCTCCCGGCCGAGCTCGTTCTTCATGATCTACCTCCCGGGGAGCGAAACCATCATAGCGTCACGTGCCGTTCGCGGTCGCATCGTTGATCGCAGACGGGCAGTCAGCTGCCCTGCAGGAGGTGGCTGTGGGCGCGCAGCATTTCGGTGACGGTCTGCGGATCCCGTCCCGTCAGATCCCGGAAGTGCGTGGTGACCTTGTCGAAGTGACCCTCGCGGGTGGCCTGGCCGATCGAGGCGACAAGAGCGACGCCGTACTGGACGTGCCCATCCTGGCTGTCGTCCCCCGACAGGATGCGGGTGAACTCCTCGTCGTCGACGGCGCGCACGGCGACAGCTCGGCCTCCGGCCTGCGTGTACAGTGCGGCCAGCTCGGCAGCGCTCAGTGCCTCGGGGCCGGTCACTTCGTACAGAGCGCTCTCCTCGCCGCCCGTGATGAGCGCCGCAGCGGCCGCCGCAGCGCAGTCATCCCGTGAGATGTACGAGCAGCGCCCCTCGCCCCGGTTGTGCACCAGTTCGCCCGAGGCGAGCGCGTCTGCCGCCTCGAACACCTGGAAGTCCGAGTACAGACCGCAGCGCAGGATCGTCCAGCCGATGCCGCTGGAGCGCAGGTGCTCTTCGGTGAGCCGGTGACTCTCGGCGATCACGGCCGGGTTCGAGACGCCGGGGGAGATCATCGAGGTGTAGACGATGTGCGAGACACCCGCCGCCACGGCGGCGTCGATCGCCGCGATGTGCTGGTGCTCGCGACCCGAGATGCTGTCGGTGCTGATCAGCAGCAGCCGTGTCACACCATCGAAGGCGCTGCGCAGGCTCTTCGGGTCGTCGAAGTCCGCGTGCCGCACGGGGGATAGGCCGGCCTCCTCGGCGAGGGCGTCCGGCGTGCGGGTCGCGAGGACCAGCGCTGCGGGATCATCCAGCATCTGCAAGGCGTGCTGCGCCGCCGCTCGCCCGAGATGGCCGGCGGCTCCGGTGATGGCGTACATCGTCTAGTCGCCCCAGCCGGCCGGCGGCTCGAGCTGCCCCTCGGAGAAATGCCAGTACTCGCGCAGGGTCTTGACCAGGCCGCTCTCATCGAAGACGAGCAGGAACTCGCCGGCGAGCGTGACATCCATGCCGCCGTTGCGCATCGTCACCCACCACTCGACAGCGGCGTGATCGCCGCTGACCACGGGGTTTCCGTAGCGCACCTTGACGTCTTCCTGCGTCTCGGTGACTGTCGCCCAGTACTGCCGCACGCCCTCGCGCCCGGCGAAGGGTTCGGCGTAGGGCTGCTCGCGATAGCTCGCATCCTCGGTGAACAGCGCCGCAGCGGCGTCCGGATCGCGGGTCTCCCAGGCGAGGCGGTAGCCATCCAGCCATTTTCCTGCATCGATGCTCATGGTCACTGCTCCTTCTCTGTCGTCGGCACCGACCTCAGAGGGCTTCTGCGGCGTCCGAAGTTCATTTCGACTGTACAACAGTGTCAATAGAAACGGAACGAATCGTTCTTCGTCGTGTTCTTTGTCGCGGAACAGATTGCGGGAAAATCCCGGAAAATCAGCAAAATGCTATCGAAACCCTTCCAGTGTAGATAAACAAAACGGTAACGATGGCTTGAGTTTTTGAACGATCAGCAGCAGAGTGTGTAGTAGCACTGAATGCTCAGTGTGTACCCAAGCAATGGACTTCGAAGGAGAAACCATGCGGAAGAGCACCTTCCCACGAACCCGACGCCGGGGCCTTACGCTCATCGCGTCGCTCTCCCTGGCGGCCCTTGCCGTCTCGGGATGCGCGGGCGGCACGGATCCGGCACCGAGCGACCCCGGCCCATCATCTGCGCCCGGAGACAAGACCTATGAGGTCGCCTATATGGCATTCGCCGTGGCCAACAGCTTCCTGGCCCCGATGCTCGCCTCAGCGCAGGCGATCGCGGCCGAGAACAACATCAAGCTGACCGTTTTCGACGCAGCCAATGACGCACAGGCGCAGTACTCGCAGCTGCAGGACGTCATCACCTCCGGCAAGTACGACGGCATCATCACCCAGCCGATCTTCGGCGTGGGGCTGATGGAGCTGGTCGAGGAGGCCATCGGCAAGGGCATCAAGGTCGTCAACATCAACCAGATCCTCGGGCCGGACATGAACACCGCTGAGCCCCAGATCGAGGGGCTGACCGCGACCGTCGCCACGGCGGCGACCACCATCGGCGGTGCGCTCGGCTCGCAGGCGCGCGCCGCCTGTGAGAGCGAGAACATCAACCCCTGCAACGTCGGTTACCTGTTCAACATCAAAGTCTCGGCCTTCGACCTGGCTGTGCGCGCGTCCTTCGATGCGGCCATCGCCGAGTCGGCCCTGGATATCAGGATCGTCGCCGAGGGCGAGGCCTACTTCACCGCCACTGTCGGGCTTGCCGCCGTGCAGGACATGCTGCAGGCTCACTCGGACCTCGACGTGATCGCCGGTGCCGACCAGGGCATCCAGGGCGCCACCCAGGCACTGGAGGCCGCAGGCCGCATGGGCGACGTTCTGCTGGTGAGCTTCGGCGGCAGCGCCGTAGGCATCCAGTCCGTCGCCAACGGCACGTGGTTCTCCACCGTCATGCAGGCCCCGGCGACCGAGGGTCGCCTGGGGATGCAGGCGATGGTCAAGGCGCTGCGCGAAGGCGTCGACTCCGGTTGGGTCGACGCGCGCGAGGGCATGCCGAACAACGGCATCGTCACGCGGGACACCGCCAGCCAGTTCACCGCTGAGTGGCCTGGCTAAACATATGACGAGCACGGCTCATCTGGTCGGCCCCCCGACTCCACATGTGGAGCTTCGGGGGGCCGGCAAGAGTTTCGGCGGCACGCCTGTCCTCACCGATATCGCGCTGACCGTCGCGGAGGGCTCTGTCCACGGTCTCGTCGGCGAGAACGGTGCGGGCAAGTCCACGCTCAGCAAGATCATCTCAGGACTCCTGTCTCCCGACGCCGGGGAGCTGCTCATCCGCGGCGAACGGGTGGAGCTGGCAAACCCGCGTGAGGCGCTCGCCCACGGGGTCGCCACGATCGCCCAGGAGCTGGCGCTCGTGCCCTCGCTGACGGTGGCACAGAACGTCTTTCTCGGGACTGAGCCGCGTAGCGCGGGGTTCGTGGACCGCAAGGAGCTGCGCAGGCGCTTCGACGCACTCGTGGCCGAGACCGGCTTCGAGCTGCGCGCTGACGCCGTCGTCGGGACACTGCGCACCGCCGATCAGCAGAAGGTCGAGATCCTGCGGGCACTGGCCAGCGGTGCCTCCTTCATCATCATGGACGAGCCCACCGCCGCCCTGCCCGCGCAGGACGTCGAGCGACTGCACGAGATCATCCGCTCCCTGGCGGCCTCGGGCCGCACGGTGCTGCTGATCTCCCACTTCCTCGGGGAGATCCTCGATCTCTGCGACACCGTGACGATCCTGCGCGACGGGAAGCTCGTGCGCACGGCACCGACGGCCGAAGAGAGCGAGTCGAGCCTCATCCTCGGGATGCTGGGGCGCACGCTGGGCTCGGTGTTTCCCGACAAGCAGCCCGGTGGCGCAGATGTCGGGGAGGATGTGCTCACGGTGCAGGGGCTGACAGCGGCCGGGGTCAAGGACGTCTCCTTCCGGGTACGACCCGGGGAGATCGTCGGTCTTGCAGGCCTGGTGGGGGCGGGACGCAGCGAGATCGCCCACGCAGTGTTCGGCTCCTCGCGATTGGCATCCGGCACCATCCGGGTCGCGGGACGCGACATCTCACGGCCCACGGTGGCACGGATGATGCGCGCCGGCGTGTTCCTCATCCCCGAGTCGCGCAAACAGCAGGGCCTGGTCATGCAGCGCGCAGTGCGGGAGAACGTCACCCTGTCGAATCTCGCCGAGTTCAGCACGCTCAGCTGGGTGCGAAGGCGCTTGGAGCGCCGCGACGTGCGCAGAGTTCTGGGGGATGTCACCGTGCAGGGTGACGATCGTCGTCTGATCGCGCAGTTGTCGGGCGGCAACCAGCAGAAGGTGCTCTTCGGTCGCGCGCTGCAGCGCGCACGGCGCATCCTGATCGCCGACGAACCGACCCGAGGCGTTGACATCGGGGCGCGGCGGGCCATCTACGACCTCATCGTGGAGCAGGCGGCGCGCGGCATCGGGGTCGTGGTGATCTCATCGGATGTCGAAGAGGTACTGGGTCTTGCGCACCGCGTGCTCGTCGTGCGGACGGGCCGCATCGTCGCAGAGTTGGAAGGAGAGCGTATGACGGAGGAGAACATCCTGGTGGCCGCGTTCGCGGAACCAGGCACCGGAGAGGCGAAGGCGGGTGAAGGCTCATGAGCACGCAGAGCGAGTCCACGGTCGCAGCGTTCGGCGGAGGCTGGCGGGGCAGACTGCCCTCGCTCCGATCGGTGGCGATCCTGATCCCGTTCCTGGTCCTGTTCATCGCCCTGTCGATCGGGAGTCCGCCCTTCTTCACCTCCGCGAACCTCCTGAACATCCTCGACCAGCAGTCGGCGACGCTGATCATCGCCGCGGCAGGCACGCTCGTGCTGATCAGCGGCGGGATCGACCTGTCGGTCGGTGCCACCTATGCGCTGGCCGCGGTGATCTCCGGGACGGTGACGATCTCCTCGGGACCGGTCGCCGGCGCCACGGCGGGGATTCTCGTCGGCGTGATCGTCGGCTTCGTCAACGGAGTCGTCAGCACGATCCTGAAGATCAACTCGCTGATCGCGACCCTGGCGATGTCTTTCATCGTCGTCGGCGTCGCGAGCCTGGTGACCGGAGGCAACCTCGTGGTGCTCTTCGATCGCCTCGACTTCGCGGCGATCGCGCGCACGCCCATCTTCGGGATCCGCAGCTCCATCTGGATCATGGTGATCTTCGTGATCATCGTGGGAGTGCTGCTGCACCGTACGACAGCCGGGCGCTACATGTACGCCGTCGGCGGCAACGCCGAGGCGGCGCGTCTGGCCGGCATCCGGGTCAACGCCATCCGGATCCTCGCCTTCACCGTGTCAGGGACGGCGGCCGCTCTGGGCGGCGTCATCGACACCTCGCGGGTTCTCAGCGCTCAGGCGAGCCCCGGAACGGCGCTGACCTTCACGGTGCTCGCGGGCATCGTGGTCGGCGGCACGTCGATCATGGGCGGTGAGGGAGCGGTGTGGCGCACGGTCGTGGGTGTGCTGTTCATCGCGCTGATCGGCAACGGATTCAACCTGCTCGGCATCGATGCACTGTTCCAGCAGATCACGCTCGGCGCGATCCTGCTGCTCGCGGTGGGCATCGACGCCTGGTCCCGACATCTGAGACGCTGAGTGCACGAGAGGGGGGGCCTGCGCGATGCGCAGGCCCCCCTCTCGTGTCCCGGCTTACTCGCCCTTCTTCTGGTACTGGTAGGGGTTGCTCAGGATCTCGGTCTCCGGGATCTCCGGGTTCTGCCCGGCGATCCAGTCATCACCGACCTCGGTCTCCAGATAGGACACCGTGCTGTCGAGCTTTGCCCGCACGCCGGCGAGGTCACCGGCGACCAGCTTGCCGCCGGACTTGACGACCGCGCCGCCCACGAGCACCGTGTGCACGTCGCCGCGCTGTGCCTGGTAGACCACCTGGCCGTAGGGGTTGATCAGCGGTGCCCAGGTCGGCGAGTCCTCGTTCTTGAGCAGCACGACATCGCCGAGCTTGCCCTTCTCGAGCGAGCCGATCAGGTGGTCCTTGCCGAGCGCCTTGGCCCCGCCGCGGGTGGCCATCGTGACGACGTCCTGCACGCGCAGCTTCACGTGCGTGATGGTCTCGGGCGGGTCGCAGCGGTGCGCGTCGTAGTGCTCCATCGCGCGGTCGGCACCGACGGTGGCGCGCATGGCCGCGAACATGTCGGCGCTGAACCAGACGCTGGTGTCCACAGACAGCGAGACGGGGATCCCGTGCCGGCGCAGATGATGCACCGGCGGGTAGCCCTGACCGCAGGTGTCCTCGGACTCCGTCGAGAGCGAGACGTTCCCGCCCGTGGCCGCGATCTTCTGGTAGGACTCGTCGGAAAGGCTCGCTGCATGCACGTAGGTGTAGCCCTCGCCCATGACGCCGGCCTCGTAGGCGTTGCGGATGCCCCAGTCGTTGGTCGCGCCCCAGACACCCGCGTGGGTGGTCACCGGCAGGCCGAGTTCCTTGGCGGCGCGGTAGGCCCCGAGTTCGGGGAAGTTCTCGTCCTGGTTGGGCACGTCGAACGCCACCTGCGTCCCGAACATGCGCGCGTCGTCGCGCGAGCGGGTCAGCAGTGCCTGGACGGCGGGGTCATTAGCCCACTCCCATGGCGACTGGTGGATGTTGCCGTAGGCGAAGACGAAGCGGCCGGGTGAGGAGACGAGCGCCTCGAAGGCCGCCTCGCCATGCTCGACGGTGCGCAGGCCATGCGACCAGTCCACGCTGGTGGTCACCCCCGACTCGACCGCATCCAGTGCCGAGATGAGGTTTCCGGCCGCGATGTCCTCGGGGCGGAACTTCATGCCGTGCTGCAGGTAGTACCAGACGAAGTACTGGGTCAGCGTCCAGTCCGAGCCATAGGCGCGCATCGCGGTCTGCCACATGTGACGATGGGTGTCCACCATCCCGGGCATGACGATCCCGCCTGCGGCGTCGATCTCGAACGTGTTGTCGGGGACGGCCAGGTCGACTCCGACCTCGGCGATCTTCCCGTCGACGACGAGCACGTCTCCCCGGGGAAGAACGGTGTGCTTGTCATCCATGGTCAGCACGATTCCATTGCGGAACACGATCGGCTGGCCGGCTTTCGGTGCCGGAGTGTCGGTCATAGGTGCTCATCCTCCTTGATTCGCGGTAATGCGGAACAGCGTGTCCGTGGGGCCGGATACCCGATCCCGTGAGGGCTGGGGCCGGTATCTCTCACTGCCCTATGTTTAGCAAAACTAAACATAAAAGTCTAGGTCTGTGTGTCTGACTGGACGGGATCCCGCGAGCTGGACGCGAGATTCGCCGGATTTAGCGAAAGTGCGCCGAATCTCGTATCCCGTCGTTCATCCCTGACGAACAGCCCGAGAGGATCAGCGCCGCGCGTGCACGGCTGCCCTGGGCGCTGTCGCCCAGGGGTCGATGAGGGCCTTGACCTGTGCGGCCTGACCGGCCAGCAGCGGCTGGAGGGCGCCGTCGACCAGATCGTCCAGCGGCAGCACATCGGGGGCGATGTCGCTCCAGTCCGGCCTGCTCTGCAGCAGCGCCACGGCGTCCACGACATCGGTGGCGTAGACATGAGCCACCGTTCCGACGATCAGATACTCGCGCAGCGTCCAGGAGCCCAGCGGCAGCGCAGGCTCGCCGCGCTGGATGCCCACCGGCACGATCGTCGCTCCCGGCTGCGCGGCCTCCAGCACCGAGGCCAGCCCCGGGGCCGACCCGCTGACCTCGAAGAAGACGTCGACGTCGAATCCGGATGCCGCAAGCTTCTCGGCCAGTGACATCTCGCCCGGGCGCAGCGTGTCGGCAGCCCCTAGGCGGCGAGCCAGCTCCAGTCGCTCTGCGTTGAGGTCGACGACGAGTACGCGCGCACCGGTGGCGACGGCGGCGATCGTGATGAAGGCACCGATTCCGCCGACGCCGACGATGACGGCATCCTGCCCCGCGGTCAGGCCGCTGCGCCGCACGGCGTGCACGGCGATGGCCATGGGCTGGGCAAGACCGAGGGTGTCGAGGCTGAGACCCGAGCCGCTGGCGTCGTAGACAATCCCCGCCGGGGCGATGACGTAGCCGGCGAGGCCACCGTTGTGGTGGAAGCCGATCGTCGTATAGCTGCGGCAGAGGTTCGTGCGCCCGAGGCGGCAGGGTTTGCAGTCGCCGCAGGCGACGCCCGCACCGCACACGACGGATGCCCCGAGAGGGAGGTCCACGCCCGCGCCGACCGCGGCGACGGTGCCGGCGAACTCGTGGCCGAGCACGACCGGCGGCTGGGCGAGCACGAGACCGCGGCCGAACTCGGTGGCGTCGCTTCCGCACACCCCGCACACCGCGACCCGAATGAGCACCTCGCCCGGGCCGGGCTCGGGCACCGCGACCTCGTCGATCCGCAGATCGCCCACGTCGTGGAGCACGCCCGCGCGCATGGTGGTCATGCGAGGCTTCCCGCGCTGATCTGCAGTTGGGCGGCGCTGCGCTCGGCGATCATGTCGCCGAGGTGCTGCGCGTAGACGGCTTGGTGCTCGGGGTGGTCGAGATAGGCGTCCAGGCCCGCGGCGTCGTCGGTGATCGCGGCGACGGCGTAGTCGGTGCCACCGGGCCGGAGATGGAGGTTCGGCCCCGCCGTGTAGGAGCGGAGGGACTCGATTCTCGAGGCCATCAGATGCAGAGCCTCGGTCAGCGTCTGCACCTGCTGTTCGGTGACATCGTCGTTCCAGCGGAACGTCGCAACGTGGAGGATCATCTTCCCGCCTTCCAGTGTTTAGCTATAGTGTACATAGGCGAGGAAAGCCGCGCTATCTTGGGTGATTCTGTCGCTGATGTACATTTTCACTGTACTTTTCGCGAGCTTCGCAGGAGAGGGGAAGGTCATGGGCGCATCCCGGATCGCTGTCATCGGCGCCGGCGCGAACGGCGGATCGATATCGGCGGATCTGATCCGCGCCGGTCACGACCTCACGGTGATCGAGCAGTGGCCCGCGCACGTCGAGCGGATGCGCGCCGAGGGCCTACGGGTGATCACCCCCGAAGAGGAGATCCTCGTGCACCCGGACGTCCGGCACCTGTGCGAGGTCGCCGAGCTGCGCGAGACCTTCGATATCGTGCTGATGCTCGTGAAGGCCTACGACACGCGCTGGGCGGCACAGCTGCTGGAGCCGCGACTGGCCCCGGACGGGCTTCTGGTCGGCGTGCAGAACGGCATGACCACGCGCACGATCGCGGACGTCGTCGGCGCGCACCGCACCCTGGGGTGCGTCATCGAGTGCTCGGCCACGATGGACGATCCCGGCCTCATCCACCGGCACACTCCGGTGTCACGCTCCTGGTTTGCGGTGGGCGCGTTGCCGGAAGGCCCAGCCGGACGCGAGGAGGAGGTCGCGGCGCTTCTGCGCACCGCAGGCACGGTGGAGGTCTTCGACGACATCGAATCGGCGAAGTGGATGAAACTCGTCAGCAACACCACGCTGCTGGTGACCTCGGCCATCCTGGGCCTGCCGATGCTCGACGCGCTGCACGCGCCGGGATTCCGAGACGTGATGATCGCCGCGGGCCGGGAGTCGCTGCGCGTGGGCGCGGCCCTGGGCTACGAGGTGCTCCCCATTTTCGGGCTGACCGCCGCGGAGATCGCCGATCGCGAGGCGGTTGTGGACGTGATGACCGACAAGCTGTTCACGCAGTTCGTCGTCCCCGGTGCCACCACGACCGTGCTGCAGGACTGGCGGAAGGGCCGCCGTAGCGAGGCCGAGGACCTCGGCGGCCACGTCGTGCTGCGGGCCGCGGAGTGCGGCATCCCGGTTCCGGTGAACGAGGCGGTCACCGCCGTCGCGCACCGCATCGAGGCGGGCGACCTGGAGCCGGGGCCGGGGAACCTTCCGCTGCTGACCGCGGCGCTGGCCTGAGCCTCAGGAGCCCTTGAAGACCTCGGGGTGCCGGCCGAGCTGCAGCCGGGTGCGCCGGATATGGCCTTCCAGGATCCGCCCGGCGTCTTCGGCGTCGCCATCGCGCAGGGCGGTGACGATCATGTGGTGCTCGTCGTGCACGATGCGCTGGCGGTGACCGTCCAGCAGCAGAGTGTAGGCGCGGCGGTAGTGCTGGGTCGTATTCCACAGTCGGTGCACGAGGTCGCCCAGCAGCGCGGTTCGGGCGGGCGCATAGGTGAGCAGGTGGAACTCGCGGTCCAGGTGCAGGAACTCCTCGACATCGTCGTTCCCCTCCATCCGCTCGGTCAGGCGCTGCAGCCGGTCGAGGGTGTCCTCGTCGTGCCCGGGGAGGGCATAGCCCAGCAGCAGCGGCTCGATGCGCTCGCGGATGCGATAGGTCTCGTCGCATTCGGCCAGACTGAGGTGCGCGACCCAGGCGCCGGTGTTGGCGACCATCGTGACCAGGCCCTCCACCTCGAGGGCGCGCAGCGCCTCGCGCACCGGGATGCGACTGGCACCGAGCCGGGAGGCCAGATCCTCCTGCCGGATGCGGGTGCCGGGCGTCAGTTCACCGCGCAGGATCGCGGTGCGCAGGCTCTCGGCGACGCGTGCGCTGGCGGTGCCGTCGCGTGTGGCAGCAGGGGTGCTCATGGGTTACTCCGCGGGTCGTGCCGGATGCCAGAGGCGCACAGGCGCATCTGGCTCGTATGCCTTGCCGCCGGGAAAGCTCACCAGCTCCAGCTGCATGCCCCACGGAGTAAGGAAGTATACCCAGCGCTGTCCCTCACTCGCATTGCCGCTCGCGGTCGGCTCGCCCATGATGCGCACGCCGTGGCCGCGCAGGTACTCGATGGCGGCGTCGAGGTCGTCGACGTAGAACGAGAGGTGATGCCCGCCGAGGTCGCTGTTGCGCGGCTGTCGCTGCTGACCGTCTGCCGATTCGTACTCGAAGATCTCGAAGTTGGTGCCGAAGGCGCAGCGGTAGAAGACGAGCCTGCGCATGACCGTTCGCGGGTGCACGCCGAGGTGAATCTGCATCCAGTCGTCGTCGGCCCGGAAGGGGCCGAGCGAGTACACGCGTTCGCAGCCGATCACGTTCACGAAAAAGTCGTCGGCTTGATCGAGGTCGGGAACGGTGAAGCCGATGTGGTCCGTTCCCCGCAGTCCCGGCAGGGCCATGTGCTGAGTGCTCCTCGTGTGCGGCTGGTGAAAAGATATCGCTCGTTGGATACATTACGGGGAAATATCGACGATGTCACGAGTATTCTGATCGTATTGTCTTGATATTGGATGCAATCATGGCATAGCATGGCGAACGATCCCGACTCGAAGAGGAGAGCGGCCATGCCCGAGCACGAGCGCCTTGACCCGATGGCACCGTGGGTGCAGCTGCGCACGACGCCGGAGGACTGGGCGGCGGCAGATCCCGTGCTGCTGCTGTCGATGCTGGGGCAGATGCATCTGATCCGCGCCTTCGAGGAGGGGCTCCTGGGCCTTGCCGCCGAGGGGCTCGTGCACGGCCCCGCGCACTCCAGCATCGGTCAGGAGGGGGGAGCGGTCGGCTCCATCGCGGGCCTGCGCCCGAGGGACGGGATCAACGGATCCCACCGCGGACACCACCAGTTTCTCGCGAAGGCTATCGGCTACGTCACCGGCGGGGTGCTCGATCCCGCGCACCTGGTCACCGACGAGGTGCGAGAGGTCCTGCGACGCACGCTTGCCGAGATCCTGGGTCTGGACGCCGGGTTCAGCCGCGGCCGCGGCGGATCGATGCATCTGCAATGGCTCGAAGCAGGTGCCCTCGGCACGAATGCGATCGTCGGCGGCGGCGTTCCGGGAGCCGCGGGCAACGCCTGGGCGCAGAGGCACGCCGGCACCACGGATGCCACCATCACCTACTTCGGCGACGGATCCAGCAGCATCGGCTCGGTGCTCGAGACCCTGAACCTCGCCGCCGCCTGGAACCTGCCGCTGGTGTTCTTCATCGAGAACAACCTCTACGCCGTGGCCACGCACATCGATGAGGTCACCCGGGATGCGCGGCTGTCGGTGCGCGGCAGCGGCTTCGCCGTGCCCGCCTGGCGGGTCGACGGCATGGATCCGCTCGCCGTGCACCTGGCGACCACCGAGGCGCTGGAGCTCGCGCGTTCCGGCCAGGGGCCGGCGGTGATCGAGGCGGAGGTCTACCGCTACTTCCACCAGAACGGACCCTTCCCCGGCAGTGCCTTCGGCTACCGCACGAAGAAGGAGGAGTCGGCCTGGCGCGAGCGCGACCCGATCGCGCGATTGGAGCGCGAGCTGCACACCCGTGGCAACCTCGACAAGGCCGGTGCCGCCTCGATGCGTGCACAGGCGCAGGCCGCCTTCGACGAGGCCGCTGCCGAGTTCGTCGAGAACGACCCGGATGCGGGGGAGGAGAAGAAGCGAAGGATCGTCCCCGCCCGCTGGCCCGATCCCTCTTTCGTGGATGTCGGCGTCCGCGGGGATGCCAGCGAGCTGGGCACCGCCAGGGTGCTCGAACCACTCGCCCATGATGGCGGCACCGAAGAGGGTCGCTTCGTCGACTGGGTCGCGGCGGTGATGGGCAGGCGCATGGCCGAGGATCCGCGCATCGTGATCATGGGCGAGGACATCCACCGCCTCGCCGGGGGAACCAACGGCGCGACCAAGGGGCTCGCCGCGGCGCACCCCGATCGCGTGCTCGGGACGCCGATCAGCGAGAACGCCTTCGCGGGGCTCGCCGGAGGTCTCGCTCTGGACGGCCGCTTCCGTCCCGTGGTGGAGTTCATGTACCCCGATTTCATGTGGGTCGCCGCCGACCAGGTCTTCAACCAGATCGCCAAGGCGCGCCACATGTTCGGCGGAGTTAACCCGATGCCGCTCGTGCTGCGCACAAAGGTGGCCATGGGCTCGGGATACGGCTCACAGCACCTCATGGATCCGGCCGGGATCTTCGCCACGAGCGCGGGATGGCGCATCGTCGCTCCCTCTACCGCTGCCGACTACATCGGCCTGATGAACGCGGCGCTCGCCCTCGAAGATCCGGTACTCGTGATCGAGCACATCGATCTGTACGGTACGACTCAGCAGGTGCCTGAGGGCGACCTCGACTATGTGATCCCGCCAGGGAACGCCGCCGTGCGGCGGACGGGATCAGAGGTCACGGTGATTAGCTACCTCTCCATGGTGAGCCATTGCCTGGAGGCCATCGGACAGACCGGTATCGATGCCGAACTCATTGACCTCCGCTGGCTCGATCGCGCCTCGATCGACTGGGACACCATCGGCGAGAGCATCCGCAAGACCAATGCGGTGCTCATCGTCGAGCAGGGCGCGCGCGGCACCGGCTACGGCGGGTGGCTCGCCGATGAACTGCAGCGGCGCTTCTTCGACTGGCTCGACCAGCCGATCGAGCGCGTGACCGGCGGTGAGGCGAGCCCGAGCATCTCGAAGGTGCTGGAGCGGGCCGCGATCGCCGGGACCGAAGAGGTCGTCGCCGGGCTTGAGCGCGTGCGCGCCGCGATGGGAGGCGCGAGGTGAGCGTCACCGTCACGATGCCCTCGGCCATGGCCGGTGCCGCAGAGGCGGCGGTGCAGCGCTGGCTCGTCGCCGTCGGCGACGAGGTGACCGCCGGGCAGCCGCTCGTCGAGATCGAGACCGAGAAAGCCGTCTTCGAGGTCGAGGCCGAAGCGGCCGGTACGATCGCGCAGATCCTCGCTGCTGAGGGGACGCAGATCTCGGTCGGTGCCCCTATCGCGGTCATTGCCGAGCCAGGGGAGGATGCGGCGAGCATTGCCGCGCCAACGCCGCCCGCCGGGGCGGACGAACTCGCCGGGCAGAGCGCTCCCGAAGGGAGTGCTCCCGCGTCGGTCGGGCCGGATCGCGCGGCGTCCGCGACCTCCGAGGGGGCCTCTTCCTCTGCCGAGCAGGACGGCCATTCGGCCCGGATCTTCGCCACGCCCATCGTGCGCAAGCTCGCGCGCGAGCGCGGCCTCGACCTCGGCACGGTGCGGGGCACCGGCCCGAACGGCCGGATCGTGCGACGCGACCTCGATGCGCTCCCCGCGGAGGCGAAGGAGCGCGCGGTCGCCACTGCGGCATCCCTCGACGGCGACGCCCCCTTCGAGGACATCCCGCTCACGCCCATGCGCCGGGCGATCGCCCGGCGCCTTACTGAGAGCGTGACGACGATCCCCCAGTTCACGGTCAACGCCGAGTGCCGGGTCGACGCGCTGATCGCGTTGCGCACGCAGATCAACGAGGCGCAGGCGGCGCGCGAGGCGGATCCCGTCTCTCTGGGCGACCTCGTGCTCATAGCCGTCGGTGCCGCGCTCGCGGCGGTGCCCGAGGCGAACGCGATCTGGACGGAGAATGCGATCCGCCGGTTCGGCCGGGCGGATGTGGGCGTGGCCGTCGCCCTCGACGGAGGATTGGTCACCCCTGTCGTGCGCGGTGTCGACCGCCTGCGCGTGACCGAGCTGAGTACCGCAGTGCGCGACATCGCCCAGCGGGCGCGCGAGGGTCGGCTGCGTCAGGACGAGCTCGGCGGGGGATCCTTCGCGGTGTCGAACCTCGGGATGTTCGGCACGCGGTCCTTCACCGCGATCATCAATCCGCCGCATTCCGGCATCCTCGCGGTCGGAGCCGCCGAGCGACGTGCCATGGTGGACGAGGACGGAGCGCTCACGGCCGCCACGGTGATGTCGGTCACGCTGACCGCCGATCACCGGGTCGTGGACGGGGCGCTCGCCGCGCGCTGGCTGAACGCCTTCCGTGGCTTCATCGAGCATCCGGTGACGATGCTCGTCTGAGCCGCGTCTGCGCCAACCGATCTCCGTGCGGCGCGAGCGGGATCCTCCCGCGCCGCACGGAAGGCACCGCTACGCCGCGACGATCGGCGCGCTGTTCAGGCGTTCGCCGGACTCGATGTCGAAGAGGTGCACGTGACCCGGCTTCGGTGCGAGCGTGATCGTGTCGCCCGCGTTGGGGTGGTTGCGACCGTCGACGCGCGCGACGATGTCGGTGTGCTTGCCGCCGATCTCAGCGTGTCCGTACAGGTAGCCGTCGGCACCGAGTTCTTCGACGAGATCGACCGAGACCTTCAGTCCCTTCCCGTCCTCGGGGGCGACGATGATGTCCTCGGGACGGATGCCGATGGTGACCTCGTTGCCGTGCGCCTTGCCGAGCGCGGCGGTCTCGATCGGCACGAGCTTCGTTCCGAACGTGATGCCGCCCTGGGCAAGGTCCAGCGGGAAGAGATTCATCGCGGGGCTGCCGATGAAGCCTGCCACAAAGGCGTTGACCGGGTTCTCGTACAGGTCGCGCGGGGATCCGACCTGCTGCAGGATGCCGTCCTTGAGCACCGCGATCCGGTCGCCCATGGTGAGCGCCTCGGTCTGGTCGTGGGTCACGTACACCGTCGTGACGCCCAGGCGCCGCTGCAGCGAAGCGATCTGGGTGCGGGTCTGCACGCGCAGCTTGGCGTCCAGGTTCGACAGCGGCTCGTCCATCAGGAACACCTGCGGGCTGCGCACGATCGCCCGGCCCATCGCCACGCGCTGGCGCTGACCGCCCGAGAGCGCCTTGGGCTTGCGGTCGAGGTACTCCTCGAGGTCCAGCAGCCGGGCTGCCTCGAGCACGCGCGTCGCACGCTCCTCCTTGCCGACGCCGGCGATCTTCAGGGCGAAGCCCATGTTCTCGGCCACCGTCATATGCGGGTAGAGCGCGTAGTTCTGGAACACCATCGCGATGTCGCGATCCTTGGGGGCGACGTCGGTGACATCCCGCTCGCCGATGAAGACGCGTCCCTCGTCGACTTCTTCGAGGCCCGCGAGCATGCGCAGCGAGGTGGACTTGCCGCAGCCGGAGGGGCCGACCAGGACCAGGAACTCGCCGTCCGCGACCTCGAGATCGAGTTTGTCGACTGCGGGGCGGGATCCGCCGGGATACAGCCGGGTCGCTTGATCGAACGTGACAGTTGCCATGATTTCTCCTTCACCGGCAGGTACGTGCCGGACGATCCGTTGTGATGGAAGCGGCGGTGCGACCCGCCGTGACCCGCCATTGGGTCCTCACCAGTGTCTCACACAGGCGTGCGCCAGGGTATTTCTCAGGCTGCGTTGTTAGCATCGTGCTTCGGATCGCCTCCCTGCGATCGGCGGGGCCGGACCCCCCACAGACGGACAAGAGGAACGATGTCGAGCGAGCAGTTGCCCGAAGGTGCCGAGGCACCGAGCAGGCGAGCGGTGGTGCGCGAGAAGGCTCTGCAGGTGCAGGCCCAGCAGGCGCGCGAGCGGACAATCCGCGTCTCTGTCATCTCGACCGTCGTGATTCTGGTCAGCGCTGCGGTTGCTTTCGGCGTCTACCGTGCGATCGGCGACGTCGCCGAGCAGCCCGTGCGCTATCCCACGGGCCTGGACGCCGACGGGATGAAAGTGCTCTCGGTGGTCGGGCTCGAGCCCGAGGATGTCGTGTCGCTCGTGGAGGTCGAACCCGAGCCCGCGGCGACCGCCCTCGAAACCGGCGAAGGCGAAGAGGTCGAGCCCGAGCCTGCCCCCGAGCCGGTCAAGAGCGTCGTTGACATCCACATCTACGTCGATTACCTTTCGCCGGGTTCCGGAGAGTTCCAGCGCGCGAACGCCCGGCAGCTCGCAGGCTGGATCGCCGACGGCGCGGTCACGGTGACCTATCACCCGGTCGTTCTGCTGGCGGCGAGCTCGAACGGCACGCGATACTCGCTGCGGGCTGCTGCGGCATCCGCCTGCGTCGCCTCGCACTCGCCGGAGCGCTTCTACGCCTTCGCGAACGATCTGCTCTTGAACCAGCCCGAGGTGGACTCCGACGGACTGAGCGATGTCGAGCTGGCCGAGCTCGCGATCGCGGTCGGTGCCACCAAGCCCAAGGACGTGCGCGCCTGCATCGAAGAGCAGCATTTCGTGGTCTGGGCGAAGGAGGCGACCGCGCGCGCTCTGGAGGGGCCTCTGCCCGGCTCCGAGAAGCTCGCGCTCGCCGGCGCGACCATGATCGTCGTCAACGGCCAGCCCTACGTCGGTGCCCTCGACAATCCCGCGGAGTTCTCGCAGTTCGTGCTGTCGGTGGCCAGCGATGCCTACTACGCCAAGGGGACGCCGACACCCACGCCGACGCCCTCACCGAGCGCTACCAGCACCGACGGCTGAGCGGTGGAGTTCCGCGCGTCCCCGATACACTGGGGTGCGTTCGCCGACTTAGCTCAGCTGGTAGAGCACCTGTCTTGTAAACAGGATGTCGCGGGTTCGAGTCCCGCAGTCGGCTCCGTCTGACCTTTCACCCCAGGGCGCTCGGCCTTGCCCAAATCGGGCTTGTGCTCGACCGTGATGTGGGACATACTGCACACATTCGTGGTTGAATGATCGACGCCGGGGGGCGCAGATGACCTACATCGATCGTCGCCGAAATCTTGTGGGCGGCAGCCTCGCGCTCGCCCTGGTGCTCACCCTCATCAGCCCGACCGCAGCCCCCGCGCACACGCGCGTCCCGGCTTCGGGGGACGCGCCGCTGTGCGCCGGGATGACCCTGGACGAGGCACGCACGACCATCCTCGACGCCACCAATGCGCACCGTGTGTCACAGGGAAAGGCCCCCCTCCAGACGAACCCGCGCGTGGACAAGCTCGCGCAGAACTGGTCGGTGAAGCAGGCTGCGGCCAAGAAGATGAGCCACAACCCCAAGGTGAAGACCCAGCTTCCGGTGGGCTGGCAGCGGTGGGGCGAGAACGTCGCGGCCGGCTATCAGGTGGTCACCGTCACCCCCGCCTGGATCAACTCGACCGGCCACCGGCAGAACATCGAGCGCACCGAGTTCACGCACATCGGGATCGGGGTGGCCTGCGACTCGCTCGGCTACCCCTACTACACGCAGGTCTTCGCCGGCTACAAGAAGGACATCCTGGCACTGGCGATCCCCACGGTCAGCGGCAAAGCCAAAGCCGGGCTCACTCTCACCGCCGACCCTGGGACCTGGACCGAGGGTGCAACGCTCAGCTACCAGTGGTACGCGAACGGCAAGAAGATCAGCGGTGCCACGAAGGCGACCTACAAGCCCGGCAAAGCTCAGATCGGCAAGAAGATCACCGTCAAGGTCACCGGCAAGAAGTCCGGATACAACACCGAGACGAAGACCTCGTCGGCCACCGCGAAGGTTGCCAAATACTCTAAGTTGAAGACCGCGACCCCCAAGACCAGCGGCACGGCCAAGGCGGGCATCACCCTGACCGCGAAGCCCGGGACGTGGACGGCGGGTACGACCCTGACCTACCAGTGGTACGCGAACGGAAAGAAGATCAGCGGCGCGACCTCAGCGACCTTCACGCCGACGAAGTCGTACATCGGCAAGCGCATCACGGTGAAGGTCACCGGCAAGAAGGCCGGATACTCCACCGTCACGAGGACTTCGAAGACCACCGCGAAGGTCGCGAAGTACTCCACCTTCACCGCGGCGACGCCGGTGATCTCGGCGGAGACGGGGATGGACGAGATCACCCTGACGGCCGTCCCCGGAAAATGGACGGCGGGCGCGACTCTGAGCTATCAGTGGTTCGCGGGCGGCATCGCCGTGCCGGATGCCACGGATCCCGTGCTCGTGCTGTCGCCGGATCTGCACGGGGCGACGATCACGGTGAAGGTCACGGGCAAGAAGCCCGGCTACACAACCCTCACCAAGACATCGAAGGCAGCTGTCTTCTCGCTCCCGGCCGAAGAGCCCTGATCCCTGACCTGACGGGGTCTGCTGCGGTCATCTCCGCCCGCGCGGCATCCGGGACAGCACCGCACCCACGTCGACGCCCGCCCGGCGTCCCGGCGGCTTCTGCGCGGGCTTGCGCCCCACGTACAGCCAGCCCAGCAGCGCCTCGTTCTTCTTCAGGCCGTGCGCCTTGGCGACAGGCTTCGACCGGGTATAGCCGCCGGTGCGCCAGATGACGCCCCAGCCCGCTTCATCCAGCAGCAGGCTCAGCATATGAGCGACACCGGATGCCACCGCCTCCTGTTCCCAGGCGGGCACCTTGGCGCTCTTGCGGTGGCTCACGACGATCGCGATCAGCAGCGGTGCCCGCAGCGGTTTTTCGGAGGGATCCTTGTCGTCCTGCGCTTTGGCGATCGCGCGACCGAGCCGGATGCGGTCCTTGCCGCGCAACTCGATCAGCCGCCAGGGCCGCAGCGAGGAATGATCCGCCACACGCCCTGCCGCAGCGATCAGCGGGATCAACTCCTCGCGGGTGGGAGCCTCGTCGTCGACCTTCGACCAGGACTGCCGGGTGCGCGCCGCTTCGAGCGCGCTCATCCCTCGGGCCGGAAGTCGAGCGCGATCGAGTTCATGCAGTAGCGGTCGCCCGTGGGCGTGCCGAAGCCGTCCGGGAAGACGTGCCCGAGGTGCGAGCCGCAGGCGGCGCAGCGCACTTCGGTGCGGCTCATCCCGAGCGAGGTGTCTTCGATGAGCTCCACGGCTTCGGGCCGGACCGACTCGTAGAAGCTCGGCCAGCCGCATCCGGAGTCGAACTTCGTGCCGCTGCGGAACAGCTCCGCCCCGCACGCGCCGCAGGCGTACAGGCCCGCGCGATCCTCGTCGAGCAGCTCGCCCGTCCAGGGCCGCTCGGTTGCCGCCTCGCGCAGCACCGCGTAGGCCTGGGCACCGAGTTCGGTGCGCCACTGCTCTTCGCTCTTGTCGACCTCGTATGCCATGTCTCCTCCTGAGTCCTGCTCTCCATTCTCCCCCCTGGCGACGGCACTGTCGCGCTGATGTCCGCGGCTCTGCCTAGAGTGGGGGCATGCCCGCACCGCTCAGCGACGCCGATTCGGCCGTCCTCGCCTTCGAGGAGGCATGGCCTCGGCACTCTGGAGCCAAGGACGAGGCGATCCGGGCGCGATTCGGGCGCAGCGCCGTGGCCTACTACCTGCGCCTGGACCGGCTCATCGACACCGAAGACGCCCTCGCGCACGACCCGATCCTGGTGGGACGACTGCGGCGCATCCGGGACGCACACCTCGCGGAGCGCGCACAGAGAGTTTCGGGCTGAGGCTTGTAACATCGAGGGGTGTCCAAGCACTCTCGCGATCGATTCGATGACCTTCCGCGCCACACAGGCCGCGTCGGCGCGCACCGCGCCGAGCGCCCGCGGATGAACGGATGGGTCGCTCTGATGTGGGCCCTGGCTGCCACCGCGATCCTCGTCACGGCCGGCGTCTTCGGCGCGCTCGTCTACACGAAGCGGATCAATCCCTTCCCCGAGGCGATCCCGACCGTCGAGCCCGAGATCGAGGATCCCGGCATCATCGACACCGCGTACACGGTGCTGATCCTCAACGGCACCCCTGACACCGGGCTGGACGCGCGCTTCCGCGACCAGGTCGTCAATGCCGGGTGGAGCGGTGCGGATGTCTTCGCCGGCCCGAGCGGCACGACGGGCTTCACCACGACGACGATCTATTACGCCACGGATGCCGACGAGCCCGCCGCCCGGGGTCTTGCCCGCGTGATCGGCGGGGCGCATCTCGTGCAGGACGATTACTACGTCACCGCCGATGACCCCGAGGTCAAACAGCTCACGATCGTGATCGGCTTGGATCGTTCGACTGTGCTGCCCGACCCGGACGACGAGGACTAGGCGGCCGCTCGCGCGCAGCTTGCACTCGACCCCGTCGAGTGCCAGAATGCTTTTAGCACTCTTACTCGCTGAGTGCTAAACCGAACGTCTACGTCCAGGAGGGACGACAAAACTCATGGCAAAGATCATCGCTTTCGATGAGGAGGCCCGCCGCGGCCTCGAGCGTGGCCTCAACATCCTCGCCGACGCCGTCAAGGTGACCCTTGGCCCGCGCGGCCGCAACGTCGTACTCGAGAAGAAGTGGGGTGCCCCCACCATCACGAACGACGGCGTCTCGATCGCCAAGGAGATCGAGCTGGAGGACCCCTTCGAGAAGATCGGGGCCGAGCTCGTCAAGGAGGTCGCGAAGAAGACCGACGATGTCGCAGGGGATGGAACCACCACCGCGACCGTGCTCGCCCAGGCGCTCGTGCGCGAGGGCCTGCGCAACGTCGCCGCCGGTGCCGACCCGATCGCGCTCAAGCGCGGCATCGAGAAGGCCGTCGCCGCGATCACCGCCGAGCTGCTGGACAGCGCCAAGGAGGTCGAGTCCAAGGAGCAGATCGCCGCGACCGCCTCGATCTCGGCCGCTGACACCGAGATCGGCGAGCTGATCGCCGAGGCGATCGACAAGGTCGGCAAGGAGGGCGTGGTCACCGTCGAGGAGTCCCAGACCTTCGGCACCGAGCTCGAGCTCACCGAGGGCATGCGCTTCGACAAGGGCTACATCAACCCCTACTTCGTCACCGACCCGGAGCGTCAGGAGGCGGTCTTCGAAGACCCGTACATCCTGATCGCGAACCAGAAGATCTCCAACATCAAGGATCTGCTGCCCATCGTCGACAAGGTGATCCAGGAGGGCAAGGAGCTCCTCATCATCGCCGAGGACGTCGAGGGCGAGGCGCTGGCCACGCTGGTGCTGAACAAGATCCGCGGCATCTTCAAGTCCGTCGCCGTC
>CAZHML010000005.1:0-63534 GCA_964533745.1 uncultured Microbacterium sp.
GCTCACCGAGAAGGTGCGGCGCAAGCCCTTCTCTGTCGTTCTCTTCGACGAGATCGAGAAGGCGCACCCGGACATCTTCAACTCGCTCCTGCAGATCCTCGAGGAGGGACGCCTGACCGACGGGCAGGGTCGCGTGGTGGACTTCAAGAACACCGTGATCATCATGACGACCAACCTCGGCTCCTCGGCGATCGCCGGTGGCCCGGTCGGCTTCCAGATCGAGGGCAACCAGCAGAGCACCTACGAGCGGATGAAGGGCAAGGTGGACGAGGAGCTCAAGCGCCACTTCAAGCCCGAATTCCTCAACCGCGTCGATGACGTCATCGTGTTCCCGCAGCTGTCGAAGGACGAACTGCACCAGATCGTCGGCCTGTTCACCAAGCAGCTCGGTGAGCGCCTCCTGGACCGCGACATGACGCTGGAGCTTTCCGGCGCGGCGAAGGACAAGCTGATCGAGATCGGCTTCGATCCGGCGCTGGGTGCGCGGCCGCTGCGTCGCGCCATGCAGCGCGAGATCGAGGATCAGCTCTCCGAGGGCATCCTGCACGGCCGGCTCGCCGCGGGCGATCACGTGAAGGTCGACGTGGTCGACGGCGAGTTCTCCTTCGAGCACGCGCCTCGCGGGGAGCGGGTCTCGGTCGGCGTGAACAGCGGGGGCGAGATCCCGGCGACGCCCGACCTGGCGGTCGCTTCGGGGGACTGACCCGGCCGGCCGCGTCCGACGCGGCTGCGCAGGGGCTGCGGCTCTAAGCTGGTCGGGTGAGCACTCCCGCATCCGGCGCCGTCACGGTGCGCTCGGCGACGACGGCCGACATCCCCGGGATTCAGCGACTGCTCGATCCTTTCGTGGAGAGACGGATCCTGCTCGGCAAGGACCTCGCGGTGCTCTACGGCGCGGTGCAGGAGTTCGTCGTGGCCGACCACGAGGGCGAACTCATCGGATGCGGTGCCCTGCACGTGATGTGGGAGGACCTCGCCGAGATCCGCACGCTCATCGTGCGCGAGGAGTGGCTGCGCCGCGGGATCGGCCGTGCAATCGTCGAGGAGCTCGAGTCGCGGGCACGGATCCTCGGGGTCACGCGCCTGTTCTGCCTGACCTTCGAGGTGGAGTTCTTCACCCGCCGTGGCTTCGCACCCATCGGCGAGCAGGTCGTGGATCCGGATGTCTACTCGCAGCTGCTGCGCAGCCCTGACGAGGGCGTGGCGGAGTTCCTCGATCTCGCGCACGTGAAGCCCAACACCCTCGGCAACACCCGGATGCTCAAGCGCTTCTGACCCATCGAGGATGACGCCTCTCCGGCGCGCATCCCTTGCGTTGCGGGCGGGCGCTATTACCCTGAGGGCATGAACGCCCGCCTCTCGCCCGCCGTGTACCGCCGTCGGCGGCTCGTCGTGTTCGGTGGCGGGCTTGTGGTTCTGGTGCTGCTCATCAGCGGCATCTGGGCGCTCGTGGCACAGCCCTGGCGTGGTGCGGAGGGCTCGCAGCAGACGCCCGGGCAGGGCGAGCCGGGTGATGAGACGGAAGGTCCGATCGGCCCCTGCGCTGCGAGCAGCATTCTGGTCGAGCCGGTGACGGATGCGACGAGCTATCCGGCGGGCGTCATGCCGCAGCTATCGATCCGGCTCACCAATACCGGCGGCGTTGACTGCACCCTGAACGTCGGCACGTCGACCCAGGCCTTCACCGTGACCAGCGGTTCGGATCTGTGGTGGCGTTCGACCGACTGCCAGACGGAGTCCAGCGATCTGCAGTACACGCTGGAAGCAGGTCAGACGGTGACGACCACCGACCCGGTGGAGTGGAACCGTGAGCGGTCCTCACCCAGCACCTGCGACTCGAACCGGCCGAAGGCACCCGGCGGGGGCGCCTCGTACCATGTCAGCGTCGAGATCGGCGGCTTTTCGAGCACGACGACAAAGCAGATCCTGCTGCACTGACGTGCGCGCTGCGGGTGCGTTCAGAACGGCGCGCGCTCGATGGTGCGCAGGTTCGCGAGCGCTTCGCGCAGGGTCTTCTCCCGGTCATCGACGACCCGCTCGTAGCCGAGCCGCGCGGCTTCTGCTCGGCGCTGTGCGCCCTGGACGACGGGCCGGATTTCTCCTGCGAGGCTGAGTTCGCCGACCGCGGCCGCGGTGCGTGGCATCCGGAACTGCGTGATCGAGCCCGCCACGGCGATCGCGATGGCGAGGTCGGCGGCGGGTTCGGTGAAGCGGACGCCGCCCACGGTCGAGACGTAGACGTCGAGCCCGCCGGTCGGGATGCCGGCGCGGCGCTCGAGGATCGCGAGCACCATCGCGACGCGCGAGGAGTCGAGCCCGTTCACCACGCGCCGGGGGTTCGGTGCCGTGGTGGCGACGGTCAGGGCCTGCACCTCGACGGGCAGGGCGCGCCGCCCCTCCATCGCGATCGCGACGCAGGTGCCGGGTTCGGCGGGGCCGGTGGAGAGGAACAGGCTGCTGGGGTCGGGAACCTCGGCGATGCCCCCGCCGGTCATCTCGAAGCAGCCGACCTCGTCGGTCGGGCCGAAGCGGTTCTTCAGCGCACGGACGAACCGCAGCGCGGTCTGCCGGTCGCCCTCGAAGTGGCAGACGACGTCGACGATGTGCTCGAGCACGCGCGGCCCGGCGACCTGACCGTCTTTGGTGACGTGCCCGACGAGGATGACGGGCAGGCCCCGATCTTTGGCGATGCGGATGAGGGCTCCGGCCACGTCGCGCACCTGGCTCGGCTGGCCGGGTGCGCCGTCGCTGAGCGCCGAACTCACCGTCTGCACCGAGTCCACGATCACAAGGTTCGGACGCACCTCGTCGATGTGCCCGAGAATCGTCGCAAGGTCCGTCTCGCCGGCCAGGTACAGCTCGTCGTCGAGAGCGCCGGTGCGCTCGGCGCGCAGCCGTACCTGGGCGGTGGACTCCTCGGCGCTGGCGTAGAGCACGCGCTGTCCCGCCCGGGCGCTCTGCGCGGCGACCTCAAGCAGCAGGGTGGACTTGCCGACACCCGGTTCGCCGGAGAGCAGAATCGCGGCCCCCGGCACGATGCCGCCGCCGAGCACCCGGTCGAACTCGCCGACGCCGCTCGTGCGGCGCGGGCTCTCGGCCGTGCTGAGCTCGGTGATGGGTCTGGCCGCCCGCTCGGCCGGCGGGGCTACGGCGCTGGGCTGCCGGACGATCCCGGTCGCCGCCGCGTTCTCGGCGACTGTTCCCCACTGCTGGCACTCGGCGCAGCGACCCACCCATTTCGCCGCCGTCCATCCGCACTCGGTGCACGTGTATGCGGGGGGAGCGGGTCTGCGCGCGGCCATGGTGTCTACGGTAGTCGCGGCGTCGGACATCCCCGTCGCGGACCCGTGATTCGCGCGCGGGCTGCGGCTCGCGTAAGATACTCGACGGTGACGTGTCCGAGCGGCCGAAGGTGCGACTCTCGAAAAGTCGTGTAGGGTAACCCCCTACCGTGGGTTCAAATCCCACCGTCACCGCCAGAAAAATCCCTGATGATCAGGGATTTTCTTTGTATGATCCTAGGAACACGCACGTTTCACCCACGTCTTTCGTGGGCAGGATGTGGGCGGGCAGTCAGGATGGGCGTCGCGAGAGCGCCTCTGTGATGGACTCTGAGTTCGCCAAGATCCGCGTGATTCCGCGGAGGAACGAGGCAGTGCCCGTTGACCGGGGATGCGCCGCGCTGGGATGATGGTGGGGAACTGCCCCACCATCACAAGATTCTGCCCACGCGTTTCGCGGACCGCGGTACGCCAGCACGGGCGAGGACGCTGAGGTACTCGGCAAGCGTCATTGGTGGATTCTCGTAGGACGCCAGTACTTCGGTGACGCAAGCCAGCACAGAGCCTTCCCGCAGTTCGAGTTGATCGAGCAGGAAGTCATCGGGATGGCGTGCCTCGATGTCGTAGGGTTCAAGTGCCGCGGTCGGGAAGTGTCGAAGGTTGAACGTCACCAGCAGTGCTGCATTGGCGCGCACGGCCGCGGCAAGAATGTGGCGATCTCCTTCGTCGCATCTCATCGATTCGATGAGATCCATATAGCCGACCACCTCGGCGTCGGGGAATGCCTCACGCATCATTCCTATACGGCGAGAGACGGCGTTTGCAGGAATGCCTCGACGTTCGAGGTTGCGCGCGAGCTCCTCGAACATCCCTTGCGACCAGAGTGGTCGGAACATGCCGCGCTCGGCGAGTGACAGGAGGAGGTCGTTGAGGGCACCACCGAACACCGCGGAGGTGTCGAGGAAGACGGGAAACCGCACGAGTCAGTGATCCTCGTCGGCTTGGTGGGTGAGGTCAAGCATTCCGGCGTCCTGATTGTGACGGGCCAGCTGCCGCAGCGTCGCCTGCCGTTGTACGCGGGTGCGCTCTTGGAAAGTGACGAGATCAGCGAGCATCACGCGCCTGTGTCGCCCGACCACCTCATGGGGGAGTTCGCTGCGCTCCAAGTACTTGATGAGCGTGGGTCGTGACACGCCGAGGAAATCGGCAGCTTCCTGCGTCGTCAGCTGGGTGTCGGTGGGTATGACTGTGACACCCTGCCCCGAGGCGAGTACTTCTGCGACCTGACGGACAATGTCGAAAAGGTCACCGGGGAACGTGATCTCTTGACCGGTTGCTGAGACGAGGCGCATGGACTCGCCCGCCCTGAACTCGCGCTCGAGTTCAGCGATGATGTCTTCGAGGTGCTGTGGATCGTCGGTTCCTGGCAGATAGGTCTTGGCTCGACCGGTGGCTGTGCGTGGCATGGGGTCCTCCACCTTTAGGATAATCGAAATATTCGCAACCCGCCATCTGCTTGTCTCGTCTCGTCGAGTATCGGCTGTGGTGCAAGTCTCAGATGGGGGAAATTGGCCCGGTGGCGCCTCGCGGCTATGCAGCGCGCTGAGCGGCAAGATGTTGGTGGTTCCGGTTGTAAGGCGTCATCAAGGCGTCGCGGTACGGTCGACATGTGGACTGTCGCGAACAGCTGCGCGCAGCGTGAGCTCGGGTCCGTCACCTCGAACAGGAATTGGCCGACACGCCGAGAGCTGAGCACGCGTGAGCGTGGGTTGAATGCGCCTGTTCCGGAACAATTGGGTCTCCCACGATGACCCTCCATCGTCACCGACGACGAGAACCCCGCGGGAAGTGACACCACGATATGAGACGCACCCTGGGTGGATGGCGGCACGCGCGGTGGTGGCCCGGCGCCGGGCGCGGGCTCGCCGGGCAGCGGCGATCCGTCCGGCGCGGGGGGCGATCCCGCCCCGGATCCCGAGAGCCCGGAGACACCCGCCCCCGAGAACCCCGAGGATGGGGAGACGGAGCAGCCGGGAAGCGGCCCGGTGGATCCGGGCAGCGGCGAGGCCGCGCCCGACCCCGGCGAGACTCCCAGCTTCGCCCCCGCGGCGCTGCTCGGATCGTTGGCCCTTCTGATCCTGATCGGCATCCTCTGGCTCCTGGCCAGCCGGCGGCGCGGATCGGAGTGACGACGGTCCGCGGCTGCCCGCGGCCGGATCGCGCCGCCGCTTCGCTGAAGGCGCGGCTTGCGGGAATGATCCGCGCCCGCTAGCGTTGTTCTTGATATACCCCAGGGGGGTATTCGAGAAGGAGCCGCGATGAATACCACCACCACATACGCCGTCACCGGGATGAGCTGCGGCCACTGCGAGGCCTCGGTCCGCGCAGAGGTCGCCAAGATCGAGGGCGTCGAGAGCATCCAGGTCAGTGCCGCCGAGGGCTCGCTGGTGATCACCTCGGTCGACGCGCTGGCGGACGCCGACGTGATCGCGGCCGTCGACGAAGCCGGCTACGCCGCCGTCCGCGCCTGAGCGCGGCATCCGGCAGCGACGGGACGCGACATGACCGACACCGCCTACGATCTCGAGATCGGCGGGATGACCTGCGCCGCCTGCGCGACGCGGATCGAGACGAAGCTGAACCGTCTCGACGGCGTGCAGGCGTCGGTGAACTACGCCACCGAGAAGGCGCATGTGCTCGCCGCGCCCGGCATCGACCTCGCCGCGCTCATCGCCGAGGTCGAGCGTACCGGCTACACCGCAGCGCTCCCCGATCCCGAGGCGCGAGCAGACGACTCCGAGTTCCGGATGCTGCGGCTGCGTCTCATCGTCGCGGTGGCGCTCGCGGTGCCGGTCATCCTGCTGGCTATGGTGCCCCCGCTGCAGTTCCCCTCCTGGCAGTGGCTGTCGCTCGCGCTCACGACGCCCGTGGTCACCTGGGCGGCCTGGCCCTTCCACTGCGCGGCCGCGATCAACGCCCGGCACGGCACCGCCACCATGGACACGCTCATCTCGGTCGGCGTCAGCGCCGCCTACCTCTGGTCGCTGTATGCGCTGTTCTTCGGCACCGCCGGCGATCCGCACATGACCCACGGCTTCCGCTTCACGATCGAGCGCGGCGACGGCCTCGGCAACATCTACCTCGAAGTGGCCGCGGGCGTGACGATGTTCATCCTCGCCGGGCGCTACCTAGAGAAGCGCTCCAAGCGCCGCGCGGGAGACGCCCTGCGCGCTCTCGGCGAACTCGGGGCGAAGGATGCCGCGGTGCTGCGCGACGGCGTCGAGACTCGCATCCCGATCGCGCACCTCGCTGTCGGCGATCGCTTCGTCGTGCGGCCGGGCGAGAAGATCGCGACCGACGGCGTCATCGAGTCGGGGATCTCCGCAATCGATGCGTCGATGCTCACCGGTGAGTCGGTTCCTGTGGATGTCGCCCCTGGTGATGCCGTAGCGGGTGCGACGGTGAACGTCGCGGGCCGCATCGTCGTGACCGCCACCCGCGTCGGAGCAGACACGCAGCTCGCGCAGATGGCTCGGCTCGTCGAGGAGGCGCAGTCGGGCAAGGCCGCGGTGCAGCGCCTGGCCGACCGCGTCTCGGGGGTCTTCGTGCCCATCGTCTTCGCCATCGCCCTCGCGACGCTCGCGATCTGGCTCGTCATCGGCGGCGGTACGGCCGCCGCCTTCACCGCGGCGGTCGCCGTGCTCATCATCGCCTGCCCCTGCGCCCTGGGCCTGGCCACCCCGACGGCGCTGCTCGTCGGCACCGGGCGCGGCGCGCAGCTCGGCATCCTCATCAAGGGACCGGAGGTGCTGGAGTCCACCCGCCTGGTCGACACGATCGTGCTCGACAAGACCGGCACGGTCACGACGGGCCGGATGACGCTCGCCGAGGTCGTCCCCGCAGAGGGCGAGACCCGCGAGGACGTCCTGCGGATCGCCGGAGCCATCGAGGACGGCTCGGAGCATCCCATCGCCGGGGCCATCGTGCGCGCCGCGCGCGAGGAGCTCGGATCCCTGCCGCCGGTGGAGTCGTTCGAGAACGTCGCCGGACGGGGGGTCTCGGGCGTCGTCGAGGGGCGAGGCGTGCTCGCCGGGCGTCCCTCCCTCATGGCCGACTGGTCGCTGAGCCTGCCGCCCGCGCTCGCCGAGGCCTACGCTGCCGCCGAGGATGACGCGCGCACCGCGGTCGTGGTCGCCTGGGACGGTGCCGTGCGGGGCGTGCTCGTGGTCACGGATCGGGTCAAGCCGGAGAGCGCCGAGGCTCTGGACGCCCTGCGGGGCCTGGGGCTCACGCCGATGCTGCTCACCGGCGACAACGCCCGCGCCGCGCACCGCGTGGCCGATGAAGTGGGCATCTCTCAGGTGCTGGCGGGCGTTCTTCCCGAGGGCAAAGTCGCCGAGATCACCCGGCTGCAGGATGCCGGGCGGGTCGTGGCGATGGTCGGTGACGGCGTCAACGACGCCGCAGCTCTCGCGCAGGCGAACCTGGGCATCGCGATGGGGACGGGCACGGATGCCGCGATCCAGGCCTCCGATCTGACGCTCGTGCGCGGCGACCTCTGGGGCGCGGTCGATGCCATCCGGCTCTCGCGTCGCACGCTCGGCACGATCAAGGGCAACCTGTTCTGGGCCTTCGCCTACAACGTCGCCGCGATTCCGCTCGCGGCGCTGGGACTGCTCAACCCCATGCTCGCCGGGGCGGCGATGGCGTTCTCGAGCGTCTTCGTGGTCGGCAACAGCCTGCGGCTGCGGCGCTTCCGCAGCGCTGCACCTGCGGCCTGATAGCCGGTGCCGAGCACCGGAAGGTCGCGATCCTCCTACGAATGCACGATCGCAACACAGCTGCACGAGAGAATCGTCGGATAGGTCGTGCATTCGTGTTGGGATCGTGCAGACGTAGCAGGTGCAGGTACCCGGGATGCCTGCACCCTTGCGCTCACCCCACCGGGGTGGTCGTGTCGGTCGCCTCGCGCAGCCGCCCGCGCATGACGCCCCAGTGCCGCACGGGGGCCAGGCGCACGAGCAGGTCGACAAGCGTGGCGTCCCGGCCGATCATCGTGCGGGCGCGGCGGCGGAGCGTGGCGCGCAGGATCCGCTCGGCCGCGGCATCCGGCTCGGTGCGATACATCGCCGCCTGTGCCTCGGCGGCCCGCGCGGCGATCGCGGGATCGAGAGCCGCCGCGTAGCGTCCGTGCAGGATGATCCCGGTGCGCACTCCCGCCGGGTACACCGCCCCGACCGTGACGTTCGTGCCCTCAAGCTCGTGCCGCAGCGCCTCCGAGAAGCCGCGCACGGCGAACTTGCTCATCGCATAGGGGATACGTCCCCCTGGGGCGGCGAGCGCGTAGACGCTCGCCATGTGCGTGATGTGGGCCGCATCCGCGCGCCGCAGGGCGGGCAGCAGGGCCTTCGTGATCGACACCGTCCCCCAGAGGTTTACATCGATGAGCCAGCGCATCTCCTCCATCGTGAGCTGGTCCAGCGTGCCCAGCATCGATGAGCCGGCGCAGGTCACGAGCGCCCGGATCGAGCGATGCGCGACCATGATCTCTCCGGCCGTGGCGAAGACCGCCTCGTCGTCACGCAGGTCAACGATGTGTGAGGTGACGGTTGTCGGGGCGAGCTCGTCGATGCGTGCGGCCAGCGCCTGAGCGTCGTGGTCGACGAGGGCGAGATAGGCTCCGAGGGCGGCGAGCTTCGCGGCGAGCGCGGCACCCATGCCGCTGGCGGCTCCGGTGATGACGACGGTGTGCCCGGCGAGGTCGAGCGGCGTCATGGATCCTCCTCAGGGCGTTTCGAGTACACGCCCTGTTCCATTCTGGCCGAGGTTCCGTTCAGGTGGGAAAGGTACTCTCGAAGCCGAGGAGGCTGTGGTGGGACGAACGACGGATGCGATCGACGAAGGCGTGGCGATCGCGACCGCTGCGGCGCGGCTCGCGGTGAAGAACCGCATCCTCGTCGACACGATCGGCGCGGGCGGTGCCTTCGACGCCGAACGCTACGCCGCTGAGGCCCGCGACGCGCTCGGCGATCTCGCCACCGAGGCCGAAGCCGCCGCAGACCTCTTGGAGCAGCTGCGCAAGAGAGCCCGCGGTCGTTACTCGGATCCCGTCGGCACCCACGACTACCGTGCCCGGGACGTGGGCAATCTGCGCCGCCGTCAGAAGCAGTCCGCCGGCCTCGCCGAGCGCCTGCGCGAGGTGTGCGACGATTCCGAAGCCGTGCATCGGCTCGTCGCCGAAGCGCGCCAGGCCGCCTGGGAGGATGTGCGCAGCAACGTCGACCGACGCTTGCGCGTCGAGGGGATGCGCGCCGAGCAGGATCCTCACTACGCCTCGATGCGCGAGGCGCGCATGCAGGCGCTGAGGGATGTCGACCTTGCCGCGCTCGTGGCCGATGCGCGCGCCCGGCAGGACTCGGTCGAGGTGGGCTGAGCGCGTTCGCCGCTCGTTTCGCGTTGCCCCAACCGGTGATGTATCCTGGACGCTGGCACGCGTCACCTGTTGCGGCCTGCGCCTCTAGCTCAGCTGGATAGAGCATCTGACTACGGATCAGAAGGTCGGGGGTTCGAATCCCTCGAGGCGCGCGAATTCGGAGTCCAGCCCCTCGGCGAACCAGCCGAGGGGCTGATTCGTTGCACGGGCGATCGCAAAGGGCTTTGAGGATGAGGGTTCGGTCTCGCCCTTCTGCCCTGGGCCAGCCGCCGAGCGCGAGACTCCGACGAGCTTGCCGGGCTCGTCCTGCTTCAGCGACCGCGATCGTCTTCCGCGGGAGCCGCAGCTTGCCCGGTCCCGAATCCTCATGACCGTCTCCCGCCCTCGACACGCGCAAGGATCTCTCGAAACTGTGAACACGTACATGATGAGCGCGTACGGTCACGAGATGGGCAGAGATCTTCTTTCCGACAGACATCCCGACCGCGACGCCACCGATCGTTGGGCTGACGACGGCGGTGGAGCGTCTTGTCCAGCCCCTCGTGCGACAGAGAGCCGACGACGATGGGCCCGGGCTGTCGGACGACACTGGCACTCGTACGAGCCGACCCCGGCAACACAGGTTCGTGCGGACGCTGAGATGCGGACGCCGTAGTCACAGCCGGAGCGCATCGCTCCGCGACCTCCCTGGCAGCACGATTGACCACCCCATCAGACGACCCGTATCTATTCCTGTTGGAAGCGAGTACCGTGAGGAACATGTGGACCGTACTGGTAATCCTGCTCGTTGCCTGGGCTGTTCTCGCCGTCGTCGGCATCGCTCTCGAGGGTCTGCTGTGGCTGGGGATCATCGGAATCATCCTGTTCGTGGGGACCGTGATCTTTGGGCTCCTGAGGAACCGCAACCGTAAACGGTGAACTGCGGTGGCACTATCGCTGTCCGACCTTCGGAAGCGAAGAGAAGGAGCGAATCATGTCTGTAGGAGATCACATCAAGTCCGCGTCCGATGGTGCTTCGGACCTGACGAAGCGTGTCGTCGACGCGGTCGAGAAGAAAGTAGACGACGTGACCGAGGCTGTTGAGGGGGCGGCCCGGGCGGTCGGTGACAAGGTGAGGGATATCGCTGGGAGCGGCGACCCTCACGAGTAAGCGTTCTCGCGGCGGCAGCCTGTCTCGTTCCTGATCCACGGCTGCCGTCTCCCGTCTTCGTGGACGACGGCCTCGCAGGCCAGCAGGAGGCTTGGATCGAGGTCGGGGCCGTCTCCCAGCCGAAGGTCGGGGTTCGACTCCCTTGAGGCGCACACAGACGAGACCCTCGCCCGGCGGGGGTTTCGTCGTTCCCCTCCCACTCGGCACCGGTGCCGCGTAGCCTGGAGGGGTGACAGCGTACGTCTCAGCCTTCGATCTGTTCTCGATCGGAGTCGGCCCCTCCAGCTCCCACACGGTCGGGCCGATGCGAGCGGCGCTCGATTTCGCCGTCCGGATGCGCGAGGCGGGACAGCTGCCGGGGGTGACCGGCGTGCGCTGCGTGCTGTACGGATCCCTCGGTGCCACCGGCCTCGGCCACGGCACGCCCGACGCCGTCGTCGCCGGCCTGCGCGGCCTCGCCCCCGAGACCTGTGACCCTGCCGAGGTGCGCGGGGCGTGGACCGGGCTGCCCGAGGACACGACGCTTGCGCTCGCCGGTGAACACGTGATCGGCTTCTCCCGCGACGACATCGTCTTCGAGCCGCGCACGAGGCTCCCGGGCCACCCGAACGCGATGACGCTCACGGCCCGTGACGCCGCCGGCGAGATCGTGCGCGAAGAGACGTACTACTCGATCGGCGGCGGCTTCATCCGCCGTGACGGTGAGGAGCAGCGGCTGGCGACCGAGGGGTTCCCCTTCGCCTACGCGGATGCGGCCGGCCTGCTCGCGCTGTGCGACGAGCACGGGCTGAGCATCGCCGAACTCGCGCGACGCAACGAGGAGGCTCTGCGCCCGGAGGCGGATGTCGCGGCCGGCCTCGATGCGATCTGGGATGCCATGGCTGCTTGCGTCGAAGCGGGGCTGCAGACCGACGGCACCCTCCCCGGGATGCTGAAGGTGAAGCGCCGAGCCGCGGGGATCCGAGCCCAGCTCGAAGGCGTGGAATCCGATCGGGGCAGGGAGCTGCCCGGCGAATGGCTCGGTGCCTTCGCCCTGGCGGTGAATGAGGAGAACGCGGCGGGCGGACGCGTCGTCACGGCACCCACGAACGGTGCGGCCGGGATCCTTCCCGCCGTCGCAATGTACTGGTGGCGGTTCCTCGCCGACTCCGGGCTCGGCGTCGGGAACGCGGTGACCCCCTATGGCGAACTCGTGGGGAGTGCTCTGCTGGGGTTCGATCCCTCAGCCCCGGGCCAGGTCGAGGCGGGCGCCGAACTCGATCCCGAGCGGCTCGCCGAGGCGAACCGCCGCCGCGGCATCCGCCGGTTCCTGCTCACCGCCACCGCGCTCGGCTCGCTGTTCAAGGCGAATGCCTCGATCTCGGGGGCAGAGGGCGGATGCCAGGCCGAGGTCGGGTCGGCCTGCGCGATGGCGGCCGGCGGGCTCACCGCTGTGATGGGCGGCACGAACCGGCAGATCGAGAACGCTGCCGAGATCGCGATGGAGCACCACCTGGGCCTGACCTGCGATCCGATCGGCGGGCTCGTGCAGATCCCGTGCATCGAACGCAACGCCATCGCCGCATCCACGGCCGTGACGGCCGCACGCCTGGCCCTGCGCGGCGATGGCACGCACTACGTCTCGCTCGATGCCGTCGTCGAGACGATGCGCCAGACCGGGCTTGACATGTCGACGAAGTACAAGGAGACCAGCGAGGGCGGTCTCGCGGTCAACGTCATCGAGTGCTGACGCCCTGGTTCGCAGGCCCGGTGTTCGCTGTGCGCGAAGAGTTAGCACTCTCGGGTGAAGAGTGCTAATCTTTCCTTAGTTGAGTGATATCGACTCAAGTTTGATCCAGAAGAACATCAGGAGGCAGATATGGCCACGTATGACCCCTTCCGCGACCTGGACCGTCTCGCATCGAGCATCTTCGACACGCGCCGCGGCCCGCGCCGCATGCCGATGGACCTCTACCGCGATGGCGACCACTACGTGCTGACCGCCGATCTGCCCGGGATCGACCCGGGCTCGGTCGACATCGACGTGGACGGTCAGCTGCTGACGATCCGGGCCGAGCGCACCCTGTCCGCCGGCGACGGCGTGAAGTGGATCACGCGCGAGCGCGAGGCCGCGAGCTTCGTGCGACAGCTGAACCTCGGCCAGGGCAACGACACCGAGCGCATCGCTGCGAGCTACGACAACGGCGTGCTGAGCGTGACGATCCCGGTCAGCGAGCAGGCCAAGCCCCGCAAGATCGCCGTGACCTCGGCGTCGGACGGCACGACCATCCAGGCGCATGAGAGCACGACCGAGCCGCACCCGGTCGAGCAGTAGGCATCCCGAAGCCAGGGCCGTCCCGCGGAATACCGCGGGACGGCCCTTTCGCGTGCACACAGCGACGCATAGGCTGGACGCGTCGCTCCCGCGGCATCCGGTGAAGGGAAACCATGTCGTTTCAGGCCTACCTCGACAACATCGAGGACAAGACCGGGCTCACGCCGCGGCAGCTCATAGAGCAGGCGACCCAGAGGGGCCTCGGCCCCGGCACGAAGGCGGGCGAGATCGTCGCCTGGCTCGCCGAGGACTACGGTCTCGGGCGCGGTCACGCGATGGCGCTCGTGCACGTGATCACGAAGGGTCCGCAGATCAGCGCGAAGCACGTCGGCTCGGGCGGCACGCACGCGGATGCCTCGGACACCCTGTGGCTCGAGGGGAAGGCCAGCAACCCGGACACCTGAGCCCGCCGTAGGCTGTGGGCATGGCAGAGGAGCGTGCGACGGCACGGCGAAGACGCGGCCGACCCCGGGGTGGGGCGACTGACGCGCGCGAGCGGATCGTCGCGGCCGCCGTCGACGAGTTCGCCGAGCACGGCTACGACGGGGCCACTATCCGCGCGATCGCCGATCGAGCCGGAGTGGACTCCGCGCTCGTGCATCACTATTTCGGGTCCAAGGCCGACCTGTTCGGCGAGACGATCGACACGCCGATCCGCCCCGACATCGCCGTGGCGGCGATCCTGGAAGGCCCCCATGAGGATCTGGGGGAGCGCATCGTCCGGTTCATCCTCGAGGCGTGGGATCGCCCTGAGGTGCAGAAGCGCGGTGTGTTGATCCTGCGCGCGGCGATCGGCAAGAAGATGACCACGCCGCTGGTGGCGGGGTTTCTCACCCGAGAGCTGCTCGGACGCATCGCCTCAGCGCTCGGGACCCCTGATGCCGAGCTGCGCGCGAGCCTTGCGGGCTCCCAGGTCGCCGGGCTCATCATCGCTCGCTACATCCTGCGCTTCCCGGCCCTTGCTGCCGCCTCGGTCGATGAGCTGGTGCGCGACGTCGGTCCCACCGTGCAGCGTTACCTCACGGGAGATCTCGAGACCACTTGACGCGGGGCACAGAGCCGAGAATAATTCATCGCATGATGAATAAAGAGTGGCCGGATGCCGTCACGGTGCGAGATCTGCACGTCACTCGCAGTCGCACCCGCGTCTTTGAAGGCCTCGACATCGACATCCTGCGGGGGCAGATCACGGGGCTGCTCGGGCCGAGCGGATGCGGCAAGACGACCCTGATGCGCTCGATCGTCGGCGTGCAGAAGGTGGCCGACGGCGAGGTGACCGTTCTCGGTCAGCCGGCCGGCTCCGCATCCCTGCGCCGCCGCGTCGCCTACGACACGCAGGCGGCTTCGGTCTATGCCGATCTCACGATCCGGCAGAACCTCGAATACTTCGCCCGGCTGATCGGCGCTCCGCGCGACGATGTCGACCGCGTGCTGGGCCAGGTCGGCCTCGCACCGCAGGCACGCCAGACGGTCGGATCCCTCAGCGGTGGGCAGGAGAGCCGCGTCTCGCTGGCGGTGGCCATGCTCGGCACTCCCGAGCTGATCGTGCTCGACGAGCCGACCGTGGGCCTCGACCCCGTGCTGCGTGCCGAGCTGTGGGAGGTGTTCCGCGGTCTCGCCGATTCCGGTGCGACCCTCATCGTCTCGAGTCACGTCATGGACGAGGCCCTGCGCTGCGACCGCCTCCTGCTCATGCGCGCGGGCCGCATCATCGCCGACACAACGCCCGAACGACTGCTTGCCGACACCGGCACGACGGATCCGGATGCCGCTTTCCTGGCGCTCGTCGCCCGCGATGAGAGGGAGGCGGCGTGATGGGACGCACCTTCGCCACCGCCGGGCGCGTGCTCCGCCAGCTAAGCCACGACCACCGCTCCGTCGCGCTGATGCTGCTCGCGCCGAGCCTGCTGGTGGGACTGTTCGCGTGGCTCTTCAGCGAGCAGGAAGGCGTCTTCGACCGCTTCGGCGGCCCGATCCTCGCGCTGTTCCCCTTCATCGTGATGTTCCTCATCACCTCGATCACGACCCTGCGAGAGCGCCGCTCGGGAACCCTCGAACGGCTGATGACGACGCCGCTGGGCAAGGCGGACTTCATCGGGGGCTACGCACTCGCCTTCGGCCTCATCGCCATCGTGCAGGCCCTCATCACCGTGAGCTTCGCGGTGTGGGTGTGCGGGCTCAGCGTCGAGGGCGAGATCTGGCAGCTGGGCCTCGTCGCGGTCGTCGACGCCCTGCTCGGCACCGCGCTCGGGCTCCTGGCGAGCGCCTTCGCGCGCACTGAGTTCCAGGCGGTGCAGTTCATGCCAGTGCTGGTCTTCCCGCAGATCATCCTCGGCGGCCTGTTCATGCCGCGCGACCAGATGCCGCGCGTGCTCGAGATCATCAGTGACTGGCTGCCGCTGAGCTACGCGATCGACACCATCAATGCGGTCACGACCGGCAAGAGCGGCTGGGATGTCTGGGGTCCGCTGCTCATCGTCATGGCCTTCGCACTGGGCGCACTCGTGCTGGCATCCCTCACGCTGCGGCGGCGCACGCCATAGCTTTCGTCCATCGGGGGCATCCGCTCCTCCTCGCCCCGGGATGCAGAAGGGCCGATCGGAGAGGCTTCCGACCGGCCCGTGTCCCTTGCACCAAGAGTGTCCTGCAATCACATGCGGTGGATGCCACAGCAAACATTCACCGTGTGATCACACTATAACGGAACGATAACGGAGCGCAAGCGTTTCTCGTTATCTTTTTGTGATGGATTCGCTGGAGGCGTCAGGCGGGGATCATCCGTCGGTCGGCACTCTCGTCACGGCTGCCCAGTGAGGGCGCGTGATGCCTCTCGTCCCCGGCCGAACAGGATGAGGTGCTCGTTGTCGGCGCGACTGCTGCGCAGCGCGATGTGGCGCGAGAGCTCGGCAAAACCCATCGCCGCGTGCATCCGGATCGACGCGGTGTTGGTGTCGTCCGTGTAGAAGTACGCCTCATTCGCGCGCTCCCAGATCCACTGCAGGCGGGCCTCGGTCAGAGCCGTGCCGACACCGCGTCGACGGTGCTCCGGGTGCACCGTGATACCGCCGAGGTAGTGCCCAGCCGGAACCGTGCCCTCCGGGGTTGCCTCGGCACGGGGGAAGAAGTGGGTCTTGGCGGCACCGACGATCACCCCATCGGTCACTGCCACCACTATGCGACGGTCCGGCGTGAACACGACCCTGCGCCATGGAGCGCGCCCGCAAGCCAGCTGCACCGCCGTGATGCCGCGCAGGTCGTCGAGGTGTGCTTCGCGGATGACGGCGTGCGCCTCGGCCATGTTCGCGATCATACAACTCGTGCGAGGGCCGCGATACTCGCAGAGGCGCTGTCGATGCGCACGTCGGAGCCTGGGCGTTGCCCTCCCCCTCAGAGCAGCAGCGTGCCGACGAGGAAACTGACTGCCATCGTGCCGATGCCGACCGCGAGCGTGCGCGCGAGCGCGCGCCACACCGGCACCTGCCCGCCGCGCGCCGTGACGAGAGAGCTGATCGCGAGCGAGAGCACCACGGCCACGACGATCAACCCCGTTCCGATCGACACCGGCGTGAAGAGAGTGATCAGCAGCGGGACGGCGGCTCCCGTCGCGAACCCGAGGGCGGCGGCGAGTCCTTCGAGGATCGGACCGTTCGGCGGGATCAGTTCGTCGATGCCGTGCTCGGTCTCGAGCTGTGCGGACAGCGCATCCTTGGCACTGAGCTGCTCGGCGACCTGGTGCGCGAGTTCGGGCGTGAGGCCCTTCTCGAGGTAGTGGGACACGAGCTCGGCGAACTCTTCCTCGGGGTTCAACGCGAGCTGAGCCTGCTCGTCGGCCAGGAGCGTGAGCTGTGCGTCGCGCTCGGCGGCCGTCTCAGACCACTTGGCTCCGCCCAGGCTCAGCGCACCAGAGATCGTCGTCACGATGACGGCGATGATCAGTATTCTCGTGCTCGCTCCCGCTCCGGCGAAGCCCTGCAGCACGCCCGCGGTGGCGATGATGCCGTCGTTGACGTCGATGGACCACGCGCGCAGGGATGCGGCATCCTTCAGCTTCATGCTGACGTGCTGCCACAGCGACCGGGTCGGTGATGTCGCATCCATGACCATGACGTTAGCGGTGCGGGCGGCCTCTCGCCTACTCGCAGGCGAGGCCGTCGCCGTCCCCGTCGCCGCGGTTGCCGGTGCGGTGCGCGAACCAGTCGTAGATCTCGGCCTCGGCGGGCTTGTCGCGGGCGAACGGGCCGGTGGTGTGCCCGGCGGTGTTCTTCTTGAGCTTGGCGCAGGATGTGTAGAGCTGCCACCACCTGTCGGTGTCCTTCGTCTGCGGCACCACGGGCACGAGAGCCGCGGGCTGGCAGGAGGTCGTGATGACGGTGCGATCCGGTCCGGGCGAGGCGATCTGGGCGGCGTGGTAGGCGGCTTCGTTCGGATGGGCGGGGTATCCATCGGTCGAGTCGTACTTCGCGATCGCGTGCCCCGCCTGGATCTGCCTCATTCCCAGATCGACACCGTCGGCGGTGATGACATACCTGAGAAGCCGTCCATGGCGATCCTGGTCGTTCTGCCCGCGCGGGAGCACCAGCGTCACGGGGTCCCCGCGCGAGAGCAGGCGTCCGATCTCGGCCGAGGCCTCATCATGCCCGCACTCGCCGCGCTCAGGGGTGTCGATCCCGATGATGCGAACGGTGCCGGCGCTCGTCCTGATCGTGTCGCCATCGATGACCGACAGGAAGGTGATCGGATCGGGTACGGCCAGGGTCGGGGAGGGGGATGGAACCGGAGGCGCAGCGGTCGGCGGCACCGGATCGGCAACGACCGGTGCGCTTGCGCACCCGGCAAGGCTCACCGCCAGTACGACGACAGCGATGGCCGCGCGCGGCATCCCTCCGCCTGTCACTGTCGTCTCCTCTTGCCGCACGCCGCGACGCCGGTAGCCTGCTGTCACCCCGATCGGGGCTGCTCGCGACCGCTCAGGGCAGGGGTCGCTTGGTTCTTCACCAGCATAGGTGGCCGCGCGACCGCCGACCGTGCAGAGCGACGCTGGATCGCTGGCTCTCCGGCCGCAGAAGAATAAGCGGAATGCACACTGTCGGAGGCAGCCGTCGCATCCGTAGAGTGCGATGAAGAGCGCACCGCCCTGTTGCTTCGCGCTGCACCGGAGGAAGGAAAGCCCCGTGCGTCACATCTCGCACCGTCTCCTGGTGATTCTTGCGGTCGCCGCCATCGGGCTGTCGGTATCCGGGTGCAACGGGAACGCGGAAGCAGACGCCGATGATCCCTCCGTCGACTCGCAGACCGGCCCGGGGAACACCACCGGCGGCGGCGATGTCGGCAACGGCAACGCGGGCGATCTGAAGGTGACGATCACGGGCTGCGGGTGAGGCGTCACCGCACCCGCCTCGCTACAGCTCGATCCCCTGCTCCTCGTCGTTCACGCCGCTGTTGCCGGCCTTGCGCGACTCGACGCCGATGAGCCACACGACAGAGACGATTGCGGCCAGCAGAAGACCCAGCCAGACACTCTGCAGGATCAGGCCGATGACGATGCCGAGCACCAGCAGTACGACCGTCGTGGCGAGCCAGATCAGGCGGCCGTGGCGCTTCGGGTTCATGCCGAAAGCCTAGCCCTCCTGCTCAGTGGCCCCGGTGATCCACCGGGGCCAGGCGAGGGCCGCGCCGCGGCTCCCGGGCTCCGCCGGCGGCGATCAGGCGGATCACCCGCTGCCGGTGCCCGGGCCAGGGTGAGAGCAGCTCCAGCATCCCGGCGTCGTCGGTGCGCGTTCCGGTGAGCGCGTAGCCGACCTCGTGCGGCAGGTGGTAGTCGCCGAGGCTCACGGCATCCGGATCGCCCAGCGCCCGCGCGCGCGTCTCGGCCGAGGTCCACGCGCCGATGCCGGGCAGGCTCGTGAGCACGCGGTCGGCATCCGCTCCCTCGGTGAGCGCGGCTCGCTCGATGCGCTCGCCGCGTGCGCTCGCGCCGGCGAGGGTCCGCGACTGCGGCGGTTCGACCCCGGCCTCGTGCCACTCCCAGGACGGGATGCGCGCCCAGTCGCCCGGCGCGGGCGGGGCGGACATCGGCCGCGGCGTCGGGCCGGGGGCGGCGGTGCCGAAGCGCACCACGAGCCGCCGCCAGGCGCGGTAGGCGGCGAGCGAGGTCACCTTCTGCTCGAGCACGGCGGCAGCCAGGGCGTCGAAGACCTGGCCGGTGCGCGTCAGGCGCAGGCCCGGCATCCGGCGGTGCAGTTCGGCGATGACCGGATGCCGCGAGGCGTCGAAACCCTCGGTGCTGTCGCGCGCACCGCACAGCTCGGGCACCACGGCGAGAGCGGCCTCCGCTCCCGGACCCCACGCCGTGGCGTGCACCTCGTCGCCAGCCTGACGCAGTGCGAGCGTGGCTGCGCCCAGCGGCGTGCGCTGGACCCACCACAGCGTCCCCCGGTCGATCAGCGCGGTCGGATCCCAGGGGCCGCACGGCAGCACGCCGATCGTCGCGATCAGATCGAGGGGATGCGGCGGGCGGTAGCGGGTCTCGCGCGGGGTGTCGGCGCGCGCCGAAGGCGCTGCGGCATCCGGCACGATCGACATGCGAACACCCTACGCGTTCGCGCCGACACCCCCGAGTCTCCGGCCCGCTCAGAACCGGTCGGGCGAAGGCGTGCCGTGGCCGTAGCGGATGGCGACATCCGCGTGGCGGTCGAAGCGGTATCCCACCCCGCGCACCGTGCGCACGATGTCTTCGAAGCGCCCGAGCTTGGCGCGCAGGCGTCGCACATGCACGTCGATCGTGCGCTCGGCCGGCGTCTCGTCGCTCGGCGACTGCCAGAGCGCGTCGACCAGCTCGGTGCGCTCGATCGTGCGGCCCTCGCGCAGCACGAGGTACTGCAGCAGCTCGAACTCCTTGAAGGTGAAACCGGCTGACTCGCCATCGATCACCACGCGCTTGCGCGAGATGTCGACGACGACCCCCTCGGCCGTCGTGGGTTCGGGCTCATTGGCGGACTGAAGGCGGGCGATCGCTCCCGGCTCCTGCAGGGCCAGGCGCACGACATCGAGGTCGCGGCCGCCCGAACCGGCGGGAGCGAGGGCGGCGGTGGCGTGCGTCTCGGCCTGGGGGGCGAGCTCGGCGAGGGTGCGGCGCAGCGCCTCGACCAGCAGCGGCAGGCTGACGCCTGCGGCAGCGGCTTTGACCTCGTCTAGTCCGACATAGAGGGCGAAGCCGCGGGGGGAGCGCGGCGCGGGCAGGTCGGCGGCCGAGGGGGTCTCGGCACGCGGTGTTTCGGTGCGCGGTGCCTCGGTGCGCGCGGCGGGTGCCAGCGGCGGCAGAGAGCGCAGATGGGGGCGGACGGCGGGGCGTTCGAGAAGGGCGGTGTTCGACATGATGATGAGGTCCTCAGAAAGGGGGAGCCGGTACGGCTCAGGAGTGCTGCGAAGTGACCGGAATGGCCGGGGATCAAGCACGCGGGTGGGTGCTCGGGGCTCAGGCTCCGAGGATCTCGGATCGAGCCGACGGGTGCTGCTTCGAGGTCAGCGACACATTCGACAACACATGCCAACACAGCCGGGCATCATCATCCCGGCACTCCCGTTCGCCTCCTGGGCGGACATAGGGCGCGTGTTGGTGGTCATGGGGCGATTATTTCGGAAGAATACCCGCGATGTCAAAAGATGACGATTCGTGACGGGGCGCGGCACGGCCCCGGGCACCGCGATCCGACGTACCCTGGAAAGGTGACCGAACCTGCTGATGACTACGTCGTGACCGACAACACGGACGCCTCGCGCTTCGAGATGACGCGCGGCGGCGAGCTGATCAGCACCATCGACTATCGCGACGACGGTGCCACGATCGCGATGACGCGCGTCTTCACGATCCCGACCTTCCGCGGCCAGGGAGAGGCGGCGCGCGTGATGGAGGGGGCCGTCGCCGACATCGTCGCCCGCGGCGACCGCAAGGTCAGCCCGGTGTGCTGGTACGCCGCCGGGTGGTTCGAGGAGCATCCCGAGCACGCGGGACTCCTGCGCGGGCGCTGAGCCGCCGCCGGGATGTCGGTGCCTCCCGATAGTGTCGTGAGCGACCGACTCGATCGAGGAGACTCATGGATACCGCACTGCTGGTGCTCGTCGCCCTGAATGTGCTGCTGGGCCTGGGGCTGCTCGTGGTCGTGCTCACGCGCGGGCGCGGTGCTTCGGTGACGCCCGAGCTGCGGCAGGAGCTGCAGGGACAGCGGGTGGAGCTCGCTCAGACGCTCTCGGGCGGGCAGCAGCAGACCGACACGCGCCTGCACGAACTGCGCACGACCCTGGAGCAGCGCTTCGATGTGCTGCGGCGCGAGAACGAGAGCAAGCTCGAGCAGATGCGCGAGGCCGTCGACGACAAGCTGCAGCGCACTCTCAAGGCCGGGCTGGATGAGAACGCCCAGCGCATTCAGCTGCTCACAGAGGCGAACGCCGAGCGGCAGATCGAACTGCGAAAAACCCTTAGCGAAGAGCTCGAGAAGCTGCGCATCGGCAACGAGGCGAAACTCGAGAAGATGCGCGAGACGGTCGATGAGAAGCTGCAGGGCACGCTCGAGAAGCGCCTGGGCGAGTCCTTCTCGCTCGTGAGCGAGCGACTGGAGCAGGTGCAGAAGGGGCTTGGCGAGATGCAGACCCTCGCCTCGGACGTCGGCGGTCTCAAGCGCGTGCTCACCAACGTGAAGTCGCGCGGCGGCTGGGGTGAAGTGCAGCTGGCCAGGCAGCTGGAGGATGTGCTCACGCCCGAGCAGTACTCCGAGAACGTCGCGGTGCGCCCGGGATCGACCGAGCGCGTCGAGTTCGCCGTGAAGCTTCCGGGGCAGGGAGATGGCGAGCAGCCGGTATGGCTGCCGATCGACTCGAAGTTCCCGCAAGAGGACTATGAGCGGCTGCTGACCGCGCAGGAGGCGGGGGATGCCGCAGCGATCGAAGCCGCGGGCAAGGACATCGAGCGCGCCGTGCTCGCTCAGGCCAAGCTCATCGCGGCCAAGTATGTCGATCCCCCGCACACCACCGACTTCGGCATCATGTACCTGCCGACCGAAGGGCTGTTCGCCGAGGTCATGCGCCGGGGAGGGCTCGTCAGTCGTCTGCACAACGAGTTCCGCGTCTCGGTGGCGGGGCCGACCACGCTGATGTCGCTGCTGAACAGCCTGCAGATGGGATTCCGCACCCTCGCGATCGAGAAGCGCTCCAGCGAGGTGTGGAAGGTGCTCAGCGCCGCCAAGGCCGAGTTCCACAAGTACGGCCAGGTGTGGGAGAAGCTCGGCAAGCAGCTGGCGACGGCGCAGAACACCGTCAGTGAGGCGGGGCGGCGCACGCGCGCGGTCGAGCGAAGGCTGCGCGGGGTCGAGTCGCTCGAGCTCGGTGAGAGCGGCGACGAGATTCTGGGTGAGCTTCTCCCCGAGCTCGGGGCGGGAGACGTCGACGACGAGGCGGATGCGGACTCCGAGGCCGACGGCGATGCCTGATTCGGGCTCCGATTCCTGATTGTCGGGGATCCGATGTCGCCGCGGGCGGCGGCTGCACGCAGCGCAACGTCACCGGCGCGTAACACGCAGGGGCGATACTGGGAGGAAGCAGACCCAGGAGGCCGTCATGTCCGCATCCCACGCCGTGCCGTCATCCACGCAGCAAGAGATCGCCGCCGCGCTCGGGGTGAACCCCCGGATCGACCCCTCCGCCGAAATCGAACGGCGGGTCGGGTTCCTCGTCGACTATCTCGCCGCCACGGGAGCCGGCGGCTTCGTGCTGGGCATCTCGGGCGGGCAGGACTCGACCCTGGCCGGGCGCCTGACGCAGCTCGCCGTGGAGCAGGCGCGCGCGCAGGGCCGGGATGCCGCGTTCCTCGCGGTACGTCTGCCCTACCGCGTCCAGCACGATGCCGCGGACGCCGAGACCGCGCTCGCCTTCATCGCCCCCGACGAGGCGGTGGAGATCAACATCCAGGGCGGCGTCGACGGTATCGAGACGGACATCGAGTCCGCCACCGACGCAGAGCTCAGCGACTTCACCCGCGGCAACATCAAGGCGCGCGTGCGCATGGTCACGCAGTATGCGCTGGCCGGACACCGCCGGATGCTCGTGATCGGCACCGATCACGCCGCCGAGGCCGTCACGGGCTTCTTCACCAAGTTCGGCGACGGTGCCGCCGACATTCTGCCGCTGTCGGGGCTCACCAAGCGTCAGGGCCGGATGCTGCTGGACGCCCTCGGCGCGCCCGAGCGGCTCTCGCGCAAGACGCCGACGGCCGATCTGCTGGACGGGCAGCCCGGGCGCACCGACGAGGATGAGCTGGGACTGAGCTACGAGCACATCGACGACTACCTCGAGGGCCGCGAGGTGCCTGCCGAGGTCGCCGCCCTGATCGAGGCGAAGTACCGCGCGACCGAGCACAAGCGGCACCTGCCGGTGACGCCGGACGACCAGTGGTGGCGCCCCGGCACCTGACCCGACGATCCGGCCCATTTCGTGAAGTTAGGCAGTCGTTGTCGCCGAGACGCAGCGTAGGCGACGACTCCTGCCGCCATATCGATCGCAGGAGCGTGATGTCGGCTCACCCCGCTACTGTCGAAGCACCGGCAGACAGGAGCACCCGTGCGGATCATCCCGAGCGAGAACCGCCTCATCTGGAGCGCAAGCGACCTGAAGGCCGCCGCGGAGTGCGAGTTCGCCTGGTGCCGTGCGATCGACGCGAAGCTCGGGCGCATCCCCGAGGTCGTCGAGCCCGAGGATCCGACGCTCGAGCGCGCCGCGCGTCTGGGGGATGTCCACGAGCAGCGCGTGCTCGATGCGTACCGCGCGGAACTCGGTGCCGATGCCGTTCGCGTGATCGAGCGTGTGTCGTCGGCGGATGCCGCGGCCCTCGACGCCGCAGTATCCGAGACCCTCGCGGCGCTGCGCTCCGAGGCACGGCTCGTCTTCCAGGCAGCGTTCGCCACGGAGGAGTTCGTCGGCTTCGCCGACTTCCTGCTGCGCGACACCGACGGCACGTGGCGGGTGCAGGACTCCAAACTCGCCCGCACCGCACGCACCACGGCGCTCATGCAACTTGCGGCATACGTCGACCAGCTCGACAGGCTCGGCATCCCGCGCTCCGACGAGGTCGACCTGCTGCTGGGTGACGGCACGACGAGCACCCACCCGGTGGACGACATCCTGCCGCTGTATCGCGTGCGTCGCGACCGGCTCCGTGCGCTCATCGCCGACCGCCGCATCGACCAGGGCGAAGCGGGCAGGCCGCTCGCCTGGGGTGACGAGCGCGGCGAACTCGAGATCCGCGCCTGCGGGCGCTGCGCCACCTGTGAGGAGCAGGTGCTCGCCGCGCACGATCTGCTTCTCGTCGCTCGAATGCGCCCGGTGCACCGCTCGAGGTTGCGGGACGCGGGGATCGAGACCCTCGACCAGCTCGCCGCAGCATCCGATGCCCCGAACGGCATGAACGCCGAAGTGTTCGCGAATCTGCGCTCCCAGGCCCGACTGCAGCTGCGGGCAGCAGAACACCCCGAGGCACCGCCGCCCTTCGAGGTGCACGATCCGCGGGCTCTCCGCCTGCTCCCGCCACCGGATGCCGGCGACATCTTCTTCGACTTCGAGGGCGACCCCCTGCACAGCGAGCCGGCGCACGGTGACCGCGAAGCGCTGTGGGGGATCGACTATCTCTTCGGCTGGGTTGACGAGCAGGAGCGATACACGGCTCGCTGGGCGCACACCCTCGCCGAGGAACGCCGCGCGCTCGAGGATTTTCTGGCCTTCGTCGCCGAGCGTCGGCAGATCCATCCGGGCATGCACATCTATCACTACGCCCCCTACGAGACCGCGCACCTGAGCGCGATGGCCGCCCGCCACGGCGTCGGCGAGGAGGTCGTGGATGCCCTGCTGCGTGAGGGCGTCTTCGTCGACCTCTACCCCATGGTGCTGCGCTCGGTGCGCGTCGGCGAGCGTTCCTACTCCATCAAGAAGCTCGAGCCGCTCTACATGGGCGATGACGTGCGCATGGCCGATGTTAAGAAGGGCGACGAATCGATCGAGCGCTACGTCGCGGCTCGCACGCTGCGCGAAGACGGCCACGACGCCGAGGCGCAGGCGATCCTCGACGACCTCGCCGATTACAACCGCTATGACTGCGTCTCGACACGCCGCCTGCGCGACTGGCTGCTCGGGCTCGCTCGCGACGCCGGGGTGACGCCGTCGGCTCCCGAGGATCCTGACGCACAGCCCTACACGCCTTCGCCGCTCGCGACCGCGCTGCTCGCCGAGGCGGGGCGGGCGGATGCCGAGGGTCGCGACGGAGGTCTTTACCGCTTCGCCGCGGCGGCGATCAGCTACTACCCTCGCGAGGCCAAGACCTTCTGGCAGGGGCACTTCCAGCGTCTGCGCGAGCCGGTGTCGATGTGGGCGGGGACGAAGGACGTCATCCACGTCGATCCTGAGCGCAGCCGCGTGCGTCGCGATTGGTCGGTGCCCGAGGGTGCCCGGGTCGTCAGCCGCGAGATCGAGATTCGCGGCGAGGTCGCCCCCGGCACCACGCTCGGTGAAGGGGCGAACCCCTTCCTGCTCTACCCGATCCCGGCTCCCTTCGCGGCCGTCCGTCCCTGGCGCGCGATCCATCAGCCACACGACCGCGCTGAGATCACCGAGGTTCTGGGTGACGGGTATCTGGTCACAGAGCGGGCGATCGACGGCTTCACCTGGCAGGAGTTTCCGCTCGCGCTGACACCGCCCGCGCCGCCGCGGGCCGAGAGCCTGCAGGCGGCGATCGAGGAGTGGGCGGAGCGTGTGCTCGCGCACGTCCCGCTGCTGCCTGAGGATGCGGCGACCGACCTGCTGCGCCGCATCCCGCCGCGCACGTTCTCGGGTGAGCCGATCCCGGCCGGGGGGGCGGGCGTGGATGCGATCGTCCGCGCCGTGCGCGACCTCGACGGCAGCTACCTCGCGGTGCAGGGTCCGCCCGGCACGGGCAAGACGTACACCGGATCACAGGTGATCGCGCGCCTCGTGAACGACCACGGGTACCGGGTGGGCGTCGTCGCCCAGTCGCACGCGATCGTCGAGACGCTGCTCAAGCGGGTGGTGTCCGACGGCGTGCCGGCGGGATCGGTCGCGAAAGCCCCGAAGGCCACGCGAGGGGCGGCGAAGGATGCCGCGCAGCCGGCCTTCACCGTCATCCCGAAGGCGGGGATGGCCTCCTTTCTCGCTGAGCGCGCCGGCCAGGGGGTCGTCGTGGGCGGTACCGCGTGGGACTTCAGCAACCCGGGCCGGGTCGCGCGCGGCGAACTCGACCTTCTCGTTATCGACGAAGCCGGGCAGTTCTCGCTTGCCTCGACGATCGCCGTGGCCGCCGGAGCGAAGCGCCTGCTGCTGCTCGGCGATCCGCAGCAGCTTCCGCAGGTGAGTCAGGGCACGCATCCCGAGCCGGTCGACACCTCGGCGCTCGGCTGGCTGATGGCCGGGCACGCGGTCATCCCGCCCGGCTACGGGTACTTCCTCGATCGGTCGTGGCGGATGCACCCGCGGGTCGCCGAGCCCGTGTCGCGCCTCGCCTACGCCGGACAGCTCGCCTCGGCCCCGATCGCCGAGATGCGCGGAATCGAGGGGGTCGAGCCGGGTCTGCATCCGGTGCCCCTCCGCCACCGCGGAAACACGACCGAGTCGCCCGAAGAGGCAGCCGAGGTCGTCCAGATCGTTTCGGGGCTGCTCGGGCGAGCGTACACGGATGTTGTGCCCGATGGCACGGTGCAGGATCCCCGGCCGCTCGCGCAGGAGGACCTCATCGTCGTGACGCCCTACAACGCGCAGCGGCAGCTCGTGCTTCAGGCGCTCGCCGGGGCCGGGTTCGAGCGCGTGCCGGTGGGAACGGTCGACAACTTCCAGGGCAAGGAGGCCGCGGTGTCGATCACGACGCTCGCCGCCTCGAGCGGGCGGGATGCTCCGCGCGGGGCGGACTTCCTGCTGCTGCAGAACCGGCTGAACGTGGCGATCTCGCGCGCGAAGTGCGCGGCCTACCTGATCTACTCCCCGGGGCTGCTCGACGACCTGCCCTGGACACCCGAGGGCGTTGCGCGCCTGTCGGCGTTCGCGCGACTGGTGGGAGGCTCCGGTCGTTGAGCGCGCCGAAGGCGAGTCGAAACGCGGCGGCGACCTTTCGAGAGCGCGCCTGTTCCGGGTTGCCTCCGGCTCAGGGACCGGATGCCGTCACACGGTTCCGTACAGCCGGTCGCCGGCGTCGCCGAGCCCGGGCACGATGTACTTGTGCTCGTTCAGGCGCTCGTCCAAGGCCCCCAGTACGAGGGTGACATCGCGGTCACCGAGCAGTTCTTCCATCGCGGCGACCCCCTCCGGCGCGGCGATCAGGCAGATCGCCGTGACATCCTGGGCCCCGCGAGCGAACAGGAACTCGATCGCGGCCCCGAGCGATCCGCCGGTGGCGAGCATCGGGTCGATCACGAAGCACTGCCGATCGCTGAGGTCGTCCGGCAGGCGCTCGGCGTAGGTGGTCGGCTCGAAGGTCTCCTCGTCGCGCACCATCCCGAGAAAGCCCACCTCGGCGGTGGGCAGCAGCTTCACGAGTCCCTCGAGCATCCCGAGACCGGCGCGCAGGATCGGCACGACGATGGGTCGCGGCTCGCTGATCCTCACCCCCGTCGTCTTGGTGACCGGGGTGGTGATCTCCACCGGCGCGACGCGCACGTTGCGCGTCGCCTCGTACGCGAGCAGCGTTACGAGCTCCTCGGTGAGCTGGCGGAACACCGGCGAGGGTGTGCGCTCGTCGCGCAGCACGGTGAGCTTGTGGGTGATGAGCGGGTGGTCCGCGACGTGCAGGCGCATGCTCCCAGGCTAGTGCGCCCTCGCGCACGGCAAAAGCCCGCGCAGTAGGCTCGGGTCAGACCCCAGGAGGTGCCATGTCGCTCGGCGATCAGGATGCGAGGGACGCCGCGGATGCGATGCGCCGCGCCCTCGCGCTCGCGGCCGAGGCGGGTGCCGACGGCGACGTGCCGGTCGGTGCGGTCGTCCTGGATGCCACGGGCGCGATCGTCGGCGAGGGGCGGAACCTGCGCGAGGTGACGCACGACCCCACCGCGCACGCGGAGATCGTGGCGCTCCGTGCGGCTGCGGCATCCGCCGGCTCCTGGAACCTCGAGGACTGCACCCTGGTCGTCACCCTCGAGCCCTGCCTGATGTGCGCGGGCGCGATCCTGCAGGCCCGGATCGGGCGGGTCGTCTTCGGTGCCTGGGACGACAAGGCGGGCGCGGCGGGGTCGATGTACGACCTGCTGCGCGACCGGCGGCTTCCCCACCGCGCCGAGGTGATCGGCGGCATCGAGGCGGATGCTTCAACGGCCCTGCTGCAGGGCTTCTTCGAGGAGCGCCGCTAGATCGAACTCCGCCGTAGACGCATCCCCGTGCACGGCTGCCTGCGAGAACCGTCTGAGGCTCAGTCCGCCGACTTCAGCACGAAGACGTCCGTTGGGGGCAACGGATCCAGTGCGGGCCGGTAGATGTCGGGCTCGATGTAGATCACGCGCGCCGTCGGCACGGCGGCACGGATGCGGGCCTCGATGTCGTCGATGTCGCGGGCCGCATCCCGCACGAGCTTGTCGGACGACAGGGCGACCTTCGCCGCGACCAGCATCTCGTCGGGGCCGAGATAGAGCGTCTTCATGTGGATGAGCTTCTCGACCTCGGAGCCCGCCTCGATCGCGTCGACGATCCGCTGGTGGTCGGCGTCGGTCGCGCCCTCGCCGACGAGCAGGCTCTTCGTCTCGATCCCCAGGGTGATCGCCACCAGGATCAGCAGCAGGCCGATCAGGAGTGTGCCGATCGCATCCCACAGCGGATCGCCGGTCAGCGCCGTGAGCCCGACGCCGAACAGGGCCAGCAAGAGGCCCAGGAGGGCGGCGATGTCCTCGAGCAGCACGACGGGCAGCTCCGGCGCCTTCGAGCGCCGCACGAACGCGACCCACGACTGGCCGGGCTCGCGCACCTTGTTGCTCTCCTGGATGGCCGTGCGCAGAGAGAAGGACTCCAGCACGATCGCGATGGCGAGCACGGTGAGCGGGATCCAGAAGTTAGTGACCTCGTGCGGGTGGCGCAGCTTCGAGATGCCCTCGTAGACCGAGAACAGCCCGCCGACCGAGAACAGGATGATCGCGACGACGAAGGCGTAGACGTAGCGCTCGCGGCCGTAGCCGAAGGGGTGCTCGCGGTCGGCCGCGCGCCGGGCCCGCCGCCCGCCGAGCAGGAGCAGCAGCTGGTTGCCGGAGTCGGCCACCGAGTGGATCGCTTCGGCGAGCATCGATGCCGATCCCGAGACCAGCCAGGCGACGAACTTCGCGACCGCGATGCCCATGTTCGCCAGGAAGGCCGCGATGATCGCCCTGCTGCCACCGGATGCGCTCATGCTCCGAGTCTAGGACGAGCCTCTGAACGAGCGCAGGGCGCTTGAGGAACTCTTAGGCTGAGGGGATGACGACTCCGCTGCCCTCGCTCGCCTTTCTCGGTGCCGGATCGATGGGCGGAGCGATCCTGCGCGGTGTTGTCGCCTCGGGCATCCCGGTCGAGCGGATCATCGCGACGAACCGTTCGCTCGAGAAGGCGCGGGAACTGGCCGAGATCCCCGGAGTCGAGAGCATTGCCCTCGCCGAGCGACCGGATGCGAACGCGGATGCCGCGTCCGCTGCCCGCATCGTCCTCGTCGGCGTGAAGCCCGTGATGGTCGCGGGGCTGCTGGCCGAGATCGCCCCGGTACTGCGCCCGGATGCGATCGTGGTGAGCCTCGCTGGCGGGGTCACGATCGCGCAGATGTCGGCGGCGCTCGGCGCGCGCGTGAGCCTGGTGCGCACGATGCCGAATACCCCCGCGATCGTCGGCGGGGCGGTCACAGGCGTGGTCGCGGCATCCTCGGCGAGTGCCGAGGATCGCGCCCTCATCCGGCACCTGTTCGAGGCAGTGGGCACCGTCGTGGAGATCGAGGAGTCGCAGATCGACGCGCTCGGCACGATCTCGGGATCCGGCCCCGCCTATGTCTTTCTGCTGATCGAGGAGTTCGCTCGTGCGGCGATCGGCAAGGGCTTCACACCCGCCGAGGCGCAGCGGCTCGCCGAGCAGACCTTCATCGGCGCCACCGCGCTGCTGGAACGCACCGGCGCGCACCCTGCCGAACTCCGCCGCCAGGTGACGAGCCCCCAGGGCTCGACCGAGCGTGCGATCGCGGTGCTGCAAGAGGCGCACCTGGACGAGCTCTTCACCGAGGCGACGGATGCCGCCCTGGCCCGCTCGCGCGAGCTGGCGTCAGGATAAGGGGCGGCACCGCAGAGATGTGGTGTCGCTCAGGGATCGAGAGCCGCGAAGCGCTCGATGTCCTTCGGGGTGCCCGAGGCGATGATGAGGTCGTGCTGCGAGACGACGGTGTCGGCCTCGGCATAGCGGAAGGGCTTGCCGGGGCTCTTCACGCCCACAACCGTGACGTTGTACTTCGTGCGCACGGCCGACTCGTTCAGGGCGATGCCGCGGATGAGCTTGGGCGGGTACATCTTCACCAGCACGAAGTCGTCGTCGAAGCGGATGAAGTCCAGCATCCGGCCGCTGACCAGGTGTGCGACGCGCTCGCCGGCCTCGCGCTCCGGGTAGATGACGTGGTTCGCGCCGATGCGGGCGAGGATCTTGCCGTGCGACTGCGACACCGCCTTCGCCCAGATCTGCGGGATCTTCAGATCCACGAGATTGGCCGTGATGAGCACGGATGCCTCGATGAAGGATCCCACCGCGACGACCGCCACCGGGAAATCCGCGGCGCCGACCTGGCGCAGCGCCTCGATATTGCGCGAGTCGGCCTGCACGGTGTGGGTGACCCGCTCCGACCACTTCTGCACGAGCTCCAGGTCGAGGTCGACCGCGAGAACCTCGCGCCCGAGACGGTCGAGTTCCCCCGCGCAGGCCGCGCCGAAGCGGCCGAGCCCGATCACCAGGACCGGGGCATCCCGTCGCATGAGTTCAGCCAACGATCGGCCTTTCCTCGGGCAGCGCGTAACGCTGCGTCAGCGAGGTCGCGGCGATGGCCGCGGCCAGAGTCACTGTACCAACCCGGCCCATGAAGATGGTCACCGCCAGCACGGTCGAGGCGGACGCCGGAAGCTCCGCCGTGAGTCCGGTCGTCAGGCCCGTGGTGCTGAAGGCCGAGATGACCTCGATCAGCACGGACTCCAGCGGTGCCTTGGTGATCTGGATGATGACGATCGTGGACAGCGCGATGATGGTCGCCGCCCACGCCACCACGCTCAGCGCCACCCGGTTCACATCGCTCGGGATCCGGCGTCCGAAGGCCTGTACCGAGTCGCGCCCGCGCGCCTCGGACCACACCGCGATCGCGAGCACGGCGAAGGTGGTCACCTTGATGCCGCCCGCGGTCGAGGCCGAGCCGCCGCCGACGAACATGAGCATCGCGGTCACCAGCACCGAGGAGCCGTTCAGATCGTTGACATCGATGATCGAGAAGCCGCCCGAGCGGGTCATCGCCGACAGGAACAGGGCGTTCATGGTCGCTTCTGCGGGATCCATCGAGCCGAGCGTGCGCGGGTTGGCGGCTTCGAGAACGATGTAGGCGAGGGTCCCCGCGAAGAACAGGAATGCGGTCGTGATGAGCGTGAGCTTGGTGTGCAGCGACCAGCGGCGCACATGCCAGACGTGCTTGGCGAGGGTGTAGATCACGGGGAACCCGATGCTGCCGAGGAACACGCTCACCATCAGCACGATCAGCACGAAGTAGTCATCCGCGAAGATCGCGATCCCGTCGATGCTCGGCGAGAAGCCTGTGTTCGTGAACGACATAGCGGCGTAGTAGGGCGCTTCCCACAGCGCCCGCACGGGGTCGATCCCGGCCATGACCAGGCCCGGATACAGCAGCAGCGCCACGACGCCCTCGATCACGATGGTCGAGATCGCGACGGTGGCCAGCAGCTGCCCGACGTCTCCCAGCCGCACCGTCTGGCTCTCGTTGACCGGACCGCCGTGCGCCCGCAGCGGGTTCGTGTCGCCCGCGGCGAGCAGCTTCGCGCGCAGTCCGAGGCGGCGCGAGATGACCATCCCCAGGATCGAGGCGAGCGTGAGCGCGCCCATCCCGCCGATGTTCACGCCGACGAAGACGAGCACCTGTCCGAATCCCGACCAGTGCGCGGCCATGTCGACGGTCGCAAGCCCGGTGACGCAGATGGTCGACACCGCCGTGAACAGAGCGTCGGCCAAGGGGGTTATGGTGCCGTCGGCGGATGCCACGGGCAGCGAGAACAGCGCGGTGAAGACCAGGATCAGCGCGCAGAACACCGTCAGCGCCAGCCGTGAGGGCGAACTCGTAATCAGCAGGCGCGCCGATCGCGCCGCGGTCGAAAGACTCCGCGTCATGCGTGCGAACCAGCTCCTGCGGGTCACCTTGTCTCCTTCGCCCGGCGTGCGTGCGCGGGCGCTCGTCATGGTACTCCCCAGCAAGGGCGACTAACCTGTTGACATGACCGACATCTTCGACGTGATCGCGGACGGCACGCGGCGCGACATCCTGCAACTGCTCCTGCGCCGCGCGGGCGACGAGGATGCCGGCACGAGCGTGAGCGAACTCGTCGAGGAACTCGGCATCAGCCAGCCGACCGTCTCGAAGCACCTGAAGGTGCTGCGGGATGCCGAGCTCGTCACCGTGCGCGAAGACGGCCAGCGCCGCTTCTACAGCCTCGCCGTCGGCCCGCTCGAAGAGGTCGACGACTGGCTGGTTCCCTTCTTGATGGACGCCTTCGGGGAGGGCGCTCCCGACGTGTCGTACCCCTCGACACCGCTGCCCGAGGCTGCCGCGCACGCGGCCGAGGTCGCCGGTCGCGCCGCCGCATCCGCCAAGCACGTCGTGCAGACCGCCCTCAAGCGCCTCGGCGCGTAGCGCTCAGCGCCGTCCCCAGCTTTCGCACACCACCCAGTTTCGCTAGAACCCCGTAGATGACGAGTCTTTCGGTGGCGGATGCCCGTGCACAGTTCTCGAAGCTGGTCGAGTCCGCGGTGTCGACTCACGAGCGCTTCGAGGTAACGCGCAACGGCGACCGTGTCGCCGTGCTCCTCGGGGCCGACGACTGCGATTCGCTGATCGAGACGCTGGAGATCCTCGGCGACTTCCGCGTCGTCGCCAGCCTCCGCGAAGCCCAGGAGACCATCGCCCGGGGTGAGACGTCCTCGGAGACGGAGATGCGCGAACTGCTGTAGGAGCGGCGATTTGCTTGACCCGATTCGAGCTGCGCCTCGCGCCGTCCGCGCGTCGTTCAGTCGAACGAGATCTGCTCGAGAAGATCGCCGCGGCCGCGGTCGAGTTCATCTACGGCGCACTCGCCGAGAACCCTTACCGAGTCGGCAAGCCGTTGTGCGACCAGCTGGCGGGAAAATGGTCGACGCGTGCGTAGTGGAGAGTACCGGATCATCTACGTCATCCACGAGCGGATCGTGACCGTCTAAGCGCTCACAGTTGGGAGAGAGAAACGGGATTCCCAACGCGGGACGAAGGCGCTGGAGAGGTACGGCAAGTCTAGTTGGGAGAGAGAAACAGGATTCCCAACTGAGGCTGAGATTGTGCGCCAGTCGTGCCGAGTCTATTTAGGAACCTGGCACGGTCACTTGCGATAACGAGAGCGGTGATCTCCTCCCGTTTCGCCGCGAATTCTTCGTCGCTGAGGGCAATGCGATTCAGATCCCAAGCCAAGGTAAGCGCTCAGAAAGACCACGTTCTGATCGAGCAGCACGACGAGTGGGACGGCCAACCGCCGCCGCCCGCGTCCGATTTCACATCAGTCACATGGGTTTACACGGGTCGCAGCCGTGCCCTAGAGTGTGCTGGTGAGAAAGGGGACGGGAATGTCCGGAGTGTCAGACGTGCGGTTTCTGACGGTGGCCGAGGTCGCCGAGATCATGCGCGTGTCCAAGATGACGGTGTACCGCCTGGTGCACGCCGGCGAGCTGCCCGCCATCCGCTTCGGCCGCAGCTATCGTGTGCCAGAGTCCGCGGTCACGGCCGCGCTGCACTTCCCCATCGCCGACGTCGGCTGAACGCTCTCCCCGCGCGAGTTTGCTAAGCTGGTGGGCGGCGTTTTTCCGCCGTTTCCGGGATGTCCACTCGGCCCGGACATCCGCCCCTGACGTAATGAGGTTTTCGTGGGTTCAGTCATCAAGAAGCGCCGCAAGCGCATGGCGAAGAAGAAGCACCGCAAGCTGCTTCGCAAGACTCGCCACCAGCGCCGCAACAAGAAGTAAGCGCCATTCGACGAGCTCAGGGACCCGGGCCATGCCCGCCCGGTCCCTGTTCTTGTCTGACCCGGAGGATGGGATTAAGTCGATCACCGTGGACGAGCTCGCCGCTCGCAAGGCCACCCCGCTCATCGACGTCCGCGAACGCGACGAGTTCGCGGCGGGGCACGTGCCCGGTGCGGTCAACCTCCCCATGTCCGAGATCGGCGATCGGCTCGAAGAGCTTCCGGCCGGAGCCTTCGATGTGATCTGCAAGTCGGGCGGCCGATCCGCGCGGGTCGCCGAGGCGCTCGAGGCGCGCGGTCACGACGCGACCAATGTCGAGGGCGGTACTGACGGCTGGATCGCGCAGGGTCGCGAGATCGAGGTTCCCGCGGCGTGACCACGATCACGGTCATCGGCAAGCCGGGGTGTCACCTCTGCCCCGCGGCACTCGAGATCGTCGAGACCGTCGTTGCCGATCTTCCGGACGAGTTCGACGACGTGCAGATCGTCGAACTGTCGATCGACGAGGATCCCGCGCTCTATGCGCTGTGGTGGGAGAAGATCCCCGTGGTGCTCGTCGACGGCGAGTTCCACGCCCAGTGGCGTGTCTCGCCGTCGACGCTGCGCGAGCGCCTGCTCGCACGCGAGCGCTGACGCGCTTCAGCTCAGACTTCGACGACCTTGCCGTCGGCAGCGTTGCGGCGCACCGATTCGATGCCGTTCAGGGCGCTCGCCTTCGAGGTGTATCCCTCGCTGACCGCGATGACCTCGCCGTTGCCGGCCTTGAGGCGGAAGCGGTACTCGCCCTTCTTGTCGGTGTACAGCTCGAATTTGCCTGCCATGGTTCTTCCTCTCGGGCAACCGGAGAACCGCTCGATCCTCCGAGAATCACGTTAGCGCCCGTCGCGCGTGCAGCAAAGTCCACATCGCCGAATGCACGAGGATAGAGTCATGCGCATTGTCCCTCTCCGGCATCCGGTGGTCTGATCGGATGGACATCGGAACCTTCCTCGGCCTTCCGCAACTCACCTGGACGATACTGCTGCTGATCCTGCTCGCAGCCCTCGCCGCGGGCTGGATGGACTCGGTCGTCGGAGGTGGCGGGCTGCTGCAACTGCCCGCACTCCTGCTCATTCCCGGGATCACTCCCGTACAGGCGCTCGCGACGAACAAGCTCGGCTCGGTCTTCGGTACGGTGACGAGCGCGGTGACCTACCAGCGGCGCGTGAAACCCGATCTGCGCACCGCCCTGCCGATGGCAGCGGTGGCTCTGGCAGGCTCTTTCGGCGGAGCGGTCGTGGCCACGGTGCTGCCCGCCGGAGCCTTCAAGCCGATCATCGTCGTGGTGCTGCTCGTCGTCGCGGTGATCATTCTGCTGCGGCCCCAGATGGGCACCGCCACGGCGCTGCGCTTCTCGGGCCGCCGCCACCATGTGACTGCCGGGCTCGCGGGGGCGGCCATCGGGTTCTACGACGGATTGCTCGGGCCCGGCACGGGAGCGTTTCTTGTGATGGCCCTCGTCGGGCTGCTCGGTTACGACTTTCTGCACGCCAGTGCCAAGGCGAAGATCGTGAACGTCGCCACCAACCTCGGTGCGCTCGCGCTGTTCATTCCGCACGGCGCGGTGCTGTGGGTGCTCGGCGGGATGCTCGCCGTGATGAACGCCGCGGGCAGCTACCTCGGTTCGCGGATGGCGATCGCGCGCGGCTCGCGGTTCATCCGGATCGTCTTTCTCGTGGTGGTGATCGCGCTGATCCTGAAGCTCGGCGTGGATGTCTGGAACGAGAACATCCTGCCGCTCCTGGCCGCCGTGCACTGACGCGAGGCCGTTGGTCGTAGCTGCTGCGCACAACACCGCAGATATGCACATTCTCGGACCAGTTTCGGGATTCTCTGCGCAGCAGTGCAGATTCACGAGGTTGTGCGACGGCACAACTAGCTCTGCACCGATCCCGGATCCCTATAGTTGCTCACATTTGGCCGAAACTGGCCCTGTGGCATCCCGCGATCGTGACACTCTCGAATCGTGCGAGAAGAGCGTCGAGAGCTCGTGATCCGGGCGATGGCCGAAACCGACGGCGTGGCCCGTTTCCAGCGCTTGCGCGAGCGAGGTCTCTCTCGACACGACATCGATCAGGGCGTGCGTGCTGGCGTCATCCGCCGCGTGCGGCGCGGGTGGTTCGCGCTTCCCGGCGCGGATCCGATGCTCGTCAGCGCCGCGCGCGCGGGCGTCGTGCTCAGTTGCCTCACTCAGGCGAAGCGGCAAGGCCTGTGGGTTCACCAGGAGCCGACCATGCCGCATGTCGGCGCATCCCCGGGAAGCTCCGGCGGAAAGCCGACGGGGATGCATGTGCACTGGTCACGACCAGTGGTGCCGCGGCATCCGGATGCGCTGGTCGATCCGATCGAGAACGTGCTGGCGCTGGTGAGCGAGTGCGAGCCGTTCGAGCAGGCACTTGCGGTCTGGGAGTCGGCCCTCAACAAGAACCTGGTTCTGCGAGAGTCGCTGCAGGGCTATGCCTGGAGGCCCGCAGCGCGGCGCATCCTGACGGAGGCGCAGCCTTTCGCGGATGCGGGACTCGAGACATATCTGCGCGTACGCCTGCGCTGGCTGCGCCTGCCACTGTACTTCCAGATCTGGATCGCAGGACATCGGGTCGATGCGCTGATCGGCTCACGCCTCGTGTTGCAGATCGACGGGGCGACCCATGTCGGCGCGCAGCGCACGGAGGACATCCGCCATGATGCGCAGCTACGGCTGATGGGCTACCACGTGATCCGGATCAGCTATCCGCAGATGATGCACGAGTGGCACGTGATCCAGGATCTGATCATGCGCGCAGTGGCGCAGGGACTGCACAGCGCGGCCTGAGTCGCAGGTCAGCTCAAGGCAGACTGCCGCCGCAGAGAGCCGCGGATTCGCACTGTCTCGCAGGGATCCCGAGAATTCCTGCGCAACAGTGCAGATCTGCGAAGTTACGCCGCGCGGACCCTAAGCCTCGTCGGCATCCGGATCGAAGTCGACCCCGGCCTCCGCGCGCTGCTCGGGCGTGATGGGAGCGGGAGCGGCGGTCAGCGGATCGAAGCCGTTGCCGGTCTTCGGGAAGGCGATGACCTCGCGGATCGAGGGAGTGCCCGCGAGCAACGCCACGACGCGGTCCCAGCCGAAGGCGATGCCGCCGTGCGGCGGTGCGCCGTACTGGAAGGCATCGAGCAGGAACCCGAACTTCTCCTGCGCCTCGTCCGCGCCGATGCCCATCACCGCGAAGATGCGCTCCTGCACGTCGCGGCGATGGATGCGGATCGAGCCGCCGCCCATCTCCCCGCCGTTGCAGACGATGTCGTAGGCGTAGGCGAGCGCTTCGCCGGGCTCGCTGTCGAAGCGCTCCAGCCACTCGTCCTTGGGCGAGGTGAAGGCATGGTGCACGGCCGTCCACTCGGAGTGCCCGAGATCGACATCGCCCGGGTCGGCGCCCGTGGGCTTGAAGAGGGGGGCATCCACCACCCAGACGAAGGCCCAGGCATCCTCATCGATCTGCCCGGTGCGCTCGGCGATCTCGACGCGCGCGGCACCCAACAGCGCCCGCGCCTCGTTCACCGGGCCGGCCGCGAAGAACACCGCGTCACCGGTCTGCGCGCCGGTGGCCTCCGCCAGACCCGCCTGCTCGGCGTCGGAGAGGTTCTTGGCGACGGGACCCCCGAGGGTGCCGTCCTCGTCGAAGGTGACGTAGGCTAGGCCCTTCGCGCCGCGTGAGCGCGCCCAGTCCTGCCACGCGTCGAACTGGCGACGGGGGAGCGCCGCGCCTCCGGGGTGCACGACGGATCCGACATACTCCTGCTGGAAGACGCGGAAGGGGGTCTCTGCGAAGTAGTCGCGCAGTTCCACGATCGGGTTGCCGAAGCGCAGGTCGGGCTTGTCCGAGCCGTACAGCCGCATGGCCTCGGCGAAGGTGATCCGCTCGATCGGGGTGGGGATCTCAACATCGATCAGCCGCCACAGCGCTGTCACGATCTCCTCGCCGAGGGCGATCACGTCCTCCTGGTCCACGAAGCTCATCTCGACGTCGAGCTGGGTGAACTCGGGCTGCCGGTCGGCGCGGAAGTCCTCGTCGCGGTAGCAGCGCGCGATCTGGTAGTACCTCTCCATCCCGCCGACCATGAGCAACTGCTTGAAGAGCTGCGGCGATTGCGGCAGGGCGTACCAGCTGCCCGGGTTCAGGCGCGCGGGGACCAGGAAGTCGCGCGCTCCCTCAGGGGTCGAGCGGGTGAGCGTGGGCGTCTCGATCTCGACGAAGTCGCGTGCGGCGAGCACCTCACGGGCGACCGCGTTCGCGCGCGAGCGCAAGCGCATGGCGGCAGCCGTGCCCGGGCGACGCAGGTCGAGGTAACGGTGCTTGAGTCGCGCCTCTTCGCCGACGGTCTCGGTGCCTTCCAGGGCTGTCGAGACCTGGAAGGGGAGGGCTGCCGACTCGTTCAGCACCTCGACGTCGGCGGCGACCAGTTCGATCTGCCCGGTGGGCAGGTTCGGGTTCTCGTTTCCCTCGGGCCGGCGCGAGACCTCGCCGGTGACGCGCAGCACGAACTCGCTGCGAAGGGGGTGGGCGACCTCTTCGTCCCGGATCACGACCTGCGCGATCCCGGAGGCATCCCGCAGGTCGATGAAGGCGACGCCCCCGTGATCGCGACGGCGATCCACCCAGCCCGCGAGCGTGACGGTCTGGCCGATGTGCGAGGCGTTCAGGGCCCCAGCCGGATTGGTGCGCAGCACGAAGGATCCTCCTGATGGGAAACGGGATTCCCGCTATTCTACGCGGGAGCGATTCAGTAGACTCGCCTCGACCGGCATCCCGGACCGGCTTCACGGAAGGCTCGCCCATGCACATCGTCCCCGCTGTGACCCGCACCGTCAACGAGTTGTGGGATCAGTTCGCCGCTCCCGCCAGCATCACCGCCGTGGCGTTCTACATCCTGGTGGCCGTGGCCTTGTGGAAGGTCTTCGTCAAGGCCGGGCGGCCGGGCTTCCTCGCCCTCATCCCGATCGTGAACCTGGTCGTGCTCGTGATCATCGCCGGCCGCTCGGGATGGCTCGCGCTGCTGTACCTCATCCCGGTCGTGAACATCGTCTTCGCGATCATCGTCGCCCTCGACCTCGGCAAGCGCTTCGGCAAGGGCGCAGGCTTCTCGATCTTCCTGCTGTGGCTCTTCCCGATCATCGGCTACCTCATCCTCGGGTTCGGCTCGGCGGAGTACCGCAAGGCCTGAGCGTGACCGAGCAGCGCCTGCACCTCGTCCGGCACGGCGAGGTGCACAATCCCGCTCGCGTGCTCTATGGGCGCTTGCCCGACTACCACTTGAGCGAGGCGGGGCGGGGGATGGCGAGAGCCGCGGCCGCTCACCTGGTCGCGCTCGGCCGCCCGTTGGCGGTGCTGCGCTGCTCGCCGCTGGCGCGCACGAGGGAGTCGGCCGAGCCCATCACCGAGCTGCTGGGCCTCGTGGCCGAACCGGATGAGCGGGTGATCGAGCCCGCCAACGTCTTCGAGGGACGCCGGATGCGCCGTGCGCTGATGAACCCCGTCAACTGGTGGCACCTGCGCCGGCCCAGCCGGCCCAGCTGGGGCGAGCCCTACGCCTCGATCGCGGACCGGATGCGTGCGGCGATGGATGACGCGTGGGACGCTTCGACAGGCTCAGCGACCGCCGGCGGCCAGGATGCCGTGATCGTCTCGCACCAGGCGCCGATCTGGATCACCCACCTCTCGCTCGCGGGTCTTCCCCTGCGCCACGACCCGCGCACGCGGCGCTGTGCGCTCTCCAGCGTCACCACCTTCGCCCGCGAGGACGGCGTCTGGCGCGAGATTTCGTACGCCGAGCCCGCCGCGACCAGCGACGCCGTGGACGTCGGGGCGGTGTAGCCACGCACGTCTTGCCGGTCGCCCAGCGCGGCGCGGATTCCCGGTCGCCCAGCGCGGCGCCGCAGGCGCGAAGTCGAAACGAGGCGAGTCTCGCAGGGCTGTCGCTGCGTTTCGTCTCGCCTTCGGCTCGCTCAACGACCGGGGTGCTCGCGGCCGCATCCGGCCCGGGCATAGGGAGCCCTCGTAGACTGGAGGCGTGTCTGCTGCATCCCGGGTCTCATCGCGCCGTCGCGCGCGGCGTGTGCTGGGGGCGGCGCTCGTGGCGACGCTCGCGGGAGGGCTCTCGGCCTGCGCTGCGGATCCGGTGAACCAGGACTATCTGAACGGCACGAACGCCGGCTACATCGCCATCGACGGCGGTCGGGTCGTCGTCATCCCCGAGGCCGAACGCGGCGAGCCGGTCGCCTTCGGCGGCGTCACCGAGCTCGGGGACCGCTTCGACAGCGACGACGTGCGCGGAAAGGTCGTCGTCGTCAACTTCTGGTACGCGGCGTGCGGGCCCTGCCGCGTCGAGGCTCCCGTGCTCGAATCGGTCTGGCAGAAGCACCAGGACGACGACGTCGTCTTCATCGGCATCAACATCCGCGACGAGCCCGAGACGGCGCTCGCCTTCGCGGGCACCTTCGGGGTGACGTACCCCAGCATCATGGACGCCCGCGGCGGCGAGGCCAAGCTCGCGTTCACCTCGATCGTGCCGGTGCAGACACCGCCCACCACGGTCGTGCTCGACCGCTCGGGACGGGCCGCTGCGCGGCTGATCGGCGCGATCACGGAGGGGTCCATCCTCTCTACGATCCTGCGCGATGTGCTCGCGGAGAGCCCATGAACCTCGACGCGCTGATCGGCGGGGCGCTGTGGCTGGCGATCCCGGTGGCGATGCTCGCCGGGCTCGTGTCGTTCCTCTCGCCGTGCGTGCTGCCCCTCGTGCCGGGGTATCTGGGGTTCGTGGGGGGTGCGGTCACGCCCGGCCCTTCGACAGGCTCGGGGACCGGAGGAGCAGGGACCGGCCCTTCGGCAGGTGCGGGGGGAGCGGACGCTTCGACAGGCTCAGCGACCGCTTCGACAGGCTCGGCGACCGCTCCTTCACTGGTTACTGAGGCTGTCGAAGGGTCCGGCACCAGCGCGGCGCCCGCCCGCAGCCGCCTCGTGCTCGGGGTGCTGCTGTTCATCCTCGGCTTCAGCGTCGTCTTCATCTCGTTCTCGATCATCGGCGGCGCGGCCGGAGCCTTCTTCATCCGCTGGGAGGAGCTGCTCACCCGCATCCTGGGGGTCGTGATCATCCTGATGGGCCTGGTGTTCGTCGGAGTCTTCGGCTTCGCCCAGCGCAGCATCCGGATGCCGGTGAACGGCCGCGCAGGCCTCGTCGGCGCGCCGCTGCTGGGCATCGCCCTCGGCATCGGCTGGGCCCCCTGCATAGGCCCGACACTAGCCGCGATCATGGCGATGTCGTGGACGTTCGGCGACCCGTGGCGGGCAGGACTCCTGGGGCTGGCATACTCGCTCGGGCTGGGCATCCCCTTTCTGCTGATCGCCCTGGGCTTCGGCTGGGCGGTGCGCTCGACCGGGTTTCTGCGCCGCCATATCCGCACGGTGAACATCATGGGCGGGTCGCTCCTGATCCTGCTCGGCGTGCTCATGGTCAGCGGCGTATGGAGCATCATCATGTCGCGGCTGGGGGCGGTGATCGGCAGTGTCGAACTCCCGCTCTGACCCTTCGACGGGCTCAGGGACCGCGACGGGCTCAGGGACCACCGGAGCAGACGCGGCATCCGATCCGCTCCGCCCCTCGGACCACGTCGACGGCGACGCCGAGATCAACCAGCCGCGCCTGGGGTTCTCGGGGTGGTTGCGCTGGGGCTGGCGGCAGCTCACCTCTATGCGCACTGCGCTCGTGCTGCTGCTGCTGCTCGCCCTCGCGGCGATCCCGGGGTCGCTGTTCCCGCAGCGGATGGCCGATCCCAACGGCGTCACCCAGTGGCGGGCCAGCAATCCCGAGCTCTTCCCGATCCTCGACGGCCTGAGCCTCTTCGACGTCTACCTCTCGCCCTGGTTCTCGGCGATCTACCTGCTGCTGTTCCTTTCGCTGATCGGCTGCGTCGTGCCGCGCATCCGCCATCACGCCAAGGCCCTGCGTGCCCGCCCGCCGCGGACTCCGGCACGACTGGCGCGCCTCGCCGACTTCCAGGTGACCGAACGCGCGGCCGAGGATCCGGATGCCGCCGCGACCGCGGCTGTCGATGCCGCCGAGCGGCAGTTGAAGAAGCTCGGCTACCGCACCGCCCGCTTCGACGACCGCCGCAGCGCGTCGGTGTCGGCCGAGCGCGGCTATTGGCGCGAGACGGGCAACCTCGTCTTCCACCTCGCCCTCGTCGGGGTGCTGGTGACCGTGGGCGTCGGCGGCGGCTATGCCTACAGCGGCCAGCAGGTGATCGTCGAGGGCACCACGGTCGTGAACACGCTCGACTACTCCTCGCTGAACCGCGGCCGCTTCGTCTCCGAGACCGTGCAGACCCCCTACGCGGTGACCCTCGACAGCTTCGACGTCACCTACGTGCCGGCGGGCACGCCCGGTGCGGGTCAGGCCGGCGACTTCTCGGCGAACGTGACCGTGCGCGAGGCCGACGGGTCGAGCTGGCAGGGGTCGGTGCGGGTCAATCACCCGCTCGAGGTCTCGGGCGACAAGGTGTTCCTGATGGGCAACGGCTACGCGCCGATGATCTCGGTGCGCAATGCCGAGGGCGTCGTGGTGTTCCGCGATGCGGTGCCCTTCCTGCCGCAGGACACGGCGATGACCTCGCTCGGCGTGGTCAAGATCCCCGACGGGATGCCCGAGCAGCTCGGCATGCACGGATTCTTCTACCCGACCCAGGTGGAACTCCAAAGCGGTGCCTTCACCTCGGTGTACGGGGCGCTGATCAACCCGGTGCTGACCCTCAACGTCTTCTCGGGCGACCTCGGCATCGACGACGGCACCCCCCGCTCGGTCTACGTGCTCGACACGACCGACATGACCCAGCTCGCGGGCGGCCAGACCGGAGTCCCCGCGATCGAGCTCACCCCCGGTCAGACCGCGGACCTGCCCGGAGGCCTGGGCACCATCACCTTCGAGAACGTCTCACCCGAGGGGGCCACCGACTACTCCCAGTCGGTCAAGCGCTTCGTGGCTCTGCAGATCCACCACGACCGCTCGGCGGCGTGGGTGCTCGTCTTCGCCCTGCTCGCGCTCGCAGGGCTGCTGCTGGCCCTGTTCGTGCCACGGCGACGGATGTGGATGAAGGCCGTCCCGGGCTCGGGATCGATCACGCTCGAGTACGCCGGCCTTGCTCGCGGCGACGACCCGACGCTCGCCGCGGCGGTCGAGGACCTCGCCGCAGGCCACGCCCGCCTTCTCGACCAGAGCGACGCCGCTGCCGATCCCGCGAAAGTAGACTGACCACATGGTCGATCTCGACGCCATCTCTGTACTGCTGCTGTGGACGGCGATCGCGGTGTACGTGCTCGCCTTCGTCGCCTACGCCTTCGATCTGGCCCGGCGCTCCGAGCTCTCTTCGGATGCGCGGCTGCGCGCGGAGGCAGAACTCGTCCTCGCAGGCGGACGGCCTTCGGCATCCGCCCCCCCGGACGAGCCCCGGATGGATGCCCCGACCGAGCGCAACGTGCTCGCCCGCATCGGCACCTCGCTCACCGTGCTCGCCTTCCTGTTGCACCTCGGAGCGACCGTCACCCGCGGGATCGCGGCCGGGCGCGTGCCCTGGAGCAACAACTACGAGTTCGCGATGATCGGCACGCTCTTGATCGTCGCGGTCTACCTCGGTGTGCTGACGCGCCTGGACCTGCGGTTCCTCGGCGTCTTCATCACCGGGCTCGTCGTGGCGCTGCTGGGCGTGTCGGCCCTGAATTTCTATGTCGAGGTGACGCCGCTCGCCGACCCGCTCAAGAGCATCTGGCTCGTCATCCACGTCTTCGTGGCATCCCTCGCCACCGCCTTTCTCGCTCTCGCCTTCGCGCTCTCGGTGAGTCAGCTCATGCAGCTGCGTCGCGAGCGGCGACAGCGCGAGGGTGCTGAGAGGGTGGGACCGAAGTTCTTACGCACCCTGCCCTCGGCCGAGCGCCTCGAAGGCCTGGCCTACCGCTTCGCGACGATCGGTTTCATCTTCTGGACCTTCACCCTCATCGCCGGAGCCATCTGGGCCAACGACGCCTGGAGCCGCTACTGGGGGTTCGACGTCAAAGAGACGTGGACCTTCATCATCTGGGTGCTCTACGCCGGGTACATCCACGCGCGCGCGACGCGCGGCTGGCGGGGTGCCCCCTCGGCGTGGCTGTCGATCGTGGGCTTCACCGCGGTGATCTTCAACTTCACCATCGTGAACGTCTTCTTCAAAGGACTGCACGCCTACTCGGGGCTGAGCTGAGTACCGCCGCAGGATCCCGCCCAGCACGTCGGTGAGTACTGAACTGCCCCGGATCTGATGGAGGCTCCCTGTCCCCGAGAGGATGAGGGCTATGGCTTCCCAGAGAGCGGCTCGTCCCTCATAGATTGGGCTTGCCCCGCTCAGAACCGCCAGACGAAGGGCACCAGGGTCGTCGCGATGAGCACGAAGAAGGCCAGCAGCGGCAGCCCCAGCCGCCAGTAGTCGCCGAAGCGGTAGGCACCGGGGCCGAGGATCATCAGGTTCGCCGGCGTCGCGACCGGGGTGAGGAAGGCTCCCGCGCCGACGACGGCGATGCCCATGAGAAAGGGCAGCGGCGAGTACCCGGCGTGCCCGGCGACCATCAGCGCGATGGGCGTGACGATCAGCACCGTGGCCATGTTGCTGATGAACTGCCCGAGGACGGCCACGACCACCACGATCCCGAGCAGCAGCACGTGCGGACCCGCCCCGCCGAGCAGGGTCAGCAGGCCGTCGGCGATGAGGTCGGCGGCACCCGAGGTCTGCATCGCGGTGGACAGGGGGATCATTCCCGCCACGACCAAGAGCGTCGTGATCGAGATCGAGCGGTGCGCTTGCGGCACCGAGATGGTCCGCAGCAGCACCATGGCGCTGGCTGCCAGAAGTGCGGCGATCGCGGCGGGGACGAGGTTCGTCGCCAGAAGCACGAGCATCCCGACGAGCACCGCGACGGCCGTATAGCCGCGAGGTCCGAGTCCGGCAGCCTGGCGACGGATCGCGGGCGGCGCATCGACGGTGAGCAGCCGCGGGTCTGCGGCCCGGCGCTCGAGCGACTCCCAGTCGCCCTCGAGCAGCAGCACGTCGCCGGCGCGCAGCGCCACGCGCTCGGTCAGGTGCTCGCCGGAGCGGTAGACCGCGACGATCACCAGAGTGCCGTCTTCGGTGCGCATTCCCGGAAAGACGGTGTCCCCGACGAAGGGGGAGCGCGGCGGGATCACGAACTCGACAAGGCCGGCGTCGTGGCCGAGTCGCGTGCTATCCTCGTCGAGCCCGTAGTGCGCCGCCAGCGTCTGCGCGTGCCGGCTGAGGTCGCGCGGTGCGTAGTCCGGCACGCGCTCCGGCAGCAACCGGGGGCCGAACAGCAGCACGATGATGATCGTGCCGGTCAGCAGCGGCAGACCCACGATCCCGAACTCGAAGAAGCCGAAGGGCCGAGCCCCGGCATCCACCGCCATCTCTGAGACGAGCAGGTTCACGGGTGTTCCGGTCAGCGCCAGCATCGAGCCCGCGTGGGCGGCGAAGGCGAGGGGGATGAGCAGACGCGAAGGGGGCCGGCCCAGCCGCATCGCGAGCACCACCCCGACGGGAACCAGGGCGGCCACCGCACCGTTCACGCTGATGAGCGCGGTCACCAGGGCCACGAACACCATCATCCCGATCATCACCGAGCTCGCGCTCGAGCCCGCCCGGCGGATGAGCTGGCGACCCGCCCAGGTGGTGACCCCGGTGGCGTCCAGCGCCTCGCTGACCACGAACAGGGCGGCGATGTAGACCACGACCGGATCGCCGAAGCCGGCGATCGCCTGCTCGAAGGTGACGGTCCCGGTGAGGAACAGCGCCAGGCTCACGCTGACGGCGACGACGCCGATCGGGACGCGATTCGAGGCGAAGGCGGCGATCGCCGCCACGGTGATGGCGAAGGTGATCGCCACTGCTACCGGATCGTGCACGCCGTCACCCCTGTCGCCGGGTGTTCGCGGAACCGTCTCGTGGCATGGCAGCCTCTCGCGCAAAGGGGATAGGGCATCCAGATAGGGATGACACTAGCCGATCCGAGGTGTCTTCCGAGAGTGATCTTCTCCCGCGCTATGATCGGGGCAGCGCCAGGCGGCGCGGGGACACGGCGCGCAGTCGCTGGGAGATCGACGATGACGGAACAAGACGGGCTCGCCCCCGTGGCCACTAGTCGCGGCGGGTTCAGGCCGCTGGTCACGACGGCGGGCGGCGTCTACGGTCTCGTGCTCGTGGCGGGCATGATCGTGATCAGCCGCAACATCACCGACACCTCGACCGGTGCGCTGGGGGTCGTGATGGCCACGCTCCTGGTGTTCTTCGTCGCGCACGTCTACGCCGACGTCATCGGGTTCCTCGCCGATCCCGAGAACCGGGATGCCGGCATACCAGAGGCGATCCGTTTCGGCGTGCAGCATGCGGCGGGCCTGCTCATCCTCGGTTCGATCCCGGTCTTCGTCCTCGTCCTGGGCGTCGTCGGCGTGGTCGGCCAGTCGGACGCCGTCTGGCTCGCGCTCGCCGTCGATATGCTGCTTCTGGGCGTCCTCGGATGGACCATCACTGCCGCACGAGCCGCGGGCTTCTTGCCGCGTCTGGGCGGTGCGCTGCTGACGGCGACGCTCGGCGGCGTGATGATTCTGCTCAAGGTGCTCATCCACTGACGTTCGGACCGAGATCGAGGGGACCCCATGAGCGAAGCAGCCGTGCAGGAGAAGCACTCGGGCCAGCCACGTCGGCGGCGCTACTGGGCGCTCGATCCGGTGGGGTCGATCCTCGGGCTGGCGCTCGCCGTGGTCTCGGTCACCCCCTCTCTGCTGCCGCGCGCGGCCCTGTTCCAGGGCGCGCTCGCGGCGCTCTCCTTCGGCGTCGGCTACATGGTCGGAGCGGCCCTCGCGGCCCTCGTGCGACGGATCCTGCGGGTGCCCGTCTGGCGTCCGCCGCGCTGGTGGTGGCCCGTCTACGCGGTGCTGTGGCTCGTCGCACTCGGTGCCCTGTCGATCCTGGCCGTCCACTGGCAGAACGAGGTGCGCGCCTTCGTCGAGATGCCGCCGCTGAGCGGCGCGCAGACGGGAGCCTTCCTCGCGGGATTCATCCCGCTGACCGCGGTGCTGCTGGCCATCGGCAAGCTCGTGCACGGGATGTGGTCGGGACTGCGGCGCACCGCCGGCACGGGGCTCGCCTGGTTCGGGTCTGCGCTCGTCGTGACCGCCGTGGCCGCGGGCCTCGTCGTCGTGGTGATGATCGCGGTCGACGGGATCTATCTCGGCCGCAATGGCACACCGGATGCCCAGGCGCGCCCGCCGGCATCCGACTTCCGATCCGCGGGCGAGGGCTCGGCAATCGCCTGGGAGACGCTCGGACGCCACGGCGCGAACTTCGTCAGCGGCGGCCCGACCGCCGGCGAGATCAGCGCCCTCACCGGCAAGCCCGCACTCACGCCGATTCGCGTCTATGCGGGCATGGAGTCGGCACCGACGATGCGCGAGCGCGCGCAACTCATCGTCGCCGAACTCGAGCGCACCGGCGCCTTCGAGCGCTCGGTGCTGGTCGTGGCGACGCCGACGGGCTCGGGGTGGCTCGAAGCGCAGGCGGTGGATGCCGTCGAGTACCTGCACGGCGGCGACACCGCGATCGCGGCGATGCAGTACGCCTACACGCCGAGCTGGGTGAGTTTCTTGTTCGATCCGGATGCGCCGGTCGAGTCCTCGCGCGTGCTGTTCGACGCCATCGAGGAGCGCTGGCTGCGGTTGCCGGCGGCCGATCGTCCGCTGCTGCTCGTCTACGGGCTGAGCCTGGGCGCGCACGGCAGCCAGGCGATCTTCACCGGCCTCGATGAGGTGCGGGCGCGCACGGATGGTGCGCTCTTCGTCGGCAGCCCCGCCAGCTCGGAGCTGTGGCAGACGCTGCAGGCATCCCGCGATGTCGGCAGTCCCGCCTGGCAGCCGGTTCTGGACGAGGGTCGTCAGGTGCGCTGGATCTCGCAGAACGGGGATGAGACGCGGCTGCAAGGCCCGTGGGACCAGCCGCGCGTGCTCTACCTGCAGCACGCGACCGATGCCGTCACCTGGCTCTCGGGCGACCTGTTCTGGCGCGCCCCGGAGTGGCTCGAACCCGAGCAGCGCGGTGCGGATGTGAGCCCGTCGATGCGCTGGATTCCGGGTGTGACAGGACTCCAGGTGACGATCGACATGCTCGGCGGCACCGCGGTCCCCGCCCGTCACGGACACAACTTCGGCGACGTGCTCGTCACCGGCTGGCGCGAGATCGCGGGGGATGCGGGGCTGGATGCCGCGGCCATCGCGCGCATCCAGGCGAAGATCGAGTCCTACGCTCCGATCCTGCCTTTCACGATGGACTGAGCGGCACAGTTCAGCCGGCCGTGAGCAGGGCGTGACAGCGTGCCAGCCGTTCCCGCCACCACGTCTCCCGTTCGGCAGACGCCGCGAGTTCGTCCAGTCGCGCGGAGTCGGGGGCGATGCGGCCGACCGGCAGGGTGCCGTCGGTCAGGTCGGAATCGGCGACATCCCGTGAGAACAGCGCCGAGGTGCCCAGGCCGCAGTCGTAGTCGAGGTCGGGCAGGGCTGCGGCCAGTGCCACGCCCTGGGCGATCCCGACCGCCGTGTCCAGAGCGCTGGAGACCACTGCCGGCAGCCCGGCCTCGGCCACGATGGCGAGCGCGCGGGCGACTCCGCCCAGGGGCTGCGCCTTGATGACCAGCAGGTCTGCGGCATCCGCGCGGGCTACGGCGACCGGATCGCCGGCCTTGCGCACGCTCTCGTCGGCCGCGATCGGGATGCCCATGTACGCCACCCGTGCGCGCACCTGCCGCAGCTCCTCGATGCTCGCGCAGGGCTGCTCGACGTACTCCAGATCGAACTCGGCAAGGGCGTGGATCGCCCGCTCGGCCTCGTCGAGGTTCCACGCGCCGTTCGCGTCGACGCGCACGCGCCCCTCCGCGCCGAGCGTCTCGCGCACCGCCCGCACCCGGGCGATGTCGTCGGCGAGGCGCTGGCCGGCCTCGGCCACCTTGACCTTCGCGGTGCGGCATCCGGGGAACCGCGCGAGGATGCCCGCGACATGGGCCGCGCCCACCGCCGGCACGGTGGCGTTCACGCCGACGCGGTCACGGTGGGCTTCGGGCTGCGGATGCCAGGCGAGATCGATCGCGGCGGCGAGCCAGACCGCGGCCTCGGCGTCGGGGTACTCGGTGAAGGGCGAGAACTCTCCCCATCCGGCCGGTCCCTCGATGAGCAGCGCCTCACGCGTCTCGATCCCGCGGAAGCGCGTGCGCATCGGCAGACTCACCACGCGCGTGGTGCTCGTCAGATCGGCGAGAGAGGGGAGGTCACGGTGGGCCATGCCTCTATCCTGGCCGCTGGCCCTCAGAGACGAAAGGCCGCGCGGCGCGGATCACGCCGCGTCACGGGCGAGGCCTGCCGCCGTCGCCCGGTCCACCGCCCCCGGGCACGCCCGCACCAGGTCCGCGACTGCCAGGCAGGGAACCGCCGGTCGGCGCGGTGCGAGTGTCGACGCGAACCACGAGTGACGAAGCATACCCCTCGCCGACGCTCCCGGTCGTCGCGGCCAGCTGCAACGCCGCGCCGTCCTCTCCGAAGACGTTGTCATCGGCGAGCGTCACGCCCGAGAGGTTGCGGGCCGAGCCGTCGTAGCCGCTCTCGGCGTAGACCTGTGCACAGGCCCACTCCGGCAGCGCGAGCTGGGAGGTGGCGATGGCGTTGCCCGCGTCGACGATGGACGCGGCATCCGGATACACCTCGAAGTGGATGTGCGGCCAGCGCCCCGAGTAGCAGCCCGGGAAGACCGAGTCGAAGCTCACGATCCCGTTGGCGTCGGCGACCTGCACGCCGCGCAGATACGTCTCGTTCTGGACGCCGGAGGAGTACATCGAGTATCGGCCCTGCGCGTCGCAGTGCCAGGCGTAGACGGCGACGCCCGCGAAGGGCACATCGCCGTTCGCCATGTCGAGGATCGCCATCCGGAAGGTCAGCGGGACGCCGTCTGCCGTCGCGCCTCCGCCGATGCTGGAGCGGATGTCGGAGCGCACGACGCCCGTCTGTTCGAGCACATCGGGGCCGTTCGAGCCGTCACCGGGGTAGGGGCCGGCTGTCTCGTCCGGGATCTCGCCCGCGGGGAGCGTGCCGGTGTCGATGGGGTCGGTGGCCGAGTCGGTGGCCGGGTCAGCGGTGCCGAGAGGAGCGCACGCGGCGAGGGCGAGTCCGCCGAGGCCCACGCCGATCACGCCCAGCATCCCGCGCCGCGAGATCAGGGTGCCGAGATCGAAGCGCGCGCCCTGGTCCACGACCTCTTCGTCGGGGCGGTCGAGCAGACGGCCCTCGTAGCTCAGGCCTGCGGGGGTGCGCGTGGGCTCCGGGATTTGGCTCATCGTCCGCTCCTTGGGTGTCTCTGCGAATAGCGTCTCTGTACCCCAGAGTGCGAGATCGACCCGATGGATGGCTGTGTTCGGTCTATGGGAAGGCTATGAATGCTGGCCGGTGCCGCGCCACGCGGGCGACCGGAATAGGCTGAGGGCATGGTCTCTGAGCTGTTCGACCCCGCCGAGTGGCGGCTCGCGCCCGGGGCGGATGCCTACACCGACATCACCGCGCACGTCTCGGTGGACGGCGGGGTCGCCCGCATCGCCTTCGACCGGCCCGAGGTGCGCAACGCTTTCCGCCCGCGCACCGTGGACGAGCTCTTCCACGCCCTTGACACCGCCCGGCAGGACTCGCGCATCGGTGTCGTGCTGCTCACCGGCAATGGCCCGAGCCCCAAGGACGGTGGCTGGGCCTTCTGCTCGGGCGGCGACCAGCGCATCCGGGGGAAGGACGGATACAAGTACGAAGCGCCGGTCGCTGAGCCTGTCGAAGCGCCCGACGCCGCGAATATCGACCCTTCGACAAGCTCAGGGACCGCACACGCCGACTCAGAAGCGCCGGTCGCTGAGCCTGTCGAAGCGCCCGACGCTATCGACCGTGCGCGGCTCGGCCGCCTGCACATCCTCGAGGTGCAGCGGCTCATCCGCTTCATGCCCAAGGTCGTGATCGCCGTCGTGCCGGGCTGGGCTGCCGGCGGCGGGCATTCCTTGCATGTCGTGTGCGACCTCACGATCGCCTCGGCCGAGCACGCCCGCTTCAAGCAGACCGACGCCGACGTCGGATCCTTCGACGCCGGCTACGGCTCGGCGTACATGGCCCGGCAGACCGGGCAGAAGATCGCGCGCGAGGTGTTCTTCCTCGCCGAGGAGTACTCCGCCCGGCGCGCCTATGAGATGGGTGCCGTCAACCGCGTCGTTCCGCACGCCGACCTGGAGCGCGAGGCGCTGGCGATGGCGCGCACGGTGCTGACGAAGTCGCCCACGGCGATCCGGATGCTGAAGTTCGCCTTCAACGCCGTCGATGACGGCCTGGTCGGCCAGCAGGTGTTCGCGGGCGAGGCGACGCGGCTGGCCTACGGCACCGATGAGGCGACCGAGGGGCGGGACTCCTTCTTGCAGAAGCGCGACCCGGACTGGTCGCCGTATCCGTGGCAGTTCTGACGCGGGTCGGATCATTGCGCAGCGTTGATGCGATCCCCGTCTCGACATTGGGCGAGCCCCACCTCGAGCGGCGGGTCGACACGCGGGCGACGATCGATGAGTCCTGAGCGCTGGCCCTCGGCAGACGGCCTCGATCTCCCCGCCGTCGCGGCAATGCTCGAGGCAGGCACCGGTGTCGTCATCCGCACCGCCGGCTCCACCGGCATCCCCAAGCGCGTGGCCGTGAGCGCATCGGCACTGCGGGCGAGCGCCGAGGCGACGATCGCGCGGATCGGTGCGGGACGCTGGGTGCTGGCTCTGCCGACCGGCTACATCGCCGGGCTTCAGGTACTGGTGCGTTCCGCGCTTGCGGGTGCGTCGCCGGTAGGGGTCGAAGGGCGTTTCACGCCCGGGGCCTTCCTCGCGGCGACCCGCACGGCGTCCGGTGACGCACCGCTGTTCACCTCGCTCGTGCCCGCGCAGCTGGCGACTCTCGTCGATGCGGCGGAGGTCGATGCCGGGGTACGCGCCGCAGCGTCCTCGTATCGCGCGATCCTCGTCGGCGGGCAGTCGACGCCGCTGCCCCTGCGCGAGCGGGCGGCGCGCCTCGGGATGCCGATCGTGCGCACCTACGGATCGACCGAGACGAGCGGCGGCTGCGTCTACGACGGCGTGCCGCTGGAGCGCGTCGAGGTCCGTGCATTCGGGGGCGAGCTGCGAATCGCCGGCCCGGTGCTCGCCGAGCGTTATCTGGACGATCCCGCGGGCACGGCGCGCGCCTTCGTGACGGATGCCGACGGCATCCGCTGGTATCGCACGGGCGACCTCGGCGCGGTGACCGATGGCAGGGTCGAGGTGCACGGCCGGGCCGACAGGGTCATCGTCTCGGGCGGCGTGAACGTTTCGCTCGATCGAGTCGAGCGGCTCGTGCACGAGGTGCCGGGGTGGGAAGCCGCCGTGGTTGTGGGCGTCACCGACGAGCGCTGGGGAGAGGCGTCGGTGGTGGTCGTCGCCGGGCAGGAGCACGCCGAGGTCCTGCTGACCGCCGCCCGCGCCCGCGTGGGCGATGCGCTCGGCGCCCCGGCCCGCCCGCGCGAGGTGCGCGTGGTGGATGCGCTCCCGCTGCTGCCCTCGGGCAAGCCCGACCGCGAGGCCATCGCCCGGATGATTCGCCGGGGGTAGCGGTCGCAGGTGGCGCGCGAGCGTCCCGATCTGCACACCGCGTCCCGATCCGCACAGGCTCGCGCCGTAATCCTGTGCGGATCGGGACAACATGTGCAGATCGGGCGCGCGATGGCATCCGGAACATACACCTGCCGGAGGATGCCGGACTCCACCGCCCTCGCGTAGCGTGAGGGGGTGATCCGGCCCCTCTCGCGCACAGCGCTCACCGTCGACATCGTCGTCGCCGCGGTGATGTTCCTGCTGCTCACGCCGCTGGGTCTGTCCGGGAGCCGGATGTTTCTGGCCGGTGGGGGACTCGCCGCGCCGTTGGTCGACCTTGCGGCCGTCGTCGCCGGCCTGCTCATGTGCGCGGGCGTCGCCGTCATGCGCCTTGCTCCCGGTATCGCCCTCGGCCTGGCCTGGCTGGGTGCGATCGTGCAGATGCTCGGCGGGCTGCCGCCGATCCCGGTGAATCTCGCGATCCTCGTCGTGCTGTTCGCCACCGCAGCCTGGGGTTCGACGTCCGTGTTCTGGCTGGGCCTGGCATCCGCCGGCGTGGGTGGACTCGTGGCCGCGCTGTACCTGTTCCGCGGCGTCGGCGGACTGCCCGGTCTCGGTCAGGCAGTGACCACGATCGTGCTCATGACGATCGTCGTCGCTCTCGTGCTGGGCGTCGTCTGGCTCGCCGGGATGGTGTGGCGGTTCGTCCTGCGCGCCCGCCGGATTCGCGAGGAGCAGGAGCGGGCCGAGGTGCTCGCCGCCGAGGAGCAGGAGCGCTCGCGCATCGCCCGCGACATGCACGACGTCGTCGCGCACTCCCTCGCCGTCGTGATCGCGCAGGCCGACGGGGCTCGGTATGCCGCGAGTTCGGATCCGGATGCCGCGGGCGAGGCCCTTGCGACCATCTCGCAGACCGCCCGCACTGCCCTCACCGATGTGCGGCTCCTGCTCGCCCAGCTCCGCCACCGTCAGGGTGACGGGCCGCAGCCGACGCTCGCGGACCTCGAGACGCTGTTCGCGCAGGTGCGACAAGCGGGGATCGAGCCACGGGTGACCGTCGATCCGATGCCGCAGGGGGAGCCGCCGGGATCCATCCAGCTCGCGGTCTACCGCATTCTGCAGGAGGCGCTCACCAATGCTCTGCGTCACGGCAGCGGCGAGGTCGAGGTGCACCTGGCATGGTGGCCTGCGCGCGTCGACCTGACGGTGCGCAACAGCGTCGCCGGGGATGCGCCTGCGCCCCGCGCCGGCCACGGCTTGATCGGAATGCGCGAGCGCGCGCAGCTCGTGGGCGGCACCCTGGAGACCAAGCGTGCGGACGGGTTCTTCAGCGTGCGTGCGAGCTTGCCGATCGGGGAGGTGGCGGGGTGATGGTCCCTGAGCGCGGTCCGGTCCCCGAGCCTGGTCGAAGGATTCGCATCGTCCTCGTGGACGACCAGGCGTTGTTCCGCGCGGGCATCCGCATGCTCATCGCCTCGCAGCCCGATCTCGAGGTCGTGGGCGAAGCGGGCGACGGGCGCGAGGCGCTCGCGGTCATCGCTCAGGCCGCGCCCGATGTCGTGCTGATGGACATCCGGATGCCGGTGATGGACGGTCTCACCGCCACGACCGAGCTGCTGGCGCGGCCCGATCCGCCGCGCGTCGTCATGCTCACCACCTTCGACCTCGACGAAGCGGCAGCGCGGGCGATCCGGCAGGGGGCGAGCGGGTTCCTGCTCAAGGACGCCGAGCCGGAGTTCCTGCTCGCCGCCATTCGCACCGTGCACGCGGGTTCTGCGGTGATCGCGGCATCCGCCACCCGCGAGCTGTTCGCACAGTTCACCGAGGCGACGCGCGAGCCGCCCCCGGAGTACGCCGGGCTCACCGAGCGCGAGCGGGAGATCTTCGCGCTGGCCGCCCGCGGGCTCTCGAACGCCGAGATCGCCGCGCGTGAGTTCCTCAGCGAAGCGACGGTGAAGACGCACATCAGCCGCATCCTCGGCAAGCTCGCGCTGCGCGACCGCGTGCAGCTCGTGGTCTTCGCCTTCGAGCACGGCCTCGCCTGAGCGCGACCGCGGATCATCCTCGGGATGTACGAGGATGCATCGCCCGGGCGACGCGCGGGCAGCGGCGGATCCGTAGCGTCGAAGGCATGAAGATCACGACAACCGACCTGGGGCTCGCCGCCCGGGTGCAGCAGCTGACCAAGACCTACGGCACGGGCGAGGGCGCGGTGCGCGCGCTCGCCGGCGTGAGCGTCGGCATCCGCAAGGGACAGTTCACCGCCATCATGGGACCTTCGGGCTCGGGCAAGTCCACTCTCATGCACATCATGGCGGGCCTGGACGCCCCGAGCACCGGGAGGGCCTGGATCGGTGACACCGAGATCACGGGCCTGACCGACCTCGAGCTGACCGTGCTGCGCCGCCGCCGGGTCGGGTTCGTCTTCCAGGCGTTCAACCTCGTGCCCACGCTCGACGCGATCGGCAACATCCTGCTGCCGATCGAACTCGACGGCCGCAAGCCTTCGGCGATCGAACGGGCGCGCATCGAGGGACTCGTCGAGACGCTCGGGCTCGCGCCGCGGCTGCGGCACCGCCCGCACGAGCTCTCCGGCGGCCAGCAGCAGCGCGTCGCCATCGCCCGGGCACTTGCCACCGGCCCGGATCTGGTCTTCGCCGACGAGCCGACCGGAAACCTCGACTCGGCAAGCTCGCGTGAGGTGCTCTCGCTGCTGGCGCGCGCGAGCCGCGAGCAGGGGCAGTCGATTGCGATGGTCACTCATGATCCGGTCGCGGCGAGTTACGCCGACCGAGTGCTCTACCTGGGCGATGGGTGCCTCGTCGCCGACCGCCCGCGGCAGAGTGCCGAGGAGATCTCGGCCTACATGCTCGACGCGGAGGTGGCGGCATGAGCGCGCCGGCGCTCGCCGCGCCGCGGGTGTTCGAGCTGCCGCTGCCCGATCGACGCGGCTCGCTCGCCTGGCTGCGCGAGCGAGGCATGGGGGCAAGCATTCTCGTCGCAGCCATCGCCTCGGCGTTCGGCGTGGTGCTCGTGCAGGCCACTGCCTACATCGCGGCTCTCCTTCGCGCCAACCCCTTCGTCGGTGCCAGCGAGGTGCTCGCCGTCATCATCGGCATCCTCTCGCTCCTGCTCACCGGCGTCGCGATGTATGTCGCCGGGATCGTCACCGCCAACACTTTCTCGACCATCATCGCCGGGCGTACACGCCGAATCGCTCTGCTCCGGCTCATCGGTGCCTCGGCGCGCTCGCAACGGGCCGAGGTCACCAATCAGGGCTTCGTCGTCGGGGTTATCGGTGCCGTCCTGGGGGTGCTGCTCGGGTTCGGGATCGCGGCGGCCGGGATCGCGGTCGCGAGCCGCCTGCTCGCGGGAGCGCCCGAGGACTTCTCGCTCTGGCGAGCGGCGATCCTGCTGCCCGCGGCAGGCGTTGCGCTCGTGACCTGGGCCGCGGCCGCCGCAGGTTCCCGGCGCGTGCTCGCCGTCACGCCGCTGCAGGCGATCGGCGGCTCGGTGGACCGCAGCCGGGAGGAGGTGACCGCGCGCCCCGTGCGGCACGCGGGGGCGTTCATCCTGTTCATCCTCGGGGTGGTCCTCCTCATCCTCGGCGTGCTGCTCGGACTCGTGACGCCGCTGGGCGTCGTGGTCGGCTTCTTCGGCGGGATCCTGTCGTTCACCGGCCTCGCGATCGGCGCGACCCTGGTGATGCCGCCCCTGCTGCGTCTGGTCGGGAGGCTCTTCGGCGGGGGCGCCACGGCGCGCCTGGCCGCCCAGAACGCGCTGCGCTACCCCGAGCGCTCCAGTCGCATGGCGATCGGGGTGGTGATGGGGGTCACCCTCGTGACGATGTTCGCGGTCGCGTTGGAGTCCTCGAAGCAGCTCATGTTCGTCGCATCCGGCGGCTCCTACGATCCCGCCTTCGTGGTCATCATCGACAGCTTCTCGGCCGTGATGATGATGCTCGTCGGCATCTGCGCGGTGATCGCCGCGGTGGGGCTGGTGAACCTGCTCACGATCGGGGTGGTGCAGCGCCGTCGCGAGCTGGGGCTGTTGCGGGCGGTCGGGCTCTCGAGCCGCCAGGTGCGGCGGATGGTGCTGCTGGAGGCCCTGCACGTGACCGTCACCGCCACCGTGACCGGGCTCGTGCTCGGCATCGCCTACGGGTGGATCGCCGCGCAGTCGCTGCTCGGATCTATCGCGATCTACGATCACGTCGGGCCGGCGGGGCTCGTCGCCCCGCATGTGCCGTGGCTGCCGATGACAGTGGTCGTCGTGGCGGCGGGGATCCTCACCGTGGTTGCCGCGGTCGCCCCGACGCGGCTGGCGACGCGGGTCGTACCCGTCGAGGCGCTCGCGGCGGAGTGAGGTCTGCGGCCCACGCCTTACGAGCGAGGTCGTCGGCTCCCGCCCCATGAATGGGGTCGCCCGCCCCGCCCCACGAATGGGTCGCCCGCTCTCCCCCTACGAATGCACGATCCTGACACATTTGCACGAGAGAAAAGGCGAATTCCTCGTGCAGTTGTGCTGACCTCGTGCATTCGTAGGGCGGCGGCGCACGCGGTGAGCTGCCCGGTGCCCTCTACGCTGGAGGGATGAGCGAGAGCCCCTTCGACCAGTCCACGTACCAGGTGCGCCTGGAGTGGGGGACCGCGGGACTCGCCCGGCTCGCGCCGGCCGATGTCGTGGTCGTGGTCGATGTGCTGCGGTTCAGCTCGACTCTCGTCGACGCTGTGGTCGCCAGGCCCGTAAGCCTCGCGGAGGCGCGGCCCTGGTCGATCAACGGCGCGGCGGTGGCGGATGCCGCGGCCGCTGCCGAGCACGGGCCGGTCGTCCTCGCCGGGAGTCTGCGCAATGCGGCGGCCGTCGCCGATGCCGTGCTCCGGCTGCAGGACGAGCGGCAGCAGCGCACGTCGGTGGCGGTGATCGCCGCGGGCGAGCTGGATGCCGCGGGCGCGCTGCGCTTCGCGGTGGAGGACCAGCTCGGCGCGGGGGCCGTGGTCGCCGCCCTCATCGATCTCGGGATCGATCACACTTCTCCCGAGGCGGTCGCCGCGGCCGAGTCCTTCCGAGGGCTCCGCCAAGCGGTGCGGCACCTGCTCTCGGCATCCGGATCGGGCCGTGAGCTCGCCGGCCGCGATCCCGTGCCCGATGCTCCGGGGCAGCCTCGCCGCGCAACGGTGCGCGAAGCCGCATCTCTCGACGACAGCACCGTCGTGCCCGTGCTTCGCGACGGCGCATTCGTCGCGTTCCCGGGCTGACGCCCAGGCCTGTTCACGAACGAACGACTTATCGTCGAGCGAACGGGTTCTCGACCGTGGATTTGTCGTGCGTTCGACGCGAAGTCGTTCGTTCGGCGAGCGGGGATCGAGCGGGGATCTCGTCGCCCCGCCGCGACACGACCTGCTTCCTCGGGGGCGGAGGACTCCACTCGCCTCAGCGCGGTGCCAGCGCCGCGAGCCGCGCGGCGGACGTGATCTCGCGCCGCTCCCATCGGAACGCGTATCGCGGGTCGTAGGCACGCGAGCAGGTCGCGCACGAGGTCGGGCGCGCGGGCCGGCGGTGCCGGTAGCTGACGTGCCCCGCGGGGCAGCGCCCCACCCAGGGCGCGAGCTCGGTCGCCGTCTCGCCGCGGTGGGTCGCCCCGCCGACGTAGCCGAGTTCGCGGGCGATCTTCTTCCAGGTGGGTCCGTGGGCCGCGCGGTGCCCGGCGAGCGCATGGGCGACCTCGTGCAGCAGGATCTGGTGGATCTCGTCGTCATCGAATCGGGCGGCGAGGTAGCGCGAAACGGTGATGCGGCGGCGCGCGTAGTCGCACTGCCCGGCGCGCCGCTTGGCATTGTCGAAGCCGAAGGACCATCGCTCGTCCAGGTGCAGCCTGATCAGGGCCTCGGCCCAGATGCGCACGCGGGGAAGCTCTGCCATGACAGCAGGGTATGCCGATCCGCCGACAATCCGGACCAGCGGCGCACCGGCGTTCATCAGAGGAACAGCGACTCGTCCGGTCGTGGCGAGTCGACCGCGTCCGCATCCGTGATGATGAGCGCGCCGCGCGCGAAGGCGGCGAGGTCGTCCCCCTGCGTGACGGTCGCGGGATGGGGGCCTGCCGCAAGCAACCGGGGTAGCCACGCGGTCGGCAGTGGCGAGGGCGAGGCCGCGAGCACGAGATTGCCGAAGCGGCGGTTCTTCAGCAGTTGCGTGTCGGCGAGCACGGCGACGTGCGCAAGCACCGTCTGCACCGTGGCGACCTGACGCCGGGAGAAGGCGAGCCCCGGTCCGTCGGCGATGTTGACCAGCAGCACGCCGCCGGGCGCGAGCAGGGCGGCCGCCTCGTGGTAGAACTCCACGGTCGTGAGGTGCGCGGGCGTCCGGGCACCCGAGAACACATCCGAGACGATGAGGTCGCAGGCACCCCGGATGCCCGGTGGCATCCTGCCGAGCCCTGCGCGCGCGTCGCCGATCCGGATGCGCATGCGCGCTCCACGGGGCAGCGGCAGGTGCGCGCGCACGAGCTGCACGAGCGGCTCCTCGAGCTCCATGACCTGCTGCTGGGAGCCCGGCCGGGTCGCCTCGATGTACCGGGGGAGCGTCAGGGCACCCGCGCCCAGGTGCAGGGCGGTCAGGGGCGCGCCGGGATCGGTGAGCTGGTCGATGACGGCACCCATCCGCACGACGTACTCGAAGTGCAGGTGCGCGGGATCCTCGAGGTCGACGTGGGACTGCGGGGTGCCGTCGACGACCAGCTCGTAGCCCGAGGCGAAGCGCGAGGGCAGGATGCGCGCGATGCCGCCGCCGCTCAGACGCGCCTGCGGAGGCTCTGTCTCACCGCGCGCCCTGCCCATCCCTCCACGCTACTTCTTCGACGCTGCCTCGCGGGGCCACCGACACGGGACGCGACTGCCCACACCCGACTTGTGGGCAGTCGTTGTCGCTGTCGGGTGCCCGAGGCGACAACGACTGCCGCCGATTTCATGAATCCGAGCGCTAGCGTGGTGGTGTGCCCCCCGCGATCGACCTGAACGCCGACCTCGGCGAGACGGTTGAGGGTGTGCCCACCGCCGACGACGAGGCGATGTTCGCCGTGATCTCGAGCGCGAGCATCGCCTGCGGCGGCCACGCGGGCGACGAGGCCTCCATGCGCGAGGCGATCCAGCGCGCGCGGCGGCACGGGGTCGCCATCGGCGCGCACCCCTCTTTCGCCGACCGCGCGGACTTCGGGCGCATCGCGCTGGCGACCCCGCCGGCAGAACTTCGCGAGCACGTGCGCGCCCAGCTCGCGGCGCTTGTCGCGCTCGGTGCGGACCTCCGCTACGTCAAGCCGCACGGCGCGCTCTATCACGTGGTCATCGCCGACCGGCAGGCGGCGGATGCCGTGACAGACGCGATCGCCGACATCTCCGCCGACCTCGGTCGCGCCCTGCCGGTGCTCGGCATGGCGGGGGCGATCACGGATGCCGCTGCTGCGCGCGGCCTCCCCTTCGTGCGCGAGGCCTTCCTCGACCGGGGGTACCTGCCCTCGGGGGCACTGGTGCCGCGGACCGAGCCGGGGGCCTTGCTCGACGATCCGGATGTCGTCGCCACCCGCGCCGTGCGGCTTGCTCGCGAGGGCGTGGTCGAGACAGCGGACGGCACGCTGGTGCATCCGGACGCCACCTCGTTCTGCGTGCACGGCGACTCTCCGGGTGCGGTGGCCATGGCCCGTGCGGTGCGCGCGGCGCTGGATGCCGCCGGCGTGGACGTGCGAGCACCATGGTGATCCTGCCCTTCGGTCAGTCCGCGCTGCTGGTTGAGCTGCCCGGGCTCGACGAGGTGCTCGCACTGCACCAGCGGCTCGCGTCCGCTGCGACGCCGGGGATCGTCGACCTCGTGCCGGCCGCACGCACCCTGCTCGTCTCTTTCGACCCGCGTGCGCTGTCGGCCGCGCAGGTGGGTGCGCTCGTGCAGCAGGCACCGGATGCCGCGGCATCGCCCGGCTCCGCTCCGCCCCCGATCGAACTCGACATCGTCTACGACGGCCCCGACCTCGCCGAGACCGCGACGGTGCTCGGTGTCTCGCTCGAGGCGCTCGTCGCCGCGCACCGCGCAGCGGAGTGGACCGTCGCTTTCACCGGCTTCGCCCCGGGGTTCGGCTACCTCGTGAGCGAGGAGTGGCCTTACGACGTTCCGCGCCTGCCGAGTCCGCGCACGCGGGTGCCTGTGGGGGCCGTGGGGCTCGCGGGTGAGTTCAGCGGCGCGTACCCGCGCGAGACGCCGGGCGGGTGGCGGCTCATCGGCACGACGTCGGCGACGCTGTTCGATCCGGATGCTGAACACTCTGTTCTTCTCGCGCCGGGGACGAGGGTGCGGTTCGTGGGAAGCCGGTCCCTGAGCTTGTCGAAGGGTCCGACGGCCAGCCGCATCTCAGACCCCGGACCCTTCGACAAGCTCAGGGACCGGGGCTCGCTCGGGGACCGGGGCAAGCTCGGGGGCCGGGGCAAGCTCAGGGGTCGGGAGGACACGGAAGACTCCCGGCCCATGAGCCTGTCGAAGGGTCCGGACGCAGCCGGCATCCGGATCGAAGAGCCTGGCCTCCTCGCCACCGTCCAGGACCTCGGTCGCCCCGGCCGCGCCTCGCTCGGGGTCGCTCCCTCGGGGGCGATGGATCGCACGGCCCTGCGCACCGCCAACCGCCTGCTCGGCAACCCCGAGGGGGCAGCGACGGTCGAGGTGACGATGGGCGGGTTCCGCGCGGTCGCCGAGCGCGACTGCTGGTTCGCGGTCACCGGAGGCTGGGGGGACATCCGGCTCGGGGAGACCACGGTCGACCCCTACGCCGCACACCCCTGGCGCAGAGGCACCGAGCTGCACCTGGACTGGTTCGCTCGTGGTGCCCGCGCCTATCTGGCTCTGCGCGGCGGAGTCCTCGCCCCCGAGGTGCTCGGCTCCCGCTCCACCGATCTGCTGGCCGGCCTCGGCCCCGCGCCTCTCGCGGCGGGCGACCACGTGGCAATCGGCCCGGAGCCTGTCACCGGCATCCCGGCTCTCGAGTCCGCCCTCTGGGGCGCGCCCGCCGAAGGGATGCTCGATCTCGAACTCGGTCCCGGGCCGCGCGCCGACTGGTTCTCTCCGGCTGCGCTCGATGCTCTGTTCACGACCGAGTGGACCGTGTCCCACCGCGCCGACCGGGTCGGCATCCGCCTCGACGGTGCCGAGCTGACCCGCATCCGCGAGGGCGAGCTGCCCAGTGAGGGCATGGTCCCGGGCGCCGTGCAGGTTCCGCCCGACGGGCGTCCGGTGATCCTCGGCCCCGACGGCCCGGTGACCGGGGGCTATCCCGTGATCGCCACCCTCACCGCCCGGGGCCTTGATGTCCTCGCCCAGGCCCGCCCCGGTACCCGCCTGCGCTTCCGGCATGCCAGGATGTCTGCGGGGACGGTCTTTTAGCGCAGGATGCGACGCCCGTCAAGACCTCCGCTGGACATGTGGCCGAATCGTGCGTATAGTAGATCTTCGCGCTCCGTGTTTCCCCCTGCCCTCATATGGTGGTCGGCATTGTGTCTGCGCGCCCCGCTCGGTGAAGTGGCGCGTGTCGAGAAGACGTGGATGACGGTGGCGCTTCCCCCCTGACGACAAAGGAATCTAGGCCCCTGCCGGGTCCACGGAGGTTATTCCCTTGGCTGCTGCGCGCAACGCATCCACATCCACCACCACAAAGAACGGACGCGGAGCATCCCGCCTCTCGTTCGCCAAGATCTCCGACACGCTGACGGTCCCCGACCTTCTCGCGCTGCAGACGGAGTCCTTCGACTGGCTCGTCGGCAACGACGCCTGGAAGGCTCGCGTCGAAGAGGCGGCGAAGGCCGGCCGCAAGGACGTCGCGGGCACGAGCGGTCTGGAGGAGATCTTCGAGGAGATCTCGCCGATCGAGGACCTTGCCGAGACGATGCAGCTGTCGTTCACGAACCCCTACCTCGAGCCCGAGAAGTACTCGATCGACGAGTGCAAGGAGCGCGGCAAGACGTACGCCGCCCCGCTGTACGTCGAGGCAGAGTTCATGAACCACAACACCGGCGAGATCAAGACGCAGACGGTGTTCATGGGCGACTTCCCGCTGCAGACCGACAAGGGCACCTTCATCATCAACGGCACCGAGCGCGTGGTCGTCTCGCAGCTCGTGCGCTCGCCGGGCGTCTACTTCGACAAGACCCCCGACAAGACTTCCGACAAGGACATCGTCTCGGCGCGCATCATCCCGAGCCGCGGCGCGTGGCTCGAGTTCGAGATCGACAAGCGCGACCAGGTCGGCGTGCGCATCGACCGCA
>CAZHML010000006.1:0-1740 GCA_964533745.1 uncultured Microbacterium sp.
CGCGACACCGCCGACAACACAGTCGTGGTGTGCTCCATCGAGAACGTCGACCCGATGGGCGTGCACACCGGCGACTCGATCACGGTGGCCCCGGCCCTGACCCTGACCGACCGCGAGTTCCAGAATCTGCGAGACATCGGGATCGACATCATCCGCGCGGTGGGCGTCGACACGGGCGGATGCAACATCCAGTTCGCCGTGCATCCCGAGACCGGCCGGGTCATCGTCATCGAGATGAACCCGCGCGTCTCGCGCTCCAGCGCCCTGGCCTCGAAGGCCACGGGATTCCCGATCGCGAAGATCGCCGCGAAGCTCGCGATCGGCTACCGGCTCGACGAGATCCCGAACGACATCACGGGGGTCACCCCGGCGAGCTTCGAGCCGACCCTGGACTACGTCGTGGTCAAGGCACCCCGGTTCGCCTTCGAGAAGTTTCCGCTCGCCGATCCGACGCTGACCACCACGATGAAGTCGGTGGGCGAGGCGATGGCGATCGGGCGCAACTTCACCACCGCCCTGCAGAAGGCGCTGCGCTCCCTCGAGAAGCGCGGCTCGAGCTTCCACTGGGAGCCGGTCCCTGAGCTCGTCGAAGGGTCGACAGGCTCAGCGGCCGCCACGGCGGCCGAGCTCGTGGAGCTCTCCCGCCGCCCCACCGAGGCGCGCATGGTGCAGGTGCAGCAGGCTCTGCGGCTGGGTGCCACCGTCGAGCAGCTCTTCGAGGCGACGGCGATCGACCCCTGGTTCCTGGATCAGATCGTGCTGATCAACGAGGTCGCCGAGGTCGTGCGCGCGGCGCCCGAGCTGGACGCGGCGACCCTCCGCCACGCCAAGGAGCACGGCTTCTCGGACGCCCAGCTCGCGCAGCTGCGCGGCATCCTCGAGCCCGAGGTGCGCGCGATCCGCCACGGCCTGGGCATCCGGCCGGTGTTCAAGACCGTCGACACCTGCGCGGGGGAGTTCCCGGCGCTCACGCCCTACCACTACTCCAGCTACGACCAGGAGACCGAGGTCGCGCCCTCGGAGCGCACCAAGGTCGTCCTCATCGGCTCCGGGCCCAACCGCATCGGCCAGGGCATCGAGTTCGATTACTGCTGTGTGCACGCCAGCTTCGCGCTGCGCGACGCCGGCTACGAGACGGTGATGGTCAACTGCAACCCCGAGACGGTCTCCACCGACTACGACACCTCCGACCGGCTGTACTTCGAGCCGCTCACCCTGGAGGACGTGCTGGAGGTGCTCGACGCCGAGGCCGCGAGCGGCGAGATCCTCGGCGTCGTCTGCCAGCTCGGCGGGCAGACTCCGCTCGGGCTTGCCAAGGGCATCCAGGCGGCCGGATACCGCGTGCTCGGTACCTCGCCCGAGGCGATCGACCTCGCCGAGGAACGGGCGCTGTTCAGCGGCATCCTGTCGGCCGCGGGCCTGCTCGCCCCGCGCCACGGCACGGCGACGGATGTCGAGGGCGCCATCGCGGTGGCGAACGACATCGGCTACCCGGTGCTGGTTCGTCCCAGCTTCGTGCTGGGCGGGCGCGGGATGGAGATCGTCTACGACGGTGCGAGCCTGCGCGACTACTTCGTGCGGGTCGCCGACCAGGCGATCATCGGCCCCGGCCAGCCGCTGCTCGTGGATCGCTTCCTCGACGACGCGGTCGAGATCGACGTGGACGCGCTCTACGACGGGCACGAGCTCTATATCGGCGGGGTGATGGAGCACCTGGAGGAAGCCGGCATCCACTCCGGC
>CAZHML010000006.1:1750-15645 GCA_964533745.1 uncultured Microbacterium sp.
AGCTGCACCCTGCCGCCCATCTCGCTCGGCCGTTCCGAGATCGACCGCGTGCGCACGGCGACGCTCGCGATCGCCCAGGGCGTGGGCGTGCACGGCCTGCTGAACGTGCAGTTCGCGATCAGCGCCGGGGTCCTCTACGTCATCGAGGCCAACCCGCGCGCGAGCCGCACGGTGCCGTTCGTGTCGAAGGCCCTGGGGATCCCGCTGGCGAAGGCCGCGGCGCGCATCATGACGGGCGCGACGATCGCCGAGCTGAAGGCCGAGGGGATGCTGCCGGCGCAGGACGGATCGCGCGTGCCTCTGGACGCCCCGGTGGCGGTGAAGGAGGCCGTGCTGCCCTTCAAGCGCTTCCGCACCGCCGATGGGCACACCGTCGACTCGGTGCTAGGTCCGGAGATGCGCTCGACCGGCGAGGTCATGGGCATCGATCGCGACTTCCCGACCGCCTTCGCCAAGAGCCAGGCGGCGGCCTACGGCGGGATGCCGACCTCGGGCACGGTGTTCATCTCGGTGGCAGACGACGACAAGCGGGCGGTGATCCTGCCCGCCCACCGCCTGCAGGAGCTCGGCTTCCGCATCGTCGCGACCGAGGGCACCGCCGAGATCCTCGCGCGCAACGGCATTCGCGTCGAGGTCGTCGAGAAGTATTCAGCGACGCAGGCCTCGGGGGCGCAGAACGTCGTGGACCTGATCATCGCGGGTGAGATCGACATGGTGGTGAACACCCCCTCGGGCGGGATCGCGCGCGCCGACGGCTATGAGATCCGCGCGGCGGCGGTGGGGGGCGACAAGGCGCTGTTCACGACGATGGCGGTGCTGGGAGCGGCGGTGAGCGCCTTGCCGGTGCTGCGCCAGGGCTTCTCGGTCAGGAGCCTGCAGGAGTATGCGGCCGATCGTGAGGCGTCCCGGTGATCGGCTTCGGCTCCAGACTGCGCGAGGCGATGGATCGCCACGGCCAGCTCTGCGTCGGGATCGACCCGCACCAGACGCTGCTCGAGGAGTGGGGACTGCCGCAGTCGGCGCTCGGCGTCCGCGACTTCGGGATGCGGGTGGTGGATGCCGCGGCGGGCCGCGTCGGCGTCGTGAAGCCTCAGGTCGCATTCTTCGAGCGATTCGGATCGGCGGGCTACGCGGCGCTCGAGGAGGTGCTCGCGGCCTCCCGCGCGGCGGAGCTGCTCTCGATTGCCGATGCCAAGCGCGGTGACATCGGCTCGACGATGGCGGGCTACGCCTCGGCGTGGCTGGAGCCCGGGTCTCCGCTGGAGGCGGATGCCGTGACGCTCAGTCCCTACCTGGGGCCGGATTCGCTGCGCGAGACGATCCTGACGGCCGTGCGTGCGGGCAAGGGGGTATTCGTGCTCGCGGCCACCAGCAACGCCGAGGCTTTCGCGCTGCAGAGTGCCCAGACCCGGGATGTCGCGGCGGGTGAGGGGGAGACGGTTGCCCAGCGTGTGGCGCGCGATGTCACCTGGCTAAACGGCAGTGAGGCCTTCGCGGGCGACGGGCTGGGACCGGCGGGCCTGGTGATCGGCGCCACGGTCGACCGGGCCGACCTGGGCCTCGCCGACGAGATGCTTCGCGGCGCGCCGATCCTCGCTCCGGGGTTCGGAGCGCAGGGCGCAGTCGGGGACGATCTGCCCGCGATCTTCGGCGCGCTCGCGGCCCAGGTGCTCGCGAACGAGAGCCGCAGCGTGCTCTCGGCGGGCCCACGCGACCTCGCCGCGGCGATCGGATCGCGCGCGAGGGAGTACCGTGGTGGGCGTGGCTGAGTCACTGAGCCTTCCGGAGGTCGACCGGGTCGCCGCCTCCGCGCGGGCCGTGGCCGCGCGGCAGGCCAGGGCTGCGCTCAAGCGCGACCTCACGACGCGTGTCATCCGGCCCCAGGAGGTGCTCGACCGCGCCGAGGCGGATGCGGCATCCGCGGCGGGAACCCTGCGCATCACCGACTTTCTGGTGTCACTCCCGGCGATCGGTGCCGCCAAGCGCGATCGGCTGCTGCCAGAGCTCGGCATCTCGCCGGTCAAGCGCCTCGGCGGCCTCGGCGTGCGCCAGCGGATCGTTCTGCGGGAGTGGCTGGACGAACGCTTCCCGCGGTCCGCGCCGCGCGCGGACCGCAGCAGGCTGCTCGTGCTGGCCGGCCCGACTGCGGTCGGCAAGGGGACCGTGGCGGCCTTCGTGCGCGACCACCATCCTGCGATCCATCTGTCGGTGTCGGCGACGACGCGCGCGCCACGGCCCGGAGAACTCGACGGCGTGCACTACTACTTCGTGGACGAGGCCGAGTTCGATCGGCTTGTGGCCGATGGCGAGCTGCTGGAGTGGGCGCGCGTGCACAGCCGGCACCGCTACGGCACCCCCAAGGCTCCGGTTGAGAAGGCGCTCGCGCAGGGGCGCACGGTGCTGCTCGAGATCGACCTGCACGGTGCCCGGCAGGTGCGGACCTCCGCGCCCGAAGCGAATCTGATCTTCCTTCTTCCGCCGAGCTGGGATGCGCTGGTCGAACGCCTGCTGGGCCGGGGCACCGAGGATGCCGAAGAGCGCGCCCGGCGTCTACGCACGGCGCGCGTCGAGCTCGCCGCGCAGGACGAGTTCGATCACCGCGTCGTGAACGACGACGTCGCCCGCGCCGCCGCCGAGGTCGCGGCTCTCGCGGGCGTGGGCCGCTGACGCCAGACTCGGTGCGTGCTCACCGCCGGTCGCGCAGGGGTGCCCGAAATGAGGGGATGCGCCGAAATGAGGTTCGATTCCAGGTCGCGGATCCTCAACTCGGCTCATCTCCTCATTTCGGCACACTACGGAGAGGGAGCGGTCGGGGCCGCCAGTCGTGATCGGGGTGTCCTGCCGCACGGAGCCGGGTCGGGTAGAATCGGAGGATGCCGCGGCGCCGCCGCGCCAGCACTCTTCCACTCGCATCCCAGGAGGCTCTCCATGCCCACTCGCGACCGGGGCATCATCGACCCGCCCATCGACAACCTGCTGGAGCGCGTCGACTCCAAGTACGAGCTGGTCCACTACGCCGCCAAGCGCGCGCGCCAGATCAACGACTACTACTCCGACCTGCACGAGGGCAACCTGTTCGACAACGTCGGCCCGCTCGTGGACTCGACCGTGGAGGACAAGCCCCTCACGATCGCGCTGCACGAGATCAATGAGGACAAGCTGCGCATCCGTCACGCGGAGTGACACTCGGGGTTACGTCATGTTCGGCCGGATGTCGCGGGTCTGCGGCAGACTGAACTCGTCATCCCGTCGACTGCCCGCCCTCTGCTTGGAGTGCCGATGAGCGCCTTGCGTCTGTTCACCTCGGAGTCGGTGACCGAAGGTCACCCCGACAAGATCTGCGACCAGATCTCCGACAGCATCCTCGACGGCCTGATCGCCGTCGATCCCGAGGCACGGGTGGCCGTCGAGACGCTCGTGACCACGGGTCTCGTGCACGTCGCGGGCGAGATCCGCACCGAAGGCTACGTCGACATCCCCACGATCGTGCGCGATGTCGTCAACCGCATCGGCTACACCTCGAGCGACACGGGATTCGACGGCTCCTCCTGCGGGGTGAGCGTCTCGGTCGGCGAGCAGTCCGGCGACATCGCCGCGGGCGTGGACAGCGCGCAGGAGCATCGGGATGGCGGCTCGGACGATCCGCGCGACCGCATCGGCGCGGGCGACCAGGGCATCATGTTCGGCTTCGCCACGACCGAGACCCCGGTGCTCATGCCGATGGCGGCATGGACGGCCCATCGCATCGCCGAGCGGCTCGCCGAGGTGCGCCGCTCGGGCGCACTGCCGTTCCTGCGCCCTGACGGCAAGACGCAAGTGACCCTCGGCTACGAGGGCTTCACGCCCAAGACGGTGCAGGCCGTCGTGCTGTCGACCCAGCATCACCCCGACGTCTCGCAGGAGGAGCTCACGGCGCAGGTGCGCGCCCATGTGATCGATCCGATCCTCGCCGAGACGGGCCTGGACCTCGCCGGCGACCTCGAGTACTACATCAACCCGGCTGGCCCCTTCGTGACGGGCGGGCCGAAGGGGGATGCCGGGCTCACCGGCCGCAAGATCATCATCGACACCTACGGCGGAGCTGCGCGCCACGGCGGCGGCGCCTTCAGCGGCAAGGACCCGACGAAGGTCGACCGATCCGGCGCCTATGCGATGCGCTGGGCGGCGAAGAACGCCGTCGCGGCGGGTCTCGCCGATCGACTGGAGCTGCAGGTGGCCTACGCGATCGGCGTGGCCAGCCCCGTGGGTCTGTACGTCGAGACCTTCGGCACCGGGAAGGTCTCCGACGAGGTCATCGCCCGCGCGATCGACGAGGTCTTCGACCTGCGTCCGCAGGGCATCATCGAAGACCTCGACCTGCGCCGCCCGATCTATGCCGCGACCGCCGCCTACGGCCACTTCGGCCGCGAGCTTCCCGATTTCACCTGGGAGCGCACAGACCGCGTCGACGAGCTGCGCCGCGCCGCGGGGCTGTAGTCCTCATGTCCCGGCGCGTCGCCCGCGTGCTGCTGGACTCGCCGCTGCCGCAGCTGGACCGGCTGTTCGACTACGCCATCCCGAACGGCCTCGAGGTCGCGCCGGGCGTGCGCGTGCGCGTGCCGCTGCGCACTGCCGGACGGATCATGGATGGCTTCGTCGTCGAGGTCGGCAAGGAGCAGGACGGCGAGCGTGCGCTGTCGGACCTCGAGGGCGTCGTCTCGCCCGTGCCGGTGCTGCCCGAGCGCCTGTACCGGCTGGCACGCGCTGTTGCCGATCGGGCGGCGGGAGGCGCATCAGACGTCCTTCGTCTCGCCGTCCCCAAGCGCCAGGTGCGGGTCGAGAAGGCCCGGGCGGGGGCGGAGGCCTTCGAGGTCGCGCGCGGAGCGGTCGAGGAGGCAGGCGTCGTGCTGGCCGTCTACGAGAGGCTGGATGACGTTCTGAGCACCCAGGGACGCGCCGCCGTGGAGGCGATCCCGGGGGCGGATGCGAGCGGTGCACCGTCGTGGCCGCGGCTCCTTGCCGCAGCGGCCACGCTGGCGCTCGCACGCGGCGAATCGGCGATCCTGGTCGTCCCCGACCACCGCGACCTCGACCTTCTGCTGCCCGCACTCACCGCGCTGCTGCCGGGGCAGGCGGTCGTGCGGCACGACGCCGGGCAGAGCAATGCCGACCGCTACCGCGCGTACCTGCGCACACTCGACGAAGCGCCCTGCGTCGTCGTCGGCAATCGTTCGGCCGTATACGCTCCCGTGCGCGCGGGTCTGGTCGCGATCTGGGATGATGGCGACCCGCTGCTGGCCGAACCCCTCGCGCCCTATGTGCATGCGCGAGACGCAGCCCTGGTGCGTCAGGAGCAAGAGGGTTCGGCGTTGCTGCTGGTCGGTCACACGCGCACGACGGATGCCGAGCGCCTCGTCGCCGCGGGATGGCTGCGCGACATCCGCGCCACGCGCCGCGTCCTTCCGCGGATCACGCTGAGCACCGCCGAAGAGCTCGAGCAGCAGGGGGGACGGATCACGCCGGGGGCCTTCCGTGCCGCGCGCGAGGCGCTGGCGCAAGGCCCCGTGCTCGTTCAGGTGGCGCGGCCCGGTTTCGCGCCCTCGCTCGTCTGCGGGCAGTGCCGGCATCCGGCGCGCTGCACCGACTGCGGCGGCCCGCTCGGTGCCGCCCGGCGGGGTGCCGTGCCGGTGTGCGGCTGGTGCGGGCGCACTGCGGCGTCCTGGACGTGCGGGCAGTGCGGCGGTGCGACGTTCCGCCTCGCCTCCTCGGGCAGCGAACGCACGGCAGAAGAGCTCGGCCGGGCTTTCCCGGGTGTCCGGGTGATCGTTGCCGACGCGGAGCATCCGGTCGCGGCGGTCGGTGAGACACCCGCACTGGTCGTCGCCACGCGCGGCGCCGAACCGAGGGCCGAGGGCGGCTACCGGGGGGTGCTGCTGCTGGACGGTGCGCGGATGCTGCAGTCTCCCGATCTGCGGATCGGGGAGTCGTGCTTGCGGTGGTGGTCCAATGCCGCCGCCCTCGCGGCCCCTGGTGCGTCCATTCACCTCGTCGGCGTGGACGGTCCCGTGGCGCGCGCCTTCGCGACCTGGTCGCAGGCCGCTTACGCGCGGGCCGAGCTGCACGAGCGTGCCCCGCTGCGGATGCCGCCGGTCGTTCGCGTCGCGCAGGTGGAGGGGACGCCTGCTGCGCTCGAGAGAGCACATCAGGCGCTGCGAGAGCTGCCGTTGCCGCCGGACGCGGTGCTCGGTCCCGTCCCGATCACGACGACGAGTCCGGGTGAGGCCGGCCGGGTGCGCGCCCTGGTTCGTTTCGACTACGCCCACGGCGCGCGAGTGGCGGCGGCCCTGCGGGCCGTGGTGGTGGCCGAGGCCGTCGCGCGCCGCGCTGCGCGCGGCCGGGGGGCGCGCACTACGCTCTCAGTGAGGTTCGATGTGCTCGATCCCGAGCTGTGAGACGACTGGCGTGAGGGAGGTGACTGCGATGCGGCTGGTCTTTGCCGGCACGCCCCGGGCTGCGGTGCCGACCCTGCAGGCACTCGGGGAGCGACACGAGATCGTCGCCGTCGTGACCCGTCCCGACGCTCCGCAGGGGCGCACGCGCATGCTCACGCCCTCACCGGTGGCTGCTGAGGCGGCGGAGCACGGGATCCCGGTCATCAAGGCCGCGCGCCTGGATGCCGAGGCGACCGAGGCGATCACCGCGCTCGCCCCCGACCTCGGCGTCATCGTCGCCTACGGCGGGCTCGTGCGCGAGCCGCTCCTGTTTGCTCCCGTGCACGGCTGGATCAACCTGCACTTCTCGATCCTTCCGCGCTGGCGCGGGGCCGCCCCCGTGCAGCGTGCGCTGATCGCGGGGGACGGCGAGCTGGGGGCGAGCGTCTTCCGGCTCGTCGCTGAACTCGATGCGGGCGACGTCTTCGCGAGCCGCGCGGTGGACATGCCGGCGGATGCCACGGCGGGTGAGGCGCTCGAACTTCTGGCAGAGGACGGTGCCCGGCTCACGGCCGAGGTCGTGGACCGGATCGCCGCGGGTGCCGCAGCGACCGTGCCTCAGCAGGGCGAGGCGACCTTCGCGCCGAAGCTGAGCCTGGAGGACGGACGTCTGGACTTCGCCGAACCCGGCGAGACCGTCTACGCCCGCTTTCGCGGCGTGACGCCGGAGCCGGGTGCCTTCACGACGGTCGCGGGCGCGCCGCTGAAGCTCCTGGAGGCGCGTCTCGCGCAGGATGCGGAGCCATTGGCACCGGGGGAGATTCGTGGCGGACGCAGCGACATCCTGATCGGCACGGCGACCGTTCCCCTGCGCGTGCTGCGCGTGCAGCCCGCAGGGCGCGGCCAGATGGGCGCGGCGGACTGGTTCCGCGGCCAGCGCGATGCCCCGCGGGCGGGCTCGTGAGCGCACCCGCGCGGCGTGGACCGCGGGATGTCCCGCATGAAGTGCAGCCCGCGCGGCAGGTGGCCTACGAGGTGCTGCGGGCGGTGAGCGACTCCGACGCCTACGCGAACCTGCTGCTGCCGACGCTCGTCCGGCAGGCAGGCCTCTCGACCCAGGATGCCGCCCTCGCGACCGAGCTCACGTATGGCACGCTCCGGCGGCGCGGGACGTACGATGCGGTGATCGAGGCGGCTGCCGACCGCGGTATCGACCGAATCGACCCGGCCGTTCTGGATGCCCTGCGCTTGGCCACTCACCAGCTGCTGGCCACCCGCGTCGCCTCGCACGCCGCCGTGAACGAGTCTGTGACCCTCGCCTCCCGCGCCGCCGGACGCGGAGCGGCCAGCTTCGCGAACGCCGTCCTGCGTCGCATCGCGCGCGACTCGCCCGGGGTCTGGCAGGAGCGGATCGAAACGGCCGCGCGGTCGGATGACGAACTGCTGAGCCTCCGCACGGCCCACCCGGTGTGGGTGATCCGCGCGTTTCGCCGCGCGCTGGCCGCGCAGGGTCGCGCTGACGAGCTCGAAGGGCTGCTGCAGGCCGACAACCTCGCTCCCGAGGTGACGCTCGCCGCGCTCCCGGGACTCGCCGGCCCGCTGGATCATCCCCGTCCTTACGCTCCGACGGCCTTCGCCTCGCCCGGCGGCGATCCGCGCGCGATCATCGAGGCATCCGGCGGCACCGTCCGCGTGCAGGACGAGGGATCGCAGCTGGTCGCACTCGCCCTTGTCGAGGCGCGAGCGGTGGCGCCGGGGGAACGCTGGCTCGACCTCTGCGCCGGCCCCGGCGGCAAGACAGCGCTGCTCGCGGCATCCGCGCGGCTCGCGGGCGCGCGCCTGGAGGCGAACGAGATCATCCCGGCGCGCGCGGGTCTCGTCCGTGACGCGCTGCGCGCGGTGCCCGGCGAGGTCACGGTTCACGAACAGGACGGGCGCGCCTTTACAGCGGCGAATCCGGAGGCCTTCGACCGCGTGCTCGTCGATGCCCCGTGCACGGGCCTGGGCGCCCTGCGCCGCCGTCCCGAGGCACGCTGGCGCAAGACGCCCGACGACGTGCCGCAGCTCGTGGCGCTGCAGACCGAACTGCTCCGCGGTGCCATCGACGCCCTTGCCCCGGGCGGCATCGTCGCGTACGTCACCTGCTCTCCGCATCTGGCAGAGACAGGCGGGGTCGTCGAAGAGGTGCTGCGCGGTCGGGATGACATCGTGCCCCTCGACGCCCGCGCCGCCCTGCGTGCGGTGTCACGTCAGCCCATCGACCTCGGCAGCGACGACAGCCCTTACGCCCAGCTCTGGCCGCACCGCCACGGCACCGACGCGATGTTTCTCGCCCTGCTGGAGAAGGCCACCGGTCGCTGAGCGAGCGTTGCCCAGGCGATGAGGTGCTCGGTCTGCAGAGGTCCCCGCTCGTTGGGCGAAGCGCCGCAGGCGCTGAGTCGAAACGCGGTGAGCGTTCCGGCAGGGGCGGGCGTTTCGACTCGCTGCGCTCGCTCAACGACCGGGCCGCTCGCACCGCGATAATGGACTCGTGCCCCTGCCTGACGCCCCGCGCATCAACCCGAGCATCCTCGCTGCCGACTTCGTGAACATGCAGGCAGACCTCGCCCGCATCGCGACGGCCGACTATGCCCATGTGGATGTCATGGACAACCACTTCGTCCCGAACCTCACCTTCGGGCCGCAGATGGTCGAGCGCATCCAGCAGACCAGTCCCATCCCGCTCGATGTGCACCTGATGATTGCCGACCCCGACCGCTGGGCTCCCGGCTACGCCGAACTGGGCGCGGCGAGCGTCACCTTTCACCTCGAAGCGGCAGCCGACCCCCTCGCCCTCGCTCGCAGGCTCCGCGACATCGGCGCGCGCGCGGGCGTCGCGGTCAAGCCCGCCACCGGCGTCGAGCAGCTCTTCGACGTGCTCGACGAGTTCGACCAGATCCTCGTGATGACCGTCGAGCCCGGCTTCGGGGGGCAGGGCTTCATGGCCGACATGATGCCGAAGCTCGCCTCGCTCGCCGCCGAGGCGCGGCGGCGCGGATCCTCGGTGTGGCTGCAGGTGGACGGCGGGATCACCGACGACACGATCGCGCAGGCCGCCGCCGCCGGGGCCGACACCTTCGTCGCGGGCTCGGCGATCTACGGCGCGGCCGATATCGAGGCTGCCATCGGCGGACTTCGCGAGCGAGCGCGAGCCGCTACCCTGGAAGCGTGAAGACCTTCGATGAGCTGTTCGCCGAGCTGAGCGAGAAGGCGGCATCCCGCCCCGCCGGCTCGAAGACGGTTGCGCAGCTCGACGCCGGCGTGCACGCGACCGGAAAGAAGGTCGTCGAGGAGGCCGCCGAGGTCTGGATGGCCGCCGAGCACGAGTCGGCAGAACGCGCCGCCGAAGAGATCTCGCAACTGCTCTACCACCTGCAGGTGCTCATGCTTGCGAAGGGACTGGATCTTCAGGACGTCTACCGACATCTCTGAATCGATCCCGGCCCCCGATCCGAAGATCCGAAAGACCCCCATGCTCCGCATCGCCGTTCCGAACAAGGGCTCGCTGGCCGACACCGCCGCCGAGATGCTCGCCGAGGCCGGTTACCTCGGCCGCCGCGACGCCAAGGACCTGCACGTCATCGACGAGCGCAACCAGGTCGAGTTCTTCTTCCTGCGCCCGAAGGACATCGCCACCTATGTCGGATCCGGTGCTCTCGACGTAGGGATCACCGGCCGCGATCTGCTTCTGGATGCGCGGATGCCGGGGGCCAGAGAGATCGAGACGCTCGGCTTCGCGCGGTCGACTTTTCGCTTCGCCGGGGCTCCCGGGCGCTTCACCCAGATCACTGACCTCGAGGGCGTGCGCGTGGCGACGTCGTACCCGGGTCTCGTGGATGCCTTTCTCGACGAGCGCGGGGTCGCGGCGGATCTCGTGCCCCTGGATGGCGCTGTCGAGTCGGCCGTGCGCCTGGGCGTCGCCGACGCGGTCGCCGACGTCGTCGAGACCGGCACGACCCTGCGCCAGGCCGGGCTGGAGGTCTTCGGCCCTTCGATCCTGGAGTCGGAGGCCGTGCTGATTGCGGGACCGCGAGACATCGACGGGACCGAGACTCTTCTGCGGCGCTTGCGCGGCGTCATGGTCGCCCGGCGCTACGTGCTGATCGACTACGACCTGCCCGTGGCGCTCATCGAGCAGGCGGAGAAGATCGCTGCCGGCATCGAGTCGCCGACGATCTCGCCGCTGCGCGATCCCGAATGGGTCGCGGTGCGCGTCATGGTGCCGCGCGCCGAGGTGAACCACGTCATGGACGAGCTCTATGCCCTGGGCGCCCGGGCGATCCTGGTCACGGCGATCCACGCGGCGAGGCTCTGATGACGCTCGCCTGCCGCGTCATCCCGTGCCTCGATGTCGCCGCGGGCCGGGTGGTCAAGGGCGTGAACTTCGAGAACCTGCGCGACATGGGCGATCCGGTCGAGCTCGCGCGGCACTACGCCGCGCAGGGGGCGGATGAGATCACCTTCCTCGATGTGACCGCGACGATCGATGACCGTGCGACGACCTACGAGGTCGTGCAGCGCACAGCCGAGCAGGTGTTCGTGCCGCTCACGGTGGGCGGCGGCATCCGCAGCGCTGAGGATGTCGCGCGCCTGCTCGCCGTCGGTGCCGACAAGGTGGGCGTGAACTCCGCGGCCATCGCGCGCCCGGCGCTCATCGACGAGATCGCTGAGCGCTACGGGCGTCAGGTGCTCGTGCTCTCGCTCGATGTGAAGCGCGCGCCCGGGACCCTCTCCGGCTTCGTGGTGACGACGCATGGCGGACGTACCGAGACGACCCTCGACGCTCTCGCCTGGGCCGGCGAGGCGATCGAGCGGGGAGCGGGGGAGCTGCTGGTGAACTCGATCGACGCGGACGGCACGCGCGAGGGGTTCGACCTGGAGCTGATCGGGCTCATGCGCGAGATCTCCCGCGTGCCGGTGATCGCCTCGGGCGGGGCGGGGGAGCTCTCGCACTTCGCCCCGGCGGTGGCAGCGGGGGCGGACGCCGTGCTCGCGGCGAGCGTGTTCCACACCGGTGCGATGACCGTCGGCGATGTGAAGCAGGCGCTGCGCGCGGAGGGGGTGCTCGTCCGATGAGCGATCTCGACGCACGCCTGGCGCAAGTGACGTGGAACGCGGATGGCCTGGTGCCCGTGATCGTGCAGCAGTGGGATTCGCGCGAGGTGCTCATGCTCGCCTGGACGGATGCCGAGGCCCTGCGCCGCACGCTCACCGGCGGCAGGGCGACCTACTGGTCGCGGTCGCGCCGGGAGTACTGGCGCAAGGGCGACACCTCCGGAAACATCCAGCTCGTGCGCGAGGCCCGGCTCGACTGCGACGGCGATGCGATCCTGCTGCTCGTGGATCAGCACGGACCCGCGTGCCACACCGGCACGCGCACCTGCTTCGACGCGGTCGACCTCGAGGCCGCCGTCGGCGAGGCCACCGTCGGCGAGGGATCGTGAAAGAGGGGGGCCGCGCCCTCAGCGCCGCCGTCTTCGTGCTCGTGGGCGGTCTCGGCGTCATCTCGTCCGGCCAGCCCTGGCTGGGCGTGCGGATGCACGGTGCCGACGGTCAGCTCGACGTCAGCGGCGCGAGCGCCCTGCCCACCCTCGCGCCGCTGAGCCTGACGGTGCTCGCCCTCGCCGGAGCCCTGGCGATCTCGGGGCTGGTGCTGCGCTACGTCTTCGCCGGGCTCGGCGTGCTCGTGGCCATCTGGCTGCTCGTTGCCACGCTGCCGCTGCTGGTCGACCCGCCCCTGTCGGCGGTGGCGTCCACGCTCACCGAGCACACCGGGCTCGCCGGCGAGCAGACGCTCGCGAGCATGGTCGAGCGGATCGTGCCGACGGGGTGGCCGTACGCGGCAGCGGTGCTGTGGGTGCTGCTTCTGCTGGGCTCCGTCTTCGCCGCGCTCACTGTGAACGCGTGGCGCGGCAGCGGCCGGCGGTTCCGCACTGACGCGCCGGCGGCATCCGGCCCGCTGGACGCCATCGACTCCTGGGACGATCTCTCGCGCGGGTCCGATCCGACCGCACCGGAACGATAGACTGGGCCCAGGCCCTAGATCTTCCCCGGAGGAGCATCATGACGAACCCCATCGCCGACCCCGGCCACGGACACTCGCCCGCCGCCTGGACCGCGGTCATCATCATGCTCGTGGCGGTCATCGTCGGCACGATCGCCTTCACCCAGCACGAGTCGTGGCTCGTCTTCGCCTCGGCAGGTCTGCTCATCCTCGGCTGGATCACGGGCGGGGTCCTGTCCAAGCTTGGCTACGGCGCGCGCGGTCCCAAGTACACGCCCAAGGGCCACTGATGGTTCTCGCCGACCTCACGGCCGGCGCAGTCGAAGACGCCGAGCGTCGTGCCCAGGCCCGCCCGCTCGCGGAGGTCGAGCGCGCCGCGCAGGACCGTGCTCCGGCCCGCGACGTCCTGGCTGCCCTCGCCCCGGCCGCCGGCGTGAAGATCATCGCCGAGGTGAAGCGAGCAAGCCCTTCGCGCGGTGCCCTCGCGGCGATTCCGGATCCGGCGCTGCAGGCATCCCTCTATGAGCAGGGCGGTGCCTCGGCAGTGAGCGTGCTGACCGAGGAGCGGCGCTTCGCAGGCAGCCTCGCCGACCTCGAAGCCGTCACCGCGCGCGTGTCGATCCCGGTGCTGCGCAAGGACTTCATCGCGACCCCCTATCAGGTCTTCGAGGCGCGGGCGGCGGGGGCCGACCTGGTGCTGCTGATCGTCGCGGGGCTCGCACCCGCGACGCTGCGCGAGCTGTACGCGCTCACCCGAGAGCTCGGGATGACGCCGCTCGTCGAGACCCACACCGCGGACGAGATCGAAGCCGCGATCGACCTCGGTGCGGACCTCATCGGCGTCAATGCGCGCAACCTCACCACGCTGGAGCTGGACCGCGATCTCTTCGCGAGGCTGGTCGATCGCATCCCCGAGCGAGCCATCAAGATCGCGGAGTCCGCGGTGCTCGCGCCCGACGACGTCCGCCGCTACCGCGACGCGGGCGCCGACGTGGTGCTGATCGGCGAGGCGCTCGTCACGGGCGATCCGGTGGCGACGCTGCGCGCCTTCCTCGGGGCCGGATCGTGAGCCTGCGCGAGCAGCCGGGGCCGCACTTCGGCGAGTACGGCGGGCGCTACATGCCCGAGTCGCTCATCGCCGCCATCGACGAGCTGACCGCCGAGTACGAGCGCGCGATGGCCGATCCCGCCTTCCGCGATGAGCTCGCGCGACTGCTCGGCAGCTACGCAGGGCGCCCCTCGGCGCTGACCGAGGTGCCGCGCTTCGCCGAGCACGCGGGCGGCGCCCGGATCTTCCTCAAGCGCGAGGACCTCAATCACACCGGCTCGCACAAGATCAACAACGTGCTCGGCCAGGCGCTGCTGACCCGGCGCCTGGGCAAGACGCGCCTGATCGCCGCGGCCGTGGCCGTGGCGACGCCGTGCTGGCCGGCCCCGGTCTC
>CAZHML010000006.1:15655-59920 GCA_964533745.1 uncultured Microbacterium sp.
TGCTCGGCGCCGAGGTCGTGCCCGTGCGCACCGGGTCGCGCACCCTGAAGGACGCGATCAACGACGCCTACCGCGACTGGGTGGGCTCGGTCGAGACGACCAACTACATCTTCGGCACCGCCGCAGGCCCGCATCCCTTCCCGGCGATGGTGCGGGACTTCCAGAAGATCATCGGCGAGGAGGCGCGCGCGCAGCTGCTCGCCGAGACCGGACGGCTCCCGGATGCCGTCGTCGCCTGCGTCGGCGGCGGATCCAATGCGATCGGGATGTTCGACGCCTTCCTCGACGACGAGGGCGTGCGCCTCTACGGGGTGGAAGCGGCGGGCGATGGCGTGGACACTGACAAGCACGCGGCCTCCATCGAGCGCGGGCGGCCCGGTGTGCTGCACGGCGCGATGACCTACGTGCTGCAGGACGAGGACGGGCAGACCATCGAGTCGCACTCGATCTCGGCGGGGCTCGACTACCCGGGCGTCGGTCCCGAGCACGCGTGGCTGGCCGACATCGGCCGCGCCGAGTACATCCCGGCGACGGATGCCGAGGCGATGGAGGCCCTCCGCCTGCTCAGCCGCACCGAGGGCATCATCCCGGCGATCGAATCGGCGCACGCCCTGGCCGGCGCCCTGCGCATCGGCCGGGAGTTCGGCCCCGAGGGGCTCATCGCGATCTGCCTCTCCGGCCGCGGCGACAAGGACATGGACACCGCCGCCCGCTGGTTCGGCCTCTACGACGAGGGGGCGGCGCCGTGAGCCGGGTACGGGATGCCATCGCGGTGGCGAAGGCGCAGCGCCGGGGCGCCTTCATGGGGTACCTGCCCATCGGCTATCCCGACCTCGCCACGAGCATCGAGGCGGCCGTCGCGGTCGCCGAGAACGGCGCCGACATCCTCGAGCTCGGCCCGCCCTACTCTGACCCGGTGATGGACGGCGTGGTCATCCAGGAGGCGACGCAGGCGGCCCTCGCCGCGGGTTTCCGGGTGCGCGACATCTTCACGGCGCTGCGCGAGATCACCGCGCGCACGAGCACGCCGGTGGTCGTGATGACCTACTGGAATCTCGTTGTGCAGTACGGGGTGGATCGCTTCGCCGACGACCTCGCCGCCGCGGGCGGCGCGGGCCTGGTCACTCCCGACATCACCCCCGATTCGGCGGCGGAGTGGATCGCCGCCTCGGAGCGCACGGGCCTGGACCGCATCTTCCTCGCCGCCCCCACCTCGACCGACGAGCGGCTCGACCTGATCGTGCGCAGCTCCACCGGCTTCGTCTACACGGTGGCGACCATGGGCATCACGGGGGAGCGCGCCGAGGTGGACGCCGCCGCGCGCACCCTCGTCGGACGGCTGCGCGAGGCAGGCGCCGAGCACGCCTGCGTCGGGATCGGGATCTCCACGCCCGAGCAGGTCGCGAGCGTCCTGGAGTACGCCGACGGCGCGATCGTCGGCACGGCCCTCGTGCGCGCCCTGCGCGACGGGGGAGTCGAGGGCCTCGCCGAGACCACGCGCCGTCTCGCCGCCGGCACAGCGCCTTCGTGATCGCTCCCTGAGCCAACGGTATCGCTCCCTGAGCCCGCGTTACCGGTCCCTGAGCCTGTCGAAGGGCCGACCTCGGTTCGCCCCCATCGATCCCTGAGCCTGTCGAAGGGCCGAACGCGAGCCGAAGCGCCGCCTCGAGAGCCTTGATTTTCCAGGGGTATCGATTACCTCCTGGAAACCTCTTCTTGTCTTTGCTGGGAGTTTGCTTATAGAGTCCGCTGAACGGTTCTTGGGGGCAATGAGGCTCGCTGGATGTCGGGAGGGCTGGTCATGGCTGCTTTTCGTCGGAACGTGTTGTCAGGCACCGCCATGGGTGCCGCGGTCGTGATGGCGGTGTCGCTGCTGACGGCGATACCGGCTGCCGCGGCCGAGGAGCCCGCCGCTCTCACACCGGCGGGCAGGGTGGTTGACCTTCCCGCGCTGCCGTCGTCTGCGGCACCGGTGAAGGCACCGCGCGTGGTGACGGGGGACTTCTCGGCCTTGCTCGATCCGGGTGGTGCCGATCTGCCTGTGGCCGAGTCCGTGGCGCGCGGGATCGACGACGCCGAGCTCCAGCGGCGGCTCGAGTCGCTCTCGGAGAGGGATGTCGCCGGGCGCTCCGATCGGATCACGACCTACGACCTGGGCGATGGCACCCGGATGGATGTGATCTCCGACTCGATCGTGAACGTGCAGCGCGGCGACGGCTCCTGGGTGGAGTCGTCGACGCAGCTGACGAAGACGCTTGCGGGGTGGACCGTGGCGGATCACCCGCTGTCGCCGAGGTTCGCGGCGCGTGCGGATGCGGCTAAGGCAGCCACCTACACGCGGGGTGGTGCGGAGGTGTCGTTCTCGCTCGACGCCGTGGGTGCGGGCACCCCCGAGACGGGCAGGTCCGAAGGCGGAGGCGCGACTGACACGCTCACCTTCCGGAATGTGACCCCGGGCGTGGATCTGGAACACATGATCCAGACCGACGGGGTGAAAGAGACCCTGATCCTCGCCGAGCCGCCGGCGGCTTCGTCGTGGTCGTGGACGATGCGGATCACGGGCGTCGCGCCCAAGCTCGATGACCACGGCACGGTGAACCTGGTCGGTGCCGACGGCGAGGTGGTGATGCACATTCCAACGCCGGTGGCGTGGGACTCCTCGGGCCAGGAGGGTTCGCATTCCCCGCTGCTCATCAACCCGTCCGTCAGCCTGAAAGAGACCAGCAAGGGAGTGTGGCAGTACACCGTCTCGATCGATCCCGAGTGGCTGAGTGATCCCGAGCGGGTCTATCCGGTGTTCGTGGATCCTACGCTGAACGCGGGCACCTCGTACAAGAAGTCCTTCAAGTCGGACGGAGCTGTCTATGTCAATCAGGCGCACATCGGCAACACGCGCCAGTCCAGCAGCAATGTGTATTGGCGGGCGTACACGAAATTCGGCTACGGGTCGACGCCGACCAGCGTGATCGGCAACGCGATCGCGACGGTCACCTATGACGGGCTGGGGGCGACGGGCAGTTTCACCGGCTCGATCCGTCGTGCCACCGCTGAAAGCTACACCGGGTCCACTGGCTCGAGTGTCGGTTCGTTCACGCTCAGCAACGGGTCGGGGTCCACCTCGGGAACGACGTTCCCGCAGTTCCTGGTTGACCGCTTCAAGGCGGGCGATACGGCCCCGGCGTTGCATTTTCGCGGCAGCGAGGGGTCGTCGTACTCGCACAAGCGAGTCACCATCAAACTGGCCATCCTGTACTGGGCGTACCCGACCGTCAGCCTGCAGACCGGGGTCGACACCCCGACGAACGGGTCCACGGGTGCGTCGTTGACGCCGACGCTGCGGTGGACGGGCACAGTGTCGGAACCGGCGCCTGCTACGAAAGAGTTTCAGGTCGAAGTCTCGCCCCACTCGGACATGTCTGATCCGGTATGGCAGAGCATATGGACGACCGCGACCAGCGCGGTCGTGCCCGAGGCAGAGCTGCAAGGCAACACGACGTACTACTGGCGTGTGCGGATCCGGGACGGCGCGGATGGCCTGCTCGGTCAGGAAACAGAGCGCAAGAGCGGCATCTGGTCGTTCACGACCCAGACCCCGCCGCCCACCCCGCCGGTGGGGTCCGCCTCACCAGGGTCGACGACGACCGCGCAGACGATCACCACGCTGACGCCGACGCTGCAGGTCGATGCGGTCACCGACCCCGACAACTTCCCGTCGGGGGGGACGGTGAAGTACGAGTTCAAGATCGCCACCGGTCCTGACGGCAAGTCCGGGGCGGTGGTGACCTCGCCGCTGATCGAGGCCGACAGCAACGGGGTCGTGACCTGGCAAGTGCCTGAAGGGACCCTCCGCGACGGGGGCACGTACTCGTGGGTCGTGCAGCCCACCGATGGGCTGAGCAAGAACGCGAGCCCGGCGTGGGTGATGAAGCTCAAGGTCGATCTGCGCCTGGGCGCGGGCGGCCCGTCGCCGTTCGATTCCGCGGGTCCGGTGAGCGTGAACCTCGCCAACGGCAACGCGACGGTGAACTTCGCCTCCCCGCTGGTGCAGACCCTGGGCGGTCCGATGGGACTGTCGTTCTCGTACAACTCCCAAGAACTCTCGAACGTGAGTCACGGGATCACCGCCGAGTACTTCGACGGCCGCGATCTGCTGGGCGGCATCCCCACCAACCCTGCCGGATACACCTTCACAGGCAAGACCCCGGTGCTGGTGCGCACCGATCCGGCGATCTCGTTCAACTGGAAGCAGGATGAGATCGTCCCCGGCCTTTCGGTGGATCATGTGATGGCGCGATGGTCGGGCTTTCTCACGCCGCCGGCCGGGTCGTACACCTTCGGGCTGCGTCACGACGACGGAGTGCGCCTGAAGGTCAACAACACCCTGATCATGGACACCTGGGGAACATGGTCTTCCACCGTGGCATGGGCGCCCTCGGCGACGAGCTTCTCGGGCACGGCCACGCCGATCTACGTCGAGTACCAGGAGAAGGGCGGGCACGCCTACCTGGAGCTATGGGTCAAGGACTCCACCGGCAACGAGTTCATCGCCCCGCCGGACTGGTTCAGCACGCAGATCCGCACCCTGCCAGTCGGGTGGACGTCCAGCACCCCCATCGCCGGGGCCGGGTCGGCATATGTGTCCGCGCAGGTCATGGACTCCGGGATCATCCTCACCGACCTGACCGGGAAGGCGCACTCCTGGACCAAGACCTCCGATGGCGGATACACCCCGCCCGACGGCGAGTACGGGCACCTCGGACTCGACGCCCAGGGGCGCGCGGTCCTGACCGACGACGATGGCACGGTCTACCAGTTCGGCAGCACCGGCATCCTCGAATCCGCCACCGAACCCGCCGACACGGGAAAGCCCGCCACCCCGATCACGACCTCGCTGAACGGGGTCGTCACCGAGATCCTCGACCCGGTCTCCAAAGACGGCGGAACCTATCACCGCAAGGTGGTCTTCACCTACGCCAACGGCACCGGCTCCAACTGTCCGACCCTCGGCGGCAGCGGCTACGCGACAGCCCCGCCCGACATGCTCTGCAAGATCGAATACCCCGACAGCAGCGTGACCGAACTGCACTACAACACCACAGGGCAACTCGCCGCGATCCTCGACCCCGGCGACGAGCTGACCACCTTCGGGTACACAGGCGGGCTCCTGAGCACGATCCGCGACTCGGTCGCCAACGACTGGCTCGCCGCGACCAGCAACCCCGCCACCGCCGACACCACCATCCAGATCACCTACACCACGCCGACCGGCAACGAGCAGCCCAAAGTCGCCACCGTCACCCTGCCCGCCGGCGACGGGGTCACGTCCGCGGACCGGCCGAAGAAGACCTACACCTACGGGACGGGCACCACCCACGTCGACATCCAGGGCCTCGTCGTGCCCGGCGGCGGTCATGCCGCGACGGTGACCTATGACGAGGCTTGGCGGCAGGAGTCCGCTACCTCGGCGCTCGGGCTGACCGCGACGCAGCTCTGGGCGGGCGACAAAGATCTCGTCCTGAAGGCCACCGACCCCTGGGGACGAGTGACGACCTCTGTCTATGATCCATACACCGACCGGGTGACCGCGTCGTATGGGCCGGCACCTGAGGCGTGCTACACGAGTGAGCGTGTTCCGGTATCAGACCCGAAGGGCACCAGCGGATGCGGCATCGTTCCTGCCGCGTCGATCCCGACCTACGACCAGGGCTTGGTCGGGTTGCACGCGACCTACTACGCCAACGCGAACCTGTCCGGGCAGCCGAAACTGCAGGGCCTCGGCCTCATCGGTATCACCGGTGGTGCCGTCGACGGAGACTGGGGCACCTCAGCGCCCGCGACGGGCATCCCTGCCGACGGGTGGTCGCTGCGACTGACCGGCCGGGTGGTCTTCCCCGACACCGGCATCTACAAGATCGTCGCCGACAGCGACGACGGTGTGCGCGTGTGGGTTGATGACAGGCTTGTCGTTGACCGGTGGACGATCGGTTCCGGACCCACCGGCGATGTTCCCTTGAACGTCACCGCGGGCGAGTCCCAACGCATCCGCGTCGAGTACTTCGACCACACCGGCACGGCGTAGCTGCACCTGAAATGGATCGAGCCCGGCGGCTCGACGCCGGTCGTGATCCCCGGCGCGCAGCTGAGCCCCGACTATGGTGTGGTCTCCTCCACCGTCGCCTACGACTCGGTCGACGGCCCCGGGCTCAGCGACGCCATGGTGCCAGATGTGGTCGCGGTGTTCACGTACACCCACCCCTGGCTGGGCGCGGCCACCACCGGCACGGTCGATCCTGGCGGGCTTGCCCTGACCACGGCGACCGCGTACGAAGCCCCCGGCGACGTGAACGGGTGGTTGCGGCGCACCGAACGCACCCTCCCCGCCGGCACCACAACCGGCGCACCCGGTACGGCGAAGACCACCTACGCGCACTACGGCGATCTGGAGACGGCGCCGGCGGTCTGCGGAATCCCTTCGGGCACGCACCAGTACGGCGCGCTGAAGTCCGTGACCGGCGCGACCCCCGACTCCGGCACCCCGGTGGTGACATCGTTCGCCTATGACGTATGGGGTCGCACGGTGGCGACCCGCGTGAACAGTGAGGACTGGTCATGCGTGGCCTACGACGACAGGGGGCGGGTGGTGCTGTCCACGACTCCCGCGTACGGCGCCGCGTCGGCGCGCACGGTGACGACCACCTACACGGCCGTCGCGCAGGGCATGCGGATCACCGTCGCCGACGGGGCGGTCGCGGGTTCTCCGAATGGGTCCACGATCACCGCGATCACCGACCTGCTCGGGCGCGGACTGTCCTACACCGACGTCTGGAACACCGTCACGATCCACGAGTACGAACCGCTCACCGGAAGGCTCATCCAGACCTCGACGACCCCGGCAGGTGGGATCGCGTCGGTGACCGAGTACGAGTATGACGTGGATGGGAAGATCACCGAAGTCACCCTCGACGGCGACCCTATCGCCACTCCCGACTACAACGGCCAGCAGGAACTGGCCTCGGTCGCCTACCAGGGCGAATCGATGCTCGCCAACATCATCCGTGACCCTGCGGGGCAGACCATCGGGCACTCTTGGACCTTCCCCAGCGCGACGACGATCACCGAGGAAGTCGTGCGGTCGCAATCCGGCCGGATAGTTCAGCATGACATCACCCGCGACAGCGTCACTCACCCGGCCAACTACGAGTACGACGCCGCAGGCCGGTTGATCATCGCGACCATTCCGGGGCACACGCTGACCTATGAGTTCGCCGCGACAGGCGGGTGCGGTCCGAACACCGCAGCAGGCGCCTCCGGCAACCGAACCAGGCTCGTCGACATCTACACCGAACCGGGCGAGTCGCCGATCACGACTACGACCGACTACTGCTACGACTGGGCAGATCGGCTGCTGTCGACCAGTGTGACCAACCCGATCACCGGGGCGCACGAAGTCGCCGATGGGTTGGATGCGACGGACATCGTCTACGACGCGCGCGGGAACACAACGAAACTGGGCGGGATGTTGTTCGGCTACGACGCGGACAACCAGCACCTGACTACGACCCATGCCGATGGCACTGTGGTCACGATCGTGCGCGACGCGAACGGGAGGATCGCGTCGCGCACGGTGGATCCGGCAGGACCAGACCCCGCCGTGATCACGAAGTACCTGTATGACGGTGACGACGACGCACCCTGGGCGACACGAACGGACAGCGTGCTGTCCAAGACCATCGCCCTGCCCGGTGGGGTCACGGTGACCTTCACTGGCGGGAACGCCGAGTACTCCTACCCCTCGATGCTCGGCCACACCCTTGCGACTGGTAACGGTGTCACCACGACGGCGGGGGTGAGGCTGTATGACCCGTTCGGGCAGCGCCTGGACCCGGTCACCTGGGCGATCGGCACGATCGCCGCTGACAGTCAGACCGACGATCAAGACCGCACCGGGTGGCATCAGGAAGGAGTCAAGACCACCGACACAGTCGGCGGCGTAGCAGTCGCCGAAATGGGCGTCCGTGTCTACCTTGCAGCCCTCGGCAGGTTCCTGTAAGCAGACCCGATCGAAGGTGGCGTCGACAACGACTACGTCTGGCCCACAGATCCCATCGGCTCCGCCGACTTGGACGGCACCTTCGACTGGCTCCTCGCGCTGGACATCGCCTCGACCGTGCTGATGTTCGTCCCCGGCGTCGGAACCGCCGTCGGCGCCGCCGTCAAAGCGGCCGTTGTCGCCACCCGACTCATCGTCACCGCCGTACGCGCTGCCTCGACTGTGTCCAAAGCTGCTTCGGCTTTGAAGGCGGCGAGCGTTGTGAATCGCGGTATCTACATTGTTCCCCGGACCATCGTGAAAGCTGGTGTCCCGAAGTCTGGTAAGCCGTATGTCGGTATGTCATTCAACATCGATAAGCGGCTTGCCCAACATGTGGCCCAAGGAAAAATCACCCCGAAGATGGCTGCGAACACCCAGCGCATCGCGGTGAATGGTAACCGCAACCGGCTTCGTGTGGCAGAGCAGAATATGATAAACAGCCGAGGGCTCGAAAATCTTTCGAACCTGCGCAACGAGATTGCACCAAGTAACTGGGTGAGGATGGGGGTGACGATCAGATGAGCGTCGATCTCCTCGACATGCCGGATTTTTTCGAACGCGACGGGATGATCCTCCGAGAGATGGACTCCGATCCGGTGCCGTTCGCTCTTTTCCAGAACGTGGTCCCGACGAAGCGGCAGATCAAGCGCATCCTTGCTCGCGGCTATGGGCTTCATCTGTTGCACGTTCCGCTGGCAGAGAATGATCTGGGTTTCCTCGCCGACTTCGGTTCTGGGCTCAGACATCTCGGGATTGCTGACGCTGAGGCCGATGTCACTGCGGTCGGGGACTTGTCTGGGCTTGAGACCTTGAGCCTGAACGTGGATCAGAAGCGGCCAGTAGATCTCTCCCGGCTGAGTCAATTGTGCAAGTACACTGGTCCGCTCCGGTATTTCGAGAGCGTCTTGCGTGCGCCACGGCTACGTGAGCTTTACCTGTTGGACGTACGTGACGGTGTGCTCGATATGGTTCCGGACGCTGTCGAGGAGCTCACCCTTATTGATGCGCAGAAGTTGAGTGCACTGCCCAGCGCGGGGGTGAACCCTGCTCTGCGGAAGTTCTATGTGAATGGCGTCAGGGAATTCGACTTGGGCACGCTCAGCGGGTATCCGTCGCTGGAGATCGTTGGGCTCGGGAAGGCGCGGCTGGTCACCTCCGCGGATGTCTTGCTCAGTCTCCCATTGCTGCAGGCTGTGGCGTTCGACGGCTGCCACAGAGTTGAGCCCCTTGACAGCCTCCTGCACCTGGGACCGATCACTGTGAACGTGCTTGGGCGTAACCCTTTCGATGCGGCTTTCCGCGTGAAAGCCGAGAGCAATGAGACCACCTGGGCTTACCACGGGATCGCACGCCGTCCCGCAAGCTGACTCCGGAAAGACCAACAAGAGTACACGGTGGCAACGCGGAGTACTCCTATCCCTCGATGCTCGGCCACACCCTTGCGACTGGTAACGGTGTCACCACGACGGCGGGGGTGAGGCTGTATGACCCGTTCGGGCAGCGCCTGGACCCGGTCACCTGGGCGATCGGCACGATCGCCGCTGACAGTCAGACCGACGATCAAGACCGCACCGGGTGGCATCAGGAAGGAGTCAAGACCACCGACACAGTCGGCGGCGTAGCAGTCGCCGAAATGGGCGTCCGTGTCTACCTTGCAGCCCTCGGCAGGTTCCTGTAAGCAGACCCGATCGAAGGTGGCGTCGACAACGACTACGTCTGGCCCACAGATCCCATCGGTTCCGCCGACTTGGACGGCATCTTCGACTGGCTACTCGCGTTGGAAGTTGCGTCATTTGCGATAATGTTTATTCCCGGTATCGGCACCGCGGTCGGTGCGGCAATCAAGGTAGCCCTCGTTGCAACAAGGCTGATTACTACCGCGGTGCGAACGGCTGCAACCTCGCAGAAGGTAACGGCCGTAGTCAACACAGCGCGCTCAGCGACGACAAAAGCCGTATCCGCGACGAAGGAACTGCTTGCCGAGAACAACATTATCAGGATAGGAAAGACGCCCGCGGGGAATATGCGCTTATCGCTTGGTGCATAGAAGAAACATTGGGCGAAACTGCCACCTCTACGGCAAAAGCTACAACCAGTGCATATCCATATTGAGCGAACAAAGGTTGTCATCACGCACAACCCCACCGGTAAATATGGGGGTTTTGGGCCTGGCTATATGAAATGAAGGTTATGAGGAAGGGCAAGACTTATGGACGCCGCTGACGTGCTCTCGTTCCTTGAGTCACTCCCCACGGTAAGGCCTGTTGTCCGAACGCGCTCTAGGATCAATACTGACGGTGTGGCAGTCATCGTGCTCGACAACGCGGACTCACCCGGGATGGAGACGGCAATTGCCACCCGGGGAGACTCCTGGTACTCGCTGCAGTTCCCGGGTGGCTTCATGTACGACTGGGTCGATGAGGACGCATCCGATGATGAGGTCCGGGAGATCCTGGAACGCTACATGCGCATCGCGCACGCGTTCCTGCAGGGGCGTAGCGAGATCACCCTCTCGCGTCATCTGAGACTGCCCATCCTTACCGTGCATCTCGACGACGGGGACGTCGAGATCAATCAGACCCTCAACGAGACTTTCGCGCTACTGGGTCATCGCTTGCGATTTTGGCGTCGAGATGCGACGAAGTGACGATCACTACGCTCGTCGACCTGCTGGGTCGTGCCCTGTCGTACACCGACGTGTGGGACACTGTCACGATTTACGAATACGAGCCCCTCACAGGTAGGCTCCTGGAAAGTTCTGTGACTCCGGCAGGCGGGGCTGCGACAGTGACCGAGTACGAATACGACGCGGATGGCAAGATCACCGAAGTGACTCTCGATGGTCAGGTGATCGCCACGCCCGACTACACCAGCCAGCAAGAACTCGAATCTGTCACCTACCGCGGCGGGGCGATGCTCGCCAGCATCGCCCGCGACCCCGCCGGGCGTGTCACCGGGCAGTCGTGGACCTTCCCCTCTGCGACCTCAATCACCGACAGCGTGGTGCGGTCGCAGTCGGGCAGGGTCGTGCAGCACGAGACGACGCGCGGTGGAGACACCTTCACGTCGATCTACGGCTACGACGCCGCAGGCAGGCTGATCACCGCAGAGATCCCCGGGCACGAACTCAGCTACGAGTTCGCCGCGACTGGCGGGTGCGGCCCGAACGCCGCCGCTGGCACCTCTGGTAACCGCACGAAACTGGTCGATATCTACACCGAACCCGGCGAATCGCCGATCACGACGACCACCGACTACTGCTATGACTGGGCCGACCGGCTGCTGTCTACCAGCGTGACAAACCCCATCACCGGGGCGCACGACGTCGCCGACGGGCTCGATGCGAGCGATATCGTCTACGACGCACGTGGCAACATCACGACGCTCGGTGGCATGGTGTTCACTTACGACGGCCGTAACCGGCACTCGTCTACGACCCACGCCGACGGAACCGTCGTCACGATCGTCCGCGACGCGACCGGGAGGGTTGCGTCGCGGACGGTGGACCCGCCCGGCAGCGACCCGGCGGTGACCACCAAGCATCTTTATGCAGGGGGTGGCGAAGCGCCCTGGGCGGTGTCGAAAGGCGGCGTGCTGTCGAAGACGATCGGCTTGCCCGGCGGTGTCGTGACCTTTACTGGTGGCAGTGCCGATTACTCCTACCCGTCGATGCTCGGGCACACTCTGACCATCGGCGACGGCACCACGACTGCGGCCGGAGTCGAGTTGTACGACCCCTTCGGGCAGCGCCTCGATCCGGCAACGTTGGCTATCGGTACCATCGCTGCCGATGGTCAGGTGAATGATCAAGACCGTACCGGGTGGCACCAAGAGGGACTCAAGACAACCGACACGGCCGGCGGGGTGGCCATCACGGAGATGGGGGCACGGCTCTACGTCGCAGCCCTCGGCAGATTCCTCCAAGTCGACCCGGTCGAAGGCGGTGTGGACAACGACTACGTCTGGCCCACTGACCCCATCGGCAAGCATGACCTGTCTGGCGAGATGACTGCCGACTCTGCAGAGCGATGGATCGCGAACGGACACAAGATCACATCGCTTAGGCTACCTGGGCGCGCGCCCTACAGCTATCGATTGAAATATCCGCTGTACTCGAAAGAAGATAGGGCTAAAGCATTGTCGAATAAGGCACTGTTTCAGTACGTCTCAAATAATTTGCATCGACTGTTCCCGATCCCGGGAATGGTATCGAATCCAACTGTTGGTCAAGAAATCGATTTATATGGTAACCCAGTTGTGGTCACGCAGGTCACCTCTAATTCATTCTCACTTCGTTCTCTACCTGGGCATGCGGAGGGGGCGGACAACCTGATTACCTTTTCGTTTCGTAACGGCTATATTTGGATACGAGCGCAAGGTCCGAAGGCCGGTGAGTATCCGGAGAAATTGGTTCCCTATATTCTCTGGCCAATATTTGCCTCTAGAATCAAACTAGATCTTGAGGAGAAGTGAAGAATGACAGATACTCCTTCGTATTCAACCCAGATAGTGGTCCTGATCGGGCGTGTCTTCCTCGTGCTTCTTGTTGTAGTGGTCACTGTCGTTTGGCTGTATCTTGACTGGATAGTGTTCACTGGACTTTTCGGCGGGCGGATGAGGGAGACTGCCGGTGGGCTTTTTCATTGGGAACTGCGGCTGTTGGCAGTTCTACCACTCTCGGTTACAGCGATTCAGAGCAGGGGATTCGGAGCCGTTGCACTTCCCTGGATCGCGGCCGTGTCATTCGCCGTCTTTGCGATATACCTGCACCGGAAATACTCGATCGAAGAGCTGCCGTGGTGGCCCTCCGCCGGTGAGATCGCGCTCGCTGCTGGGTTTGTAGCGGCTATGGCGATAGCGCTTGGACTCCTCGTGACTGGGCATCGTCGGGTCGGAGCCATTCTCACGGCTGTTCTGTCGACGATAGGACTGGCGGTCGTGCTGCTCACCGCTGGCCACGTCTTCGAGATCGTGTCCTGGTCTGTGCTGATCATCGGTGCTCTTATCGTTGCGCTGCGTCCGTCGCGATCAGCTTGGGACGAATCACGCGACTCCACAGATATAGGCGCTGCAAGTGAGTGAGGAACTTACAGGATCGCGGTTGCGGCGTTTGCAACGGGTAATTGCTGCCTATGGCTATGATGGGCGTCTGTTGCAGGAGATTCGAGTGGTGCGGCTGCTTGGTCAGAAGCGCGTCGCGCGAGGCTTTCGGTACACGCAGGCATTTGTCGTCAATACGCAAGATCGGTCACTATCAGATCTGCGTGTGGACGACTCCCAGGTGTGGGTCGCATTGTCCGACGAGGTGTTCCCTGTGACGTCGGAGACCGGACCGGCGCTCGTGTCGCACCGAACGGTCGCAGTGGAGGATCCGGCTGTGTTCATCAAGAAGACTGTGCGCCGCTCGTTACTCGTCAACGCGACCGCAACGCCTGAGCGCGTGCCGCCGGAACTCCCCGGCCCGTTCTCATCACGGGCTCAGCGGATTCTCGCAAACATCGAACCGTGGGAGGGTGGGCTGACTCTGTATGGAGTGCGTGCTATCTGGCCGATAGACGATCAGTCCCGAATGGTGGAAGAGGTTGCCGCGTTGCTTGCACCCCCAACTGATTGTGCGCTGGGGGTGGCTGCGCACTTCTTCTCAGTTCGGGCGCAGCTTCCTGTTGATCAGCTCAGCCTCGAAATCGAGCAGACGGGGATGAGTCGACCATCGGACGGTTATTCCGTGCTGGTGTGGCAGCAGTCATCGACACTGGAGCTGGAGGATTTTGTCGGCACCCTTCACCTGCCGCAGCCGATCGCGTGGCTCAATAGGCAAGCGATTTCTGAGCCAGAGTTCATCGCCCGACTGCACGTCCCGCTTGCCGCTCAGACGGCGGAGGAGAGACAAGCAGTCGCCGAGTGCTTGGAGCGCATCGACGATCAGGTATTGAGGGATGAGCTCCCCGCATCGATCCAAGTTTCCGGGGAAGGGGAAGAGGAAGGTCTCTACTACGTTTGGGAGCTGCGCGGTGACGATCGCTCAGCAATGCTTGACTACCTAGAAGACGTCACTGCGCAAGCCTTAGCCCCGATCGGTACCCGTGTGCTCCTGACCCACACTGCCTCGGGTGCTTCAGAAACCGTAATGATGTCAGGAAGGGATCAAAGTTCATTTTAGGAGATCAGATGGCAAGAGGTGCTCAAGGTCATCAGGCCCGGCTGATGATGCTATGAGCACAAACGTTGACAGTAGCGTTGAGCGTCCGAGCAGGATGCCACGGGTGATCGGCATGATCGGGTTCGGCTTGTTCGTCGCTGTCCAGATCATCCTTGTGTTCGCGCGCGGAGGATCTTCCGGTGCGTCGGGGCTTGTGCTGCTCAGCCTTATCTTCACGGTTGTTTTCGGCAGCCTGTTTCTTGTCATTTGGATCTATGTGAGGCCGCAACGCAAACGACTGAAAGTTCTGAAGGCGCGGCATCCCGATCGGATCGTGTTGCCGGTGATCCATCCGCAGGGGACAGACGACTTGCTTAAGCGGCACTTCGCGGGTTACGGCGGGAGGATAGGGGGCTATTCGGTCATGGTGATCACCGATGACCAGATGCAGTTCTGGAAGGGAAGTAGGACACCAGAGCTGAGGTTCGTGTTGCCGCTCTCGCGGATCACGGGTGTCAAGGCCGGTCATACGGTGGTGAACCGTCCGGTACCAGCCATGTGTCTGGATGTTGTAGATGACAGCGGCGACAGCGTCGTGGTGCCGATCTCTCGGGCAGGGGAAGGGTGGAAGATCGCGTTCTCCAGCCTGCGGCCAGAAGCGATCTCCTCCTTTGTCGCGCAGGTGCGCGTCGCCGTGCTGCCCGAGTAGCCTGCTCCCTCAGACCGTTGGGTGTGCAGCGAAGATGTTTGAACCGTACTCGGGTTGATGCCGTTTGGGCGTGATGCAGGGGTTGGTGATAACTGAGCTGTGGGGTCCACAGAGATCGGGAAGCACGATGCGTTTGGTGGCAAGGACAGGGCTTACGCGCAATTGAGCGCGCCACAAGGCGGAAGTTGGGTACGGATCGATCCGAGTCGATATGAGTGTTGGATTCTTGCGAAGGTTCCAGGATTCCGAGAGCTCTCGATCGGGTTCGAAGTGCGTTGGACAGACGAAGAAGTACAGTCGATCACCCGCGCGTTTGCTCTCGATGATGTGGAAGGCAGTGCGGGAGAACGATATGTCCTCGTGGGTAGTCAGAAGTATGCAATTGTCAGCGTCGCTGATCAATGAGTTGACATTCACCTCTTCGACAGCAGTCACGTGGAGCAGTTGATGCAAGAGACGATCGAACAGGCGCACCCGGAGTGGTTGACCGAGGCGCGGGTTGCGTTCGACTCCGAGGGTGATGCGGCGATCCTGGTCGTACCGGACGCTGAGGCTGCAGCACAGGCCGCACCGTGTGCTTGACAGGGCCTCTCTCGACAAGCAGCGGTTCAAGAGGCAGCTGCGTGCCGTAATCGACGAGCGACTGCGCTCGCTCAACGACCGAAGGTGACGGCGAAGAACCTCACCCTCAACCTGAGCTTGAGGTGACTTCGGGGCGAAGTATTGACACCCGTTTCGGGGCGAGTATGTTTGTAAATGCGAAGGGAAACGGAGACGAGGAACCCGCAAGGGAACCGGATACGGAAACCGAATCTCGCACAGTGATCGCCCCCGGTCGCGGCCCTCGGGCCTCGGTTTCCGGGGGCGATCCTTATGTGCGCGCGCTAGTAGACTCAGGGCTATGTCCCTTGCGCTGTCCTCCGCCGTCCAGGGTGTGCTCACGAGCATCCCGAGCCCGCCGATCAGCTACTTCGAGGTAGGCCCCTTCCGCATCCACATCTACGCGCTGTGCATCATGACGGGACTCCTCCTCGCGGTGCTGCTCACCAACAACCGGCTCACTCGCCGCGGCGGCGAGCCGTGGGTCGTCATCGACATCGCGCTGCTGGCCGTACCTTTCGCCTTCATCGGCGCGCGCACCTACCACGTGCTCACCCACCTCACCGACTACTTCGGCGACGGCAAGAACCCGTGGAACCCGATGCAACCGGGCTCGGTTTGGGCGATCTGGGAGGGCGGCATCGCGATCTTCGGCGCGCTGCTCGGCGGGGCGGTCGGCGCGTGGCTGGGCTGCCGGTGGACCGGCATCCGGTTCTGGAGCTTCGCCGATGCAATGGCTCCGGGCATGCTGCTGGCACAGGCCATCGGACGCTTCGGCAACTGGTTCAACCAGGAACTGTTCGGACTGCCCACGGACCTGCCCTGGGGCCTGGAGATCGACAAGAGCAACCCCGCCTTCCCACCGGGTTTGGCCGAAGGCACGCTCTTTCACCCGACCTTCCTCTATGAGGTGATCTGGAACCTGCTCGGTGCCTTCTTCCTGCTCTGGCTGAGTGGCCGCTTCACCATCCAGTGGGGCAAGCTCTTCGCCGTCTACCTCATCTGGTACGGTGCCGGTCGCGTCGTCTGGGAGTCGATCCGGATCGACCCGAGCGAGATCGTCCTGGGCCTGCGCGTCAATGTCTGGACGGCGCTTGCGGCAATCGTCCTCGGCATCGTCATCATCCTCGTGCAGACTCGTCGGCATCCGGGGCTCGAGCCCTCGGTGTACAAGCCTGGTCGTGGTCGAGCAGACAAAGATGCTGAGGTAGACTCGCAGGACGATTCCACAGAATTCGTCGATGTCAGCGAGCCGGATGACGAAGCGCTCGCTGCCGCGGCGGGTGTCACGAGCACCGCCGCTTCGAAGAAGGGCAGCACCCGATAGCCGCCTGATCGATCGCAGAGAACGCGTGGGCCAACGTCGTCCCGTTGCATTCGCCGACCCTTGAGGACGACATGCGCACGGAACGAAGCACCTCACCGACGCCATCCGGTCTCGCGCTGCCCGCGAGGCAGGGGATGTACAACCCCGCCTTCGAGAAGGATGCCTGCGGCCTCGCGATGGTGGCGACGCTGCGGGGCACGCCCGGTCACGACATCGTCGCGCTCGCGCTCGAGGCGCTGCGCAACCTCGAACACCGCGGTGCGATCGGCTCGGACGCCGGCACGGGCGACGGCGCGGGGATCCTCACTCAGATGCCGGACGCGTTCCTGCGCGAGATGACCGGATTCGAACTGCCGCCGGTGGGGGAGTACGCCGCGGGGATGGCATTCCTGCCGCTTGCGGCGAGTGACCGCCGTGTGCAGAAGGCGGGGATCGAAGCGATCGCCGCGGAAGAGGGCTTGCGAGTCCTCGGCTGGCGGCAAGTGCCGACCGCCAATCAGCATCTGGGCACGCTCGCCGACGAAGCGCGCCCCGCCTTCGAGCAGCTCTTCGTGGCGTCCGAGGCGGGTGCGCACTCAGGTATCGCCCTTGACCGCGTGGCCTACCGTCTGCGCAAGCGCGCCGGGCACGAGCTCGGCGCGTACTTCGTGTCGCTCTCCAGCCGCACCCTCGGCTACAAGGGGATGGTCACGACCCTGCAGCTCGAGCCCTTCTATCCCGACCTGCAGGATGAGCGCTTCGCCTCGGAACTCGCCGTCGTGCACTCCCGCTACTCGACCAACACCTTCCCCTCCTGGCCGCTCGCGCAGCCGCTGCGGATGGTCGCGCACAACGGCGAGATCAACACCGTTGGCGGCAACCGCAACTGGATGCGTGCCCGCCAATCGCAGCTCGAGTCCGGGCTGCTCGGTGACCTCGCGCCCCTCTTGCCGGTCTGCCCCGAGGGCGGCAGCGACTCGGCCTCCTTCGACGAGGTGCTCGAACTGCTCACCCTCACCGGACGGAGCCTCCCGCACGCGATCATGATGATGGTGCCCGAGGCCTACGACAACCAGCCCGACATCAGCGACGATCTGCGCGCGTTCTACGAGTACCACGCGAACCAGATGGAGCCCTGGGACGGCCCGGCGGCCCTGATCTTCAGCGACGGCACGATCGTCGGGGCTACCCTCGACCGCAACGGCCTGCGCCCGGGACGCTGGACCGAGACCACCGACGGCCTGGTCGTGATCGGGTCCGAGACGGGCGTGCTCGAGTTCGCCCCCGGGCGCGTCAAGCGCCGCGGGCGCCTGCAGCCGGGTCGGATGTTCCTCGTCGACACCGCGTCGGGCCGGATCGTCGAGGACGAGGAGATCAAGCGCGACCTCGCGACCATGCATCCCTGGCGGGAGTGGCTCGACCAGGGGGCCATCCGCCTCGCGGACCTCCCCGAGCGCGAGCACATCGTGCATCCGCCCGCCTCGATCACGCGTCGCCAGCGCACCTTTGGCTACACCGAAGAGGAAGTGCGGATCCTGCTCACCCCGATGGGACAGAACGGCGTAGAGCCGATCGGCGCGATGGGCAACGATGCACCCATCGCGGTGCTGAGCACCAGGCCGCGGCTGCTGTTCGACTACTTCGTGCAGCAGTTCGCCCAGGTCACGAACCCGCCGCTGGACTCCATCCGCGAAGAGGTCGTGACGAGCCTGCGCCTGGGCCTCGGCCCCGAGCAGAACCTACTGGCCTGGGGTCCCGAGCATGCGCGTACGGTGACCCTCGACTTCCCGGTGATCGACAACGACGAGCTGGCCAAGATCCGGCACATCGACCGGGCGCTGCCGGGTACCTCGAGCGTGACGATCCGCGGGCTCTACCAGGTCGACGCCGGCCCCGACGCGATGCGGGATCGGCTTGCCGCGATGTGCGCCGAGGTCGACGCGGCGATCGAGCGGGGAGCGGAGTTCGTCATCCTCTCGGACCGCGACTCCAACAAGGATCTCGCACCGATCCCGTCCCTCCTGATGATCTCCGCGGTGCACCACCACCTGATCCGCCGCGAGAACCGGATGCGCGTGGGTCTGCTCGTCGAGGCTGGTGACGTCCGCGAGGTTCACCATGTGGCGACCCTCATCGGCTACGGCGCCTCGGCGGTGAACCCCTATCTCGCGATGGAGACGGTCGAGCACCTCGTGCGCACCGGGTACATCACAGGCCTCACGCCCGAGAAGGCCGTGCGCAACCTCATCTACGCCCTCGGCAAGGGGGTGCTCAAAGTCATGTCCAAGATGGGCATCTCGGCGGTCTCGTCCTACGCCGGTGCTCAGGTCTTCGAGGCTGTCGGACTCGGTCAGGAGTTCGTGGATGCCTACTTCGCCGGCACCGAGACGAAGCTCGGCGGCATCGGCCTGGCCGAGATCGTCGTCGAGAACCAGGCACGGCACGACTTCGCCTACCCCGAGGATGCTGCGCTCCGGGCTCACGAGCGCCTCTGGACCGGTGGCGAGTACCAGTGGCGGCGGGATGGCGCACCGCACCTGTTCAACCCCGACACCGTGTTCCGCCTGCAGCACTCCACGCGCACCCGGCGCTACGACATCTTCCGCGAGTACACCCGGCTCGTCGACGACCAGGCCGAGGAGCTGAAGACCCTGCGGGGCCTGTTCCGCCTGCGCACGGGGGAGCGGCCGCCGGTGCCGATCGACGAGGTCGAGCCGGTGTCTGTCATCGTGAAGCGCTTCTCGACGGGTGCGATGAGCTACGGCTCGATCTCGATGGAGGCGCACGAGACGCTCGCGATCGCGATGAACCGGATCGGCGGCAAGTCCAACACCGGCGAAGGCGGTGAGGATCCGGAGCGTCTCGTGGACCCCGAGCGGCGCAGTGCGATCAAGCAGGTGGCGTCGGGCCGGTTCGGCGTCACGAGCCAGTACCTCACCGAGGCCGACGACATCCAGATCAAGCTCGCGCAGGGCGCGAAGCCCGGCGAAGGTGGGCAGCTGCCGCCCACGAAGGTCTACCCCTGGGTGGCGCGCACGCGCCACGCCACCGCGGGCGTGGGCCTGATCTCGCCGCCGCCGCACCACGACATCTACTCCATCGAGGACCTCAAGCAGCTCATCTTCGACCTGAAGCGCGCGAACCCGAGCGCTCGCATCCACACCAAGCTCGTCAGTCAGTCCGGTATCGGCGCGGTGGCAGCGGGCGTGGCCAAGGCGCTCAGCGACGTCATCCTGATCTCCGGCCACGACGGCGGCACCGGAGCGAGCCCGCTGAACTCGCTCAAGCACGCCGGTACCCCCTGGGAGCTCGGGCTTGCCGAGACGCAGCAGACCCTCATGCTCAACGGCATGCGCGACCGCGTCGTCGTGCAGGTCGACGGACAGCTCAAGACCGGGCGGGACGTGATCATCGGGGCGCTGCTCGGGGCCGAGGAGTTCGGCTTCGCCACCGCCCCGCTCGTGGTCAGCGGATGCATCATGATGCGCGTATGCCACCTCGACACCTGCCCGGTGGGCGTCGCCACGCAGAACCCGGTGCTGCGCGAACGCTTCAGCGGCAAGCCGGAGTTCGTCGTCAACTTCATGGAGTTCATCGCCGAAGAGGTGCGCGAGCATCTGGCGGCGCTCGGCTTCCGCTCGCTCGACGAGATCATCGGACGCACCGAGCTGCTCGAAGTGGATCACGCGATCGAGCACTGGAAGGCGCAGGGACTGGACCTCGAACCCGTGCTCAACGGTCCGCGGTTCCCCGCGGGAGAGCCCCGTCAGTGGGCACGTCCGCAGGACCATCAGCTCGACGAGCACTTCGACGTGCCGCTCATCTCGATGGCCGAGGACGCCCTCGAACGCCAGGAGCCGGTGGTCATCAAACTCCCCATCCGCAACACCGAGCGTGCCGTCGGCACCATGCTCGGCCACGAGGTGACGGCTCGGTACGGGGCCGAGGGCCTTGCCCGCGAAACGATCGACATCACCCTGTACGGCACCGCCGGCCAGTCGCTGGGAGCGTTTCTTCCGCGCGGGATCGCGCTGCGACTGGAAGGGGATGCCAACGACTACGTCGGCAAGGGTCTGTCGGGCGGCGACCTCATGATCCGGCCACCGCGTGCGGCGACGCTGATCCCCGAAGAGAACGTGATCGCCGGCAACGTGATCGGGTACGGCGCGACCTCGGGCACCCTGTTCATCTCGGGCGTGGTCGGTGAGCGCTTCCTGGTGCGCAACTCCGGTGCGACCGGCGTCGTCGAAGGCGTGGGCGATCACGCGCTGGAGTACATGACCGGCGGAATCGCCGTGATCCTCGGCCGGACGGGGCGCAACCTCGGTGCCGGGATGTCCGGCGGCGTCGCGTATGTGCACGCCCTGCGCCCCGAACTCGTCAACGCCGAGGGGCGCTCGAGCGGTGAGCTGCATCTCGGCCCGCTCGACCGCGCCGATCTCGAAATCCTGCGGACGCTGCTCACCGAGCACCGCGACCGCACCGGCTCGCCGCTGGCAGGGCGGATGCTGAGTGACTTCGATCGCGTCGCGGGCGAGTTCGTGAAGGTGCTGCCCCGCGACTACGCCGCCGTGCAGCACGCCCGTGCCGAGGCGATGGCAGAGGGACTCGATCCCGACGGCGATGTCGTCTGGACCCGCATCCTGGAGGTGACCGGTGGCTGATCCCCGTGGTTTTCTGAAGGTGACCGAGCGCGAGCTGCCGGCCCGGCGTCCGGTGCCCGTGCGCATCCTGGACTGGAAAGAGGTCTACGAACCGGGCGACCAGGCGGTGCTGCGCCGCCAGGCGGGCCGCTGCATGGACTGCGGGGTGCCGTTCTGCCATCAGGGGTGCCCGCTCGGCAACCTCATCCCGGAGTGGAACGACCTCGTGTGGCGAGGCGAGGGACGCGCGGCGAGTGACCGCCTGCACGCGACGAACAACTTCCCGGAGTTCACCGGGCGACTGTGCCCCGCCCCCTGCGAGAGCGCCTGCGTGCTCGGGATCAACCAGCCCGCGGTGACGATCAAGCAGATCGAGGTGTCCATCGTCGACGAGGCCTTCTCGCACGGCTGGATCGAGCCGCAGGCGCCCCAGCGGCTGACCGGGAAGACCGTAGCCGTCGTGGGGTCCGGCCCCGCGGGCCTTGCCGCCGCCCAGCAGCTCACCCGCGCCGGGCACACCGTGGCGGTCTTCGAACGCGATGACCGGATCGGAGGGCTGCTGCGCTACGGCATCCCGGACTTCAAGATGGAGAAGTCCCACATCGAGGCACGCCTGAGGCAGATGCAGGAGGAGGGCACGCGCTTTCGTGTGGGCATCGAGATCGGACGCGACATCAGCTGGGAAGAGCTGCGTGCCCGCTACGACGCGGTCGTGATGGCCACGGGTGCCACCGTGCCGCGCGAGCTGCCGCTGCCGGGGCGGGGCCTGCGCGGCGTGCATTTCGCGATGGAGTACCTCGTCGAGTCCAACCGCGCGGTCGCGGGCGACAGCGTACCGGACCAGATCACGGCCGGGGGAAAGCACGTCATCGTGATCGGCGGAGGCGACACGGGTGCCGATTGCATCGGCACCGCGCACCGGCAGGGGGCGCTGAGCGTGACGAACCTCGCCATCGGCCGGCAGCCCGGCACCGAGCGACCCGAGCACCAGCCCTGGCCGATGACACCGACCGTCTTCGAGGTGCAGTCCGCGCACGAAGAGGGCGGCGAGCGACGCTATCTCGCCTCGACCGTCGAGTTCCTGGGCAACGAGGCGGGCGAGGTGCGCGCCCTGCGCGTGGCCGAGACGGAGTTCCGCGAGGGACGGCGCGTGCCCAAGCCCGGGACCGAGCACGAGATCCCCGCCGACCTCGTGCTGATCGCCATGGGCTTCACCGGTCCGGAGACGGCGTCGTTCACCGAGGGTTTCGCACCGGCCGTCACGCCTCACGGCACCATCGACCGCAACGGCGACTGGGCGACATCGCTCGAGGATGTCTTCGTCGCCGGGGATGCGGGGCGCGGACAGTCGCTCATCGTCTGGGCGATCGCCGAGGGGCGAGCGGCGGCGGCGAGCGTCGATCGCTTCCTGATGGGCCGCAGCGCCCTGCCTGAACCCGTTCGGCCCGGCGACCTCGCCATCGGGCTCGCGCCCGCGTAGGCTGGCACAGGCGATGACGCCCGCATCCGCTCGTACACCTGCTACCTCGGGAGATTCACGTTGAGACGTGCCAAGATCGTCGCCACGCTAGGTCCGGCGACTTCCAGCTATGAGACGGTTCGTGCCCTCATCGAAGCCGGGGTCGACGTCACCCGGCTCAACCTCAGCCACGGCACGACCGACGTGCACGATGTGAGCCTCGCGCACGTGCGCCGCGCGGCCGACGAGACCGGTCGGGCCGTTGCCGTGCTCGTGGATCTGCAGGGACCGAAGATCCGTCTCGGAAAGTTCGAGAACGGTCCGCACGAGCTGGCCGTGGGCGACATCTTCCGGATCACCACCGAAGACATCGTCGGCACCCGCGAGATCTGCAGCACGACCTTCAAGGGACTGCCGCAGGACGTCAGCCCCGGCGATTTTCTGCTCATCGACGACGGCAAGGTGCGGGTCGAGGTCGTGGAGAGCGACGGCACGGTCGTCACCACGCGGGTCGTGGTCGCCGGAGCCGTGTCGAACAACAAGGGCATCAACCTGCCGGGGGTCGCCGTGAACGTGCCGGCGCTGAGCGAGAAGGACGAATCCGACCTGCGCTGGGGGCTGCGCGCCGGGGCGGACCTCATCGCGCTGTCGTTCGTGCGCAACGCCTCGGACGTCACGCGCGTGCACGAGATCATGGCCGAGGAGGACGTGCGCATCCCCGTCATCGCGAAGATCGAGAAGCCCCAGGCGGTGGACGCGCTCGAGGAGATCGTCGACGCCTTCGACGGGATCATGGTCGCGCGCGGCGACCTGGGCGTGGAGCTTCCGCTCGAGGCGGTGCCCATCGTGCAGAAGCGCGCGGTCGAGATCGCCCGGCGCAACGCCAAGCCGGTGATCGTGGCGACCCAGATGCTGGAGTCGATGATCTCCAACCCCGTGCCGACCCGTGCCGAGACCTCGGATGTCGCCAACGCCGTGCTGGACGGTGCCGACGCCGTCATGCTCTCGGGCGAGACGAGCGTGGGGGAGTACCCGATCATCGTCGTGGAGACCATGGCCCGGATCATCGAGTCCACCGAGGAGCACGGCCTGGAGCGGATCGCCCCCCTCACCAACCGCCCGCGCACGCAGGGCGGCGCGATCACGATGGCTGCGCTCGAGGTCGCCGAGTTCGTCGAGGCGAAGTACCTGTGCGTCTTCACCCAGTCCGGCGACTCGGCCCGGCGGCTGTCGCGCTTGCGGTCCCGCATCCCGATGCTCGCCTTCACGCCCGAGCCCGGCATCCGGCGGCGCATGGCCCTGACCTGGGGCGTGCGCACCACCCTGGTCGAGAGCGTCGAGCACACCGACATGATGTTCCTGCAGGCCGACGAGCACCTGCTCGGCAACGGCCTCGCAGCGGTGGGCGACAAAGTCGTCGTGATCTCCGGATCGCCTCCCGGCATCGTCGGTTCGACGAACGACATCCGCGTGCACAAAGTCGGCGACGCGGTCGGCGGCGCGGCACCGGCTTACAAGGCGGCGACCTGACGTCTTCGGTTTGGTGCGGTAATGTCGTTGCGGGCCGGCGTGGCGGAATGGTAGACGCGGAGCACTCAAAATGCTTTGTCCGAGAGGGCGTGTGGGTTCGAGTCCCACCGCCGGCACCAGACATGCCGCCTACGGGCGGCGGGTCTGGTGCCGTCCGTAGGCGAGAAACGCACCGGGGTCCTCGCGGGCCCGAGGCTCAGCGCGGCGCGCAGCGACGTGCTGAGGGGCCCGTGGGGCGGGTTCGAGTCCCACCGCCGGCACCAGACATGCCGCCTACGGGCGGCGGCACCTTCTTGAGGAAGGTCGTTGAGTCCCAGAGCCGGACGTGCTAGCGTGACCGGATCAGTTTCGGGTCAACGCTGACTCACTTTCCATGGGGAGGGAAAGATGAGACGAGAAGTAAGTCGCATCCGAAAGAGTTTGCTCGCGTCGGCATTCGTAGCTGCGCTGATCGTAACGACTTCCAGCGCACCAGCCCAAGCCATGTACTACTCCGGCGCGCAGTCATCGAACAACTTCTGCGTCAAGAACCCTAGCGTGATCTCGACCTGGGCCGATGCCATAAACAACGGAAGAAACGCCTGGAATAATCACTCGTCCTTCGCGGGCAACATCACCGTTTCCAATAGTTGTACCAAACTCCTGCAGGTCGGCTCATATGGTCTAGGGTGGCTTGCGTTGTACACGCCAGGCGGCTCGACAAGCTACAACATCAAGCTTGACCAGACCGAGATCATCGCCCATCTGAACGCGACCGGATACAAGCTCGCCAACGTCGTCAAGAGCGTGACCGCTCACGAGTTCGGCCATGCACTCAAACTCGGGCATGAGAGCGCAACGAATCTATTGATGAGTCAAGGGCGGAACCGGAACAGCGTCACCGGCCCTAAGACCGTCGAAGTCAATGAGTCCAATGGCTATTACTAGAGATCGGGGGTACCTGTAATGTCGAAGACGAGATCCGTTCTTGCTGTTGTCATCGGGACGATGACGTTGATGATGACAGGGTGTGCGACCTTGCCGACCGTCGAACTGCACGGTGACTACCTGAGCTATGACACACCGGTCGCGCTTGTTGCAGACGCCACGATCATTGTCGAGGGCACCGTCGTTGATAAAGAGCCTGTGACGTTGCTTCCGCGGTACGATCCCGCAGATCCCGACGATGCCTACTACGGCGTGCCGAACGATGTCCGGGAGAAAGATGCCGCACAGGATGAAGGAGTTCCCGCCCAGGCCGTGTCCTTGCGTGTGGATGCAGTCCACGTCGGAGAGTTCTCGGTCGGGAGTATCGTCGTTTTCCTTCAGACTGGTGGGGTCGTCAATGGAGTCAGGTATCTAGTGGACAGCGAGCCGGAGTTGGTCTCGGGGGAGAGGTATCTTCTGTTCGGCAAGGATAGCTTCGACGGCAGATTCGTGATCCTCGGCGGCGCAGCAGGGGCCTTCATCGCTGATGGTGATGCCTATGCAGCGATCTCAGAGGCTGCTCCGGTTGAGTCGCTGACCAGTGCCGAGGTGAACTCCCTTCTCCGCAGTTGATTCCGGGCGGTTCAGCATCGGCGAGCGGTTCCGAACGATGAGCCGATTCGACCTTGCTCCACCAGGAGCACCATCCCAGTAGGATTATCCTGTGACTGAGCAGGAACCGACGCCCCCGCCGACCGCCCCCGCACCACGCCGCGTCGTGGTGGCCGAGGATGAATCGCTCATTCGCCTCGACATCGTCGAGATCCTGCGGGACAACGGCTTTGATGTGGTCGGCGAAGCCGGAGACGGCGAGACCGCCGTGGCGCTGGCGACAGAGCTGCGCCCAGACCTGGTCGTGATGGATGTGAAGATGCCGCAGCTCGACGGGATCAGCGCCGCCGAGCGCCTCACCAAGGGCAAGATCGCCCCGGTGGTGCTGCTGACCGCGTTCAGCCAGAAAGAGCTCGTCGAGCGGGCGAGCGAGGCCGGAGCCCTCGCCTACGTCGTCAAGCCCTTCACACCCAACGACCTGCTGCCCGCCATCGAGATCGCCCTCGCACGGCACGAGCAGATCCTCACCCTCGAGGCCGAGGTCGCCGACATGGTCGAACGGTTCGAGACGCGTAAACTCGTCGACCGCGCCAAGGGCCTGCTCAACGAGAAGCTGGGCCTGAGCGAGCCGGACGCCTTCCGCTGGATTCAGAAGGCCTCGATGAACCAGCGGCTCACGATGCACGATGTGGCCAAAGTCCTCATCGAGCAGCTCGCACCCAAGAAGGACTGAGTCGGTTGCGGATCAATGCCGTGAAGCAGCGTTGATGCGAACCGACGCAGGTTGAGCGAGCACAGCGAGTCGAAACCTTGACGCCGCTCAGCCCAGATCCTTGAGCATGTTCGTGATGCGGATCGTGCAGCATCGTTCGCCCGCGTCGTTCGTGACGAGGATTTCGTGCACGGCGATCGACCGGCCGAGGTGAATGGGCGTGCAGGTGCCTGTCACGATGCCGCTGGTGACGGCGCGGGTGTGCGTGGCATTGATGTCCACGCCGACGGCGATCCTGCCCGCCCCGGCGTGCAGGGTCGCGGCGATCGAGCCGAGCGTCTCACCGAGAACCACCGAGGCACCACCGTGCAGCAACCCCACGGGCTGCGTGTTGCCCTCGACCGGCATCGTGGCCACACAGCGGGCGACGGTGAGCTCGATGAACTCGATCCCCATCCGTTCCGCGAGTGCGCCCTTGCCGTGCTCGGCGATCCAATCCATGCCCGGGTTGCTCGTCATCCCGCGAATCCTCCTCACATCGTGTCGCCGGCCCCGGCTACGCTGGCAGAGTGACCGACTCCGCAAAGCCTACCCTCATGGTCGTCGACGGCCACTCGCTGGCCTTCCGCGCCTTCTTCGCGCTTCCGGTCGAGAACTTCACCACGAAGGACAACCAGCACACCAACGCCATCTACGGATTCCTGTCGATGCTGATCAACCTGATCAAGGCCGAGAAGCCGACGCATATGGCGATCGCCTTCGACACCTCCCGTGCCTCCTTCCGCACAGAGGAGTACCCGGAGTACAAGGCGACGCGTGCCGAGACGCCGGCCGAGTTCAAGGGCCAGATCCCGCTGCTGCAGGACTGCCTGGCCGCGCTGTCGATCCCGGTTCTGACGAAGGAGAACTACGAGGCCGATGACATCCTGGCGACCCTGGCGACGCAGGGGGCGGCATCCGGATACCGGGTGCTGGTCGTCTCGGGCGACCGCGATACCATCCAGCTCGTCACGGACGACGTGACCCTGCTCTACCCCTCGGTGCAGGGCGTCTCGCAGCTCAAGCGCTACGATCCCGAGGCGGTCAAGGAGCGGTACGGCGTCGTTCCCGAACAGTATCCGGATGTCGCGGCTCTCGTCGGCGAGACGAGCGACAACCTGCCGGGCGTGCCCAAGGTGGGCGAGAAGACGGCGGTGAAGTGGCTGACCCAGTTCGGCTCGCTCGACGAACTGCTGGCGAAGGCCGATGAGATCGGCGGAGTCGTCGGCGGCAACCTGCGAGAGCATATCGACGACGTGCGGCGCAATCGGAGGCTGAACCATCTGCTGCGCGATCTCGAACTGCCCGTCGGCCCCGCCGACCTCGAGGTGCAGCCCATCGATGCCCAGGCCGTGCGCGACATCTTCGCGCGGCTCGAGTTCCGCACCCTGCTCACCCGCGTCTTCGAGGCGGTCGGCGGGGGAGAGGGGGCCGGCCCCGAGCCTGCCATCGAGCTGCCGACCGTCCAAGAGGCAAGCCCCGCCGACCTCGCCCGATGGCTGTCGGCGCAGCAGGGCGAGGTCGGTGTCACGCTGTCGCTCGAAGGCGACCAGGCCGTGCGCCTCGGTGTGGCATCCCTGAGCGAACTGCTCGAGACCGCGTGGACTGCCGACGCCGCAACGACGCTCTCGGAGTGGCTGAGCTCCGAAGCCCCGAAAGCGATGCACAGTGCCAAGCCGCAGGTGAAGGCGTTCGCGCGCGCAGGCGTGCGCCTGGGCGGCCTCGCCTACGACACGCTGCTGGCCGGATGGCTGCTGCGCCCGAGCTTCCCCGACAAGACGCTCGCGCACCTCGTCGATCGCTACCTGGGTGAGCGCCTTCCCGAGGCCGACCCCAGTCAGCTCCTGCCCGAGAACGAGGGTGCGACGCCCGCGCAACAGGCGTGGTCCACCCTGCGCGCGACCGCCGCGCTGAGAGAAGAGCTGCCCGAGGGCGTGGCCTCCGTCCTCACCGAGATCGAGCTGCCGACGCTCCTGACCCTCGCCGACATGGAACTCGCCGGCGTCGCGCTGTCGCACGCGGTGCTGGCCGCGTTCGAGAAGGAACTGGCCGCCCGCGCGCAGGACATCGCCGAGCGCGCCTACGAGACCATCGGCCGCGAGGTGAACCTCGGATCGCCCAAGCAATTGCAAGAGGTGCTCTTCGAGGAGCTCGAGCTGCCGAAGACGCGCAAGACCAAGACCGGATACTCCACGGATGCTGCGGTGCTCGCCGATCTGCAGGAGACGAATCCACACCCCTTCCTCGGACTCCTGCTCGACCACCGTGAGGCGACCAAACTCCGGCAGATCATCGAGTCTCTCGACACCGCGATCGGGCCCGACGGTCGTGTCCACACCACCTACGTGCAGACCGCGAGCCAGACGGGGCGCCTGTCGAGCACCGACCCGAACCTGCAGAACATCCCGGTGCGCACCGAGGAGTCGCGGCGCATCCGCAGCGCCTTCGTCGTCGGCGAGGGCTACGAGACGTTGCTGACCGCCGACTACTCGCAGATCGAGATGCGGATCATGGCCCATCTCTCGGGCGACGAGGGCCTCATCGAGGCGTTCCGCTCGGGTGAGGACCTGCACCGCTTCGTCGGCTCTCGCGTCTTCGGCGTCGAGCCGGAGGAGGTGTCCTCCGAGATGCGCACCAAGGTCAAAGCCATGTCCTACGGTCTGGTCTACGGTCTCAGCGCCTTCGGCCTCTCGAAGCAGCTGCGCATCGAGCAGGCCGAGGCCCGGCAGCTCATGGTGGAGTACTTCGCCCGCTTCGGTGCGGTACGCGACTACCTGCGCGCCTCAGTCGAGAAGGCGCGCGAGACGGGGTACACCGAGACGATCTTCGGCCGCAGACGACCCTTCCCCGATCTTGCGAGCCCCAACCGGGTGCTCCGTGAGAACGCTGAGCGGGCGGCGCTGAACGCCCCCATCCAGGGCAGCGCCGCCGACATCATGAAGATTGCGCTGTTCCGCATTCACGACGACCTGCGCGCAGGCGCGCTCGCTTCGCGCGTGCTCATGCAGATACATGACGAACTCGTCGTCGAGGTCGCCGCGGGGGAGCAGGAACAGGTCGAGGCGATCCTGCGTGACCGGATGGCCGGTGCTGCCGATCTTTCCGTGCCTCTGGACGTACAGCTAGGTTGGGGACAAGACTGGAACGAGGCAGCGCACTAGAAAGGGCCTGGTGCGTCGCCCCGACACCTTGAGCGAAGGGCTGGGCGAATGATCTGGCGAAAACTGCAGGGCATCCAGAACAGCGATCCCGAGGCCATGGCCGTCGAGATCCAGGCGCAGATCGCGGCGGCCGATGCGCTGTCGGGCGCGGGAATGGCGAAGCTTCAGGCGACGCTGGACAAGTACGGCATCGACCTCGACGCGGACGATCCCTACCTCGGCGCACCGCGGGTGACCGGGCGGATCACCGGCCTGCGGTACCGGGCAGGCGCCGTCCGGGACGAAGACGATGGCGCAGCGACGAAGTACGTCTACCTGCGCGTGGAGTGGCCGGGGCAACCCGAGCCTACCGGCTACCGGATCGACTGCGGGTACGAGAATCGCAGCTTCGACCTGTCCGACCGATACCCCACCGCCTTCCGGCTCGGAGCCGGGATCGATGCCGTGGTCACTCCCCAGGGTTCTGCGCTTCAGACGGGATACTCGTCCAGACCGGACAAGGCCCCGGCGACGGGCCTCAGCGGCGGGGCGGATGTACGCGACTCGGGATCCGAGAAGTGGCCGCTTGTGCTCGGGACGATCGTCTCGTGGGAGAAGGCCACGAAGCTCGGGATCACCACCAGCAAGCGCAACATCACCGTGCGACTCCCGGACGGGACGCTCGCTACCACCAAGGCGTCGCGGATCCCCGCGCACGTGCACTTCTATGTCGTTCCCGGGGCAGAAATTCCGGTGGGACTGAATCCGAAGAACCCGGGGGAGGCGGCGATCGACTGGATCACTCTGGCGCATCGACGCGCCGAGGCCGGCGAGGCCGGGCACAGCACTGACGCCGTCCCGGCCGGCAGCCTTGCGGCCGAGTCAGCGGGACCCGGTGGTGTCGGCCTGTCGACGAGTATGGGCGTCACCACCGTGCTCGACGAGTCGGCACCGATCGACATCCCGGATGACATCGAGGGCCTCACTTTCGAGCGGTACGTCAAGATCGACAGCTACCTCACGATGTTCCGGGTGGACAAGGCCGACCATGACCGCTTCGCGACCGTCGAGTTCGGTGTGGCACCGGGGCGCTACAGCGCGATCGCGGAGCAGTGGCAGCAGCGGATGCGCAGCGATACGCGTCTGTACGAGATCCTCGCCGAGCTACGCGACACCTACGAACCCGTCGCGCGCCAGGCATCCATGGACAACGGCTGGACCTGGCGGGAGCGCGGAGATCTGGATCGCTGAGATCAGGTGCCGGTGACGTAGGCTTGGCGCTATGTCTGACGCACCCCGCACTCCCACCGCCATCGACGCACTCGCTGACGAGTGGGTCGACACCCTGAGTGAGCTCTACCCGACGTTGGCCACCTACATCGGGCGCAACGAGTACAACGACCGATATCCCGACATGAGTCCCGAGGGCGCGGACCGCACGGCCGACGCCGTCAAGGCGACGAAGCGCGCGCTGCAGGCTCTCGAACCGGTCGACGCCATCGACGAGGTCACCAAGGCCGATCTGCTCGGTGAGCTGAGCCTCGATGAAGAGCTGCACGAATCCGCCTGGCATCTGCGCGACATCAACGTGATCGACTCGGCCGCGCAGGAGGTTCGCCAGATCTACGACCTCATGCCCACCGAGACCATAGAGGACTGGAGCGTGATCGCGCGCCGTCTCGCGGCCGTGCCTGAGGCGCTTCGCGGATACGCCACCACCCTGCGCGAGGGCATCGCTCGCGGCGTCGTGCCCGCCCGGCGTCAGGTGACCGAGGTGGCCACCCAGATCGCCCGCTACTCGGCCGAGGATGGCTTCTTCACCTCTTTCGTCGCCGAGGCGGACCCCGAGGACGGCGAGTTGCCGGCATCCCTCGCCCGCGAACTTGAGAAGGCCGCCGCGGGGGCGCGGGCCGCCTACGACGAGTTGCGCGAGTTTCTCACTGGTGAGCTGGCTCCGGCAGCCTCCGAGGTCGACGCCGTGGGCCGCGATCTCTACGCCCTGCACTCGCGCCGCTTCCTCGGTGCCGTGATCGACCTCGACGAGACCTATGAGTGGGGTCGCGAAGAGCTCGCCCGCATGGTCGCCGAGCAGACGGCCATCGCGAACGAGATCCTGCCCGGGTCGACGGTCGAAGAGGCCGTCGCCCATCTCGAGAACGATCCGGCACGTAAGCTCGTCGGCACCGACGCGCTGCAGAAGTGGATGCAGGCCACCAGCGACCGCGCCATCGAAGAGCTCGGCAAGACGCACTTCGACATCCCCGAGAAGATCCGCGCGCTGGAGTGCATGATCGCGCCGACGCAGGAGGGCGGGATCTACTACACCGGCCCCACCGACGACTTCTCGCGCCCTGGCCGGATGTGGTGGTCGGTACCCGAAGGGGTGACCGAGTTCGATACCTGGCGCGAGCTCACCACGGTCTACCACGAGGGCGTTCCCGGGCACCATCTGCAGATCGCGCAGGCGGTCTACAACCGCGCGGAGCTCAACTCCTGGCGGCGTCTGCTCGCTGGCACCTCGGGGCACGCGGAGGGTTGGGCGCTGTACGCGGAGCGGCTGATGGAGCAGCTCGGCTACCTCGACGACCCGGCCGATCGGCTCGGAATGCTCGACGGTCAGCGCATGCGTGCGGCCCGCGTCGTGCTCGACATCGGCGTCCACCTGGGCAAGGACCGCCTGGACGAGCCGGGTGTCTGGGACCACGACTACGCACTCGCCTTCATGCAGCGCAACGTGAACATGCCCGCCGAGTTCGTGCAGTTCGAGGTCAATCGCTACCTCGGCTGGCCGGGACAGGCGCCGTCGTACAAGGTCGGCCAGCGCATCTGGGAGCAGGTGCGCGACGCCTACAAGGACGCGCAAGGAGACGCCTTCTCGATCAAGGAGTTCCACAAGCGCGCACTGGACGTAGGCGGCGTCGGACTCGACACGCTCAAGAGCGCGCTGCTGAAGTAGGCGCACCCGCCGCCGTCCTAGACTTGGACGGTGTCCACGGTGCGCTTCGCGGTGATCGGCGACTCGTTCTCCGAAGGTGTCGGCGACGAGTTGCCCGACGGGCGCGTGCGCGGGTGGTCGGATCTCGTCGCCCAGGGCTGGGCGAACGCCCTCGGCGAGGAGGTCGCGTATGCCAACTTCGCCGTGCGGGGCAAGCTCGCGTGGCAGATCGTCGAAGAACAGCTCGAGCCGGCGCTCGCCCTCGGTCCCACGCACATCGCCTTCAACGGTGGTGGCAACGACCTGCTTCGACCTCGCGTCGATCTTGGGCACATTGCCGACGCGTTCGCCCGAGTGCTGCACCGGTGCGAGGATCAGGGCGTGCGGATGATCCTGCTCTCCGGGGCGAACCCCTCCGCGCAGCTTCCGCTGGGAAAGGTCACGCAGCGACGCGGCGACGAGCTTGCCGATGCGGTCGAGCGCCGCATCCGGGATCGCTCCGACGTCGTCCGCGCGCTGAACTGGCCCGATCGTGAGCTCAGCCATCCGGTGTACTGGGCGCACGATCGATTGCACCTGAACGTTCACGGTCATCACCGAGTCGCCGCGCGCGTGCTGTTCTCGCTCGGTCTCGAGCCGCCGGAGACCTGGTGGACTCCGCAGGGGAGCGTCACCGCGGGGCCGCGAGGCCTCACGTACTATCGCGAGTACCTCGGACCGTGGATCGGCCGCCGTGTGCGCGGTATCTCCTCGGGCGACGGACATCCGCCGAAGCACACCTCGTGGGTGCAGAGGCACCCGGAGTGAGCACGCGCGGACGACGCCTGGGGCGACGCATCCCTCAACTGCTGGTCGGATTGTTCCTCTTCGGCATCGGCATGGCATTCATTCTTCGCGGCGAGGTGGGCTCGGCACCCTGGGATGTTCTCAGTCAGGGCGTGGCGGAGCACGTGCCACTGTCTTTCGGTGTCGTCACGATCCTCATCAGCATCGTGGTCCTGCTGCTGTGGCTGCCTCTGCGCCAGCGTTATGGCATCGGTACGATCCTCAACGCGCTGCTGGTCGGACCGTCGGCCGACGTCGGACTCTGGCTGATCCCGACCGGAGCGCCGCTCTGGCTGCGGATCATCTTCTTTGCCGCGGGCCTGCTGATCCTTGCGATGGCGACCGGTCTGTATATCGGAGCGCATTTCGGGCCGGGGCCGCGTGACGGGCTGATGACGGGCCTGCACGCGCGGACCGGCCAGCCGATCTGGCTGGTGCGCACCGCGCTCGAGGTGACGGTCGTGGCGATCGGCTGGGCGCTCGGCGGCGTCGTCGGCGTCGGCACCGTCGTCTTCGCCGTGGCCATCGGACCGCTCTGCCAGTACTTCCTGAGGGTCTTCGAGATCCGGATGCCGGAGGACTCAGCGCCGCGAGGCGAGGCCGATCCGGAGCTGGGTGCGGCGACGCTCGATCAAGAGGAAGGTCACGCCGATCAGCCACAGCGGAACGGCGGTGAGGAACGCGAGCCGGAAGGCGTCCAGCGAGTAGCTGCCGGGAGCCCCGGCACCCTGCATGTCCAGGGCGAGACCGATCAGGAAGACGGTGAGAAGGGTTCCGAGATATCCGCCTGAGTTGGTGATCCCGGTGGCCGCGCTCATTCGATGGGCGGGATTGAAGGTGCGCGCGTGATCGAAGGCGATCATTGACGCGGGGCCGCTGGTGCCGAGGGCTACCATCAAAGCGACCAGCAGCCAGGTGGGTGGTGTCGTCGGCCAGAGGATGATGGCGACCCATACGGTCAACTGCGCGCACACCACCGGGATGACGATCATCATCGAGCGGTGTGCGGGGTAGCGCCGGGAGAGCTCGCCGAGCACGGGGCTGGTGACGATCCCCGTCAGCACGAGCACGGTCAGGAGCGTCCCCGCCTGCGCGGTGCTCAGGCCGACTCCTGCGGTGAGGAACGGCATCCCCCACAGCAGCCCGAAGGACATGCCGAGAAAGACCGTCGTGAAATGCGACCAGAATGCCAGGCGCGTGCCGGGATGCGACCAGACGGCCCGGATGCCGACACGGGTGTCGATGGCCGAGGTGACGACGCGGATCACACCCGTGTTGGTGTCGATGGTGATGTCCTGGGTGAGGGAGGCGGGGCGGTTGCGGATGACGAAGAAGACCAGGATCCCGAACAGCAGGCAGAGCCCGGCAATGGAACCGAAGGCGACGGTCCAGCTCGTGGCTTTCAGGAGGGCAGCGAGAGGGACGATGGCGAGGAGTTGTCCGGTTTGTCCGAGCATCCCCGTCACTTGCACCATCATGGGCGCGCGCTGGGCGGGGAACCAGAGGGCTATCAGGCGGATGACGCCCGGAAAGATCGCGGCATCCCCGGCGCCGAGGAGCACGCGGGCGGCCAGGGCGACCCCGATGCTCGTGGAGAACGCCATCGCGAACTGGCCCACCGCCACGATGAGCATGCCGGCGACCATCAGGGGTCGCGCACCGAATCGGTCCATGAGCAGGCCGATCGGCACCTGCATTCCGCCGTAGACGGCGAGTTGGATGACCGCGAACATCGCGAGCGTCGAGGCGTCCGCGTGGAATCGTTCCGCGGCCTCGACGCCGACAGCGCTCAGCGAGGTGCGGTTCACGACGGCGGTGATGTAGGCGACCATGGCGACGCCCCAGATGGTCCACGCCCGCGCTCCAGGGCCTGTGGCGAGGGGAGGGGCGGTGCTGTGCACGCCTCAACGCTACCGGTATGTGCGCGGTGTCCGTGTCACGGCCGGACCGAGCATGCGGTTACACTCAGTGCGTGCGGATACGCCCGATCGACCTCGTCGACATCCTCGTCTACCTCGTGGTGCTGGGCCTGTTCACGCAGTTCTTCCCCGCCGTGATCTCGGAGACCTTCGTCCTTGCATTGCTGACCGCCGTTCTGCTGAAGGTCGTGCTGGAGATCGTGCTGTGGGTCAAGAAGCGCGTGCTCGCACGCATCCGGGCATCCGAGACTGCGCTCATCCGCACGGTGAATATCGTTGCGCTCGTGCTCATCATGCCGGGGAGCAAGTTCGTGGTGCTGGAGCTGACCGCGCTGTTCTTCGGCGACTCGGTGCGCCTGGGCGGATTCTTCCTGGTGACCGGTCTCATCATCGTCCTGACGCTCGCGCGCAACGGCGTCCGGCTGCTGTTCAAGGAACCGGCGCCCGAATCCGGCTAGTGTGCAGCATCCGGTGCTTGGACCGAGAAGTTTCGTGCTGGCTGGGTCAGCGCAACTCGATGAGGTTGTTTCCCGCGTTCACGTGCTCTGCGACGTGACCCCGGTTTGAGAGCAGGCGAGCCAGTGCGGGCGGTAGCTGCGCATCGACGAGAAAGCGCACGATCTATCCGTCATTTCCCAGAGAAGGGGGAGTGTGGGACTGTGATCGGCAGCTGTCGGTGGCGAGCATAGATCAGTAATCTGACATAATGTGCATTATCGGTCTTAGCGACACGTGGTCACGTCGCGGGCATATGGCGCTCGATGGCGTCGAGAGTGAGCCGCAGAGCGTCCTGGAGGGTGCCGGTCGGGCGGCTGGGGTCCGGGTGGGACCACAGCGAGCGACGACGACGAAGTGCGAGCACTGCGCTGGCGCCTGGGTTCGCGGGCAGGATGCGGTAGAAGCCGAGCGCGCCTCGACGAGTCACAGGGTCTGCGTCCTCGAGCAGGGTGCTGACGCTGGCATCAAGGGCGCGCTGACGCCTGGCATCAAGCAGGCGGAAGACCCGCACCGCCTGGAACCCCGCGAGCTGCCCGATCGACGGCTCGACCTCGGCTGGCAGGGTGGCGCCGAGCAGCGCACGGACGGTCGCCGCAAAGGGAGGGTCGAGGTCGATCAGATCGCCGCTCAAGGTCAACGGCCAAGGCGGGAGCGGATGCCCACCACACGCCCACGGCAGGCGAAGCGGACGCATCGTGTCGAAGTCGTCCAAGTGCTGAGTGCCGTACTCGACGTGATAGCGACAGCGGCAGGCATAGAGTCGCGCCACGCGATCAATGGGGAGGTCAGCTTCAGCGGCTTCGAACAGCCCCTCAGCTGCCGCACCCGTAGGTGCTTTACGCCCTCGCCTCACCGTCACCCCCTCACCGCAATGCTCACAGCGCAGGCAGTTGCAGCCCACGGCGGGCAGGACCGAGTCATCGGGGGCAAGCTCGAACAGATCACTCGGCAGCCAATAGTCTGCACCGACGAGCATCCCTCGCCCAAAGCACACGCGACCCGGTTGCATTGCTCAGCCCCTGTCTGTACAGGCGAACGTCTCCGTCGAACGCATCTCAACCCTCGACGTACGCCGCGAGGTGCTGCCCCGTGAGCGTCGACTTCGCGGCGACCAGGTCGGCGGGCAGGCCCTCGAAGACCACCTTCCCGCCGTCGTGACCGGCACCCGGCCCGAGGTCGATGATCCAGTCCGCGTGAGCCATCACCGCCTGATGGTGCTCGATCACGATGACCGACTTTCCGTCGTCTACGAGACGGTCCAGCAGCCCCAGCAGGTTCTCCACGTCCGCGAGGTGCAGGCCGGTGGTCGGCTCGTCGAGCACGTAGATCTCGGCGTCCTCCCCCATCTGGATGGCGAGCTTCAGCCGTTGCCGCTCTCCCCCGGACAGCGTCGAGAGCGGCTGCCCAAGTGTCAGATAGCCCAGGCCCACATCTGCCAGGCGCGTCAGCATCGACACCACGGCAGGGATCTTCGCCTCGCCCTGAGCGAAGAACTCCACCGCCTCCGCCACCGGCATCTCGAAGACCTCCACGATGTCGCGCCCTTCGAGCTTGTAATCCAGCACGCCAGCCTGAAAGCGCTTGCCGCCGCAGTCCTCGCAGGGAGTCTCGACGGTGTCCATGAACCCGAGCTCGGTGACGATCACGCCGGCACCCTTGCACGAGGGGCATGCCCCCTCCGAGTTCGCGCTGAACAGCGCCGGCTTGACCCCGTTGGCCTTCGCGAAGGCCTTGCGGATGGGCTCGAGCATCCCGGTGTACGTCGCCGGATTGCTGCGCCGCGACCCCTTGATCGCTCCCTGATCGATCGAGACGACGCCCTCGCGCATAGCGATCGATCCGTGCACGAGCGAGCTCTTGCCCGAGCCCGCGACGCCCGTCACGACGGTCAGCACGCCGAGCGGGATGTCGACATCCACGTTCTGCAGGTTGTTGGCGTCCGCACCGCGCACCTCCAGAAAGCCGGTTGGCGTGCGCGTCGAGGTCTTCAGCCGCGCCCGGTCATCCAGATGCCGTCCGGTCGTCGTGTCGCTCGCGCGAAGGCCCTCCAGGCTGCCCTCGAATCCGATCGTTCCGCCGGACTGGCCCGCGCCCGGCCCGAGGTCCACGACATGGTCGGCGATCGCGATCGTCTCGGGCTTGTGCTCGACCACGAGCACGGTGTTGCCCTTGTCGCGCAGCTGCAGGAGCAGCTCGTTCATCCGCTGGATGTCGTGGGGGTGCAGGCCGGTCGTCGGCTCGTCGAAGACGTAGGTGACGTCGGTGAGCGATGATCCGAGGTGCCGGAGCATCTTGATGCGCTGCGCCTCTCCCCCGCTGAGCGTGCCTGAGGGACGGTCGAGGCTCAGGTAGCCGAGCCCGAGCGTGACGAAGGCGTCGAGGTTCGCCCCGAGTGCCGCCAGCAGCGGCCCGGCCTCGGGACGGTCGAGCCCGCGCACCCAGGCGGCGAGATCGGTGACCTGCATCCGGCAGGCGTCGGCGATGCTGATCCCGTCGATCCGGGACGAGCGCGCCCCCTCGGTCAGGCGCGTCCCCTCGCACTCCGGGCAGGTGGTGAAGGTCGCCGCCCGCTCGACGAAGCGCCGGATGTGCGGCTGGAGCGCGTCGAGATCCTTCGAGAGCATGGACTTGGTGATCTTCGGGATCAGCCCCTCGTAGGTCATGTTGATCCCGCTGATCTTGACCTTGGTGACCTCTCCGTGCAGGAACAGGTGCCGCTGCTTCTCGGTGAGGTCGCGGATCGGCTTGTCGGCCGGGAACAGGCCCGACTCGGAGTAGCCCTTCACCATCCAGCCGTCGGCGGTGTATCCCGGAACCAGGATCGCGCCCTCGTTCAGCGACAGCGACTCGTCGATCACCTGGGTCAGGTCGATGTCCGAGACAGTCCCCCGTCCCTCGCAGCGCGGGCACATGCCGCCGAGGTAGATCACGTCCTTGACGATCTTCTTCTCGCCCTTCGGCCCCGTCATGACCCCGCTCGCCTTCTGCGTCGGGATGTTGAACGAGAACGCGGTCGGCCCGCCGATGTAGGGATCCCCGAGCTTCGAGAAGAGGATCCGCAGCATCGCGCCTGTATCCGTCACCGTGCCCACCGTGGAGCGGGGGTTCGCCCCCAGGCGCTCCTGGTCCACGATGATCGCGGTGGTCAGGCCCTCCAGCACGTCGACGTCGGGGCGGGGCACCTGCGGCATGAACCCCTGCACGAAGGCGCTGTAGGTCTCGTCGATGAGGCGCCGGGACTCGGCGGCGATCGTGTCGAAGACGAGCGAGCTCTTGCCCGATCCCGACACTCCCGTGAAGACCGTCAGCCGGCGCTTCGGGATGTCGACATCCACCTCGCGAAGGTTGTTCTCGCGGGCACCGCGCACCCGGATCAGGTCGTGGTGGTCGGCGGGATGGGCGGATGAGGCTGTATCGGTCGCAGGCACGCACTCGATCTTGCCACTCCCCCGTCGCAGATGCCATGCCCTGCCTGCACGCAGCGGATGACTCGCGCGAACAGCTCTCCTCAGGACGCCGTCCGAGCGCTAGTCTGAGAGCACCTATCTCCCGGGTTCCTCCCAGAAAGGACCATCATGTCCGAAACTCTGAGTGAAGCGCGACAGCTGCTCAAGGCCGTCCGCATCACGTTGGCGATCGTCGGTGTCCTCGCACTGATCCTCGGTATCGCCATCATCGTGTGGCCAGGCAAGGTCGCGGCTTTCGTGGTCGGCTTGATCGCCGCCTATCTGATCCTCGCCGGTCTGGTTTACGTCGGCCTGGGTCTCTTCTCCAAAGAGAAGGGCGGCTGGGCGAGAGTCGGGCACCTGGTGCTCGGACTTCTGTACATTGCCGGTGGTGTCATCATCTTCGTCAATATCGCGTCCTCCATTGCCGGACTCGCGATCTTCGTCAGCGTTCTCGTGGGCATCAGCTGGATCATCGACGGCATCGTCGCACTCTCGCTGCTCAAGGATGCCGGCTCGAAGATCTGGACGCTGATCTACGCTGTGCTCAGCATCCTTGCCGGAGCCGCGCTGTTCTTGTGGCCGATCTTCGGTGAGGACGCCACCGCGGGCGGCGAGATTCTGTGGTGGATCTTCGGCATCTCGCTGGTCATACTCGGCATCATCCAGCTTGTGCGCGCGGTCACCCTGGGCAAGCTCGCCAAGGGCGACGCTGCCGCGATCAAGGAAGCCATCGGCTAGCAGCCGACGTCACACGGGGCCTGGGACGATTCGCTCGTCTCAGGCCCCGGTGCGCGGGATCCGGCGCTCCCACCAGTCCAGCACCGCGGCGAATCGCTCCACCCGGTGACGCGGCTGTCCGCTGCGGGTGAGTTCGTGATTCTCACCCGGGAAGATAAGCATCTCCGCCTCGGTGCCCTGGCGCTTGAGCGCGCTGTAGTAGCGCGTCGCCTGTTCGAGCGGGCAGCGGTAGTCGAGTTCCGAGTGCAGCACGAGGGTCGGGGTCGTCACCGTGCCGACCACGGCCATCGGGCTCTGTCGCGCGATGTCCTCGGCGGTGACGCCGACGTATTCGTCGCCGAAGAAGGAGCCGATGTCGCTCGTGCCTTGGAACGAAAGCGGATCCAGGAACCCGCGCTCGACGATGGCACCCGCGAAGCGGTGGTCGTGGGCGATGATCCAGGCGGTGAGATATCCGCCGTAGGAGCCGCCCATGATCCCGACGCGCTCACCGTCGAGGCGGTCGTCCTCGCGCAGCGCGCCGTCGAGGAAGTCGATCACGTCGTGGTGGTCGAGGGTGCCCATGGCCTGACGAATGCTGCGCCCGTGCGCGCTGCCGTAGCCGGCCGAACCGCGCGGGTTGCTGTAGACGACCGCATAGCCCGCGTCGACGAGCACCTGCGTCTCGTCGAAGGGATGGATCGCGTACTGCGCGTAGGGGCCGCCGTGGATCTGCAGGATCACCGGGAACGGCCCATCTCCCTCAGGGGTGGCGATCCACCCGTGGATCGGATAGCCGTCCCGGCCCTCGATCACGAGTTCCCGAGGCACCACGAGACCGGCGTCCCGGAGAGCCGCACCGAAGTCGGTGTACGGCGTGCCGTGGTCGTCCACGAGCTCGCCGAAGGACACTCTTCCCGCCGCGGATGCCACGAAGCGCTCGCCCTGCGAAGCCGCGTGCCCGGTGACGTCGATATCGCCGGCGAGAACCTCCATGACGATGCCCTCGCGGGTGACGCGCAGCAGGTCCATCCGCCCGCGGGTGCGGTTCTGCACCAGGAAGTCGTCGCCGATCGCCGTGATGTGGCTGCCGACCTCGCCCAGATCGATCGTCTCGGGATCAGTCAGACGTCTTCTCGACTCGCCGTCTTGAACCCAGAGGGCGTAGTTGGATCCGACGAAATCGACTCCGTGATCTCCCAGCTCGGCGGCCGTGATGGCGATCACACCGTCCTGCGCAACCGCGATGTCCCCCATCGAGAGCTTCGCATCGCGCCCGATCACCTCGCGCGCGCCAGAGCCGTCCACGCGCAGTGCGACGAGCGCAGTGCTCAGATCGGGGTCGTCGGAGTCCGGCGCGGCGGCCACCGACAGCACTTCCTCCCCGGCAGCGGTGAAGACCACCCCGGCAAAGGCTCCGGAGCCCTCAGTCAGCCGCTTCGGCTCGGCAGCGACCGCCTTCGCCGGCACGGGCTCTTCGCGAATGGCCGGGGCGGGTTCGACCAGCGGATCAGCAGACAGGTCGGGCGCGTCGACGATGAAGACCTGTGCCGGCCGGTCCTCGGTCCACCCGACGCCGTTGGCATGCCAGCGCAGGCCCGTGATCCGTCGCGGTGCCTCGGCCGCGGCCTCCAGACCGTCTACGGTGCCGTAGCGCCCGCGTTCGGGGTCCGCTGCGACGAAGGCCAGCCGCTGCCCGTCGGGCGACCAGGCGAAGGCGCTCACACCCAACGGCATGTCGGTGACCTGCACCGGTTCGCCGCCAGACGCCTCTACGACCCAGATCTGTGCGCGTTTCTTGGCATCTGCGCGCAGGAATGCGACGACCCGATCATCCGAGGACAACTGAGGTGCGGAGTCGGCGATCCCCCGGGTCAGCGGTCGAGTCGTGCGCGCGTCGAGCTCTGTGCGGTGAAGACGACCCACCGCACGATTGGCCTCGATCGAGGGCCGGGAAGTCGCGAAGATCGCGAAACTGCCGTCCCGTGAGATCGTCGGGCGACCGACGGCGACGAGCGCTTCGATGTCTTCGGCGCGCATTGCTGCTCGGTTACTCGGCGACGAAGTCGCTGGTGTCGCCGACGAGCCTCGTGTTGTCCTCGGGCACCGGATCCACAGCCGCCCGCGCAACCTCGGCCGCGAACTCCGACACGTTGTAGAGCCTGCCCGCCGACTCGCGGCGTCCGGCGATCGCTCCGGGGTTCGCCCGCTCCAGCAGAGTCGCGGTGATGGTGCCCTCGATCATGTCGCCCGAGACGACGGTGAAGCCGATCCCCTTCTGGGTCAGCTCCGGGATCATCTCGCGCAAAGCGTCCTCGCCCGCCCGCTTCGAGAGGGCGACCGGCTCGTACTCGGGCATCGTCGGGGTGGTGCGGATGAAGTGCGCCTGGTGGCTCGTCACGAAGACGACCCGGGATCCTTCGCGGAGCAGCGGCAGAGCCGTGCGCAGCACGTTCACCTGCGCGTCGCGGTTCAGGGTCAGGGCGTAGTCCGCCGCCATCCCCGATTCCATGCCGCCCGAGGCGTTCAGCACCAGGATGTCAAGCCCTCCGTACTCGGCCTGCACCGCATCGAACATGTGCTGCACCGACGTCGGATCCGTCAGATCCGCCGCCAGCACGAGGGCGCGAACGCCGCCATCGCGCAGCTCATGGCCGAGCCTCTCGGCGCGCGGCGCCTTGTTGCGGTAATTGATGACGACATCTGCGCCCGCCTCGGCGAAGTACCGCACGGTGTCAGCGCCGATCCCCCGTGACGACCCGGTGACGAGAGCGACCTTTCCCGCGAGCGAACCGGGGGCGAGAGGCTGAGTCATGAGAACTCCTTGAGGACGTTCGGACCGCTGGATGAGCGGCATCTGTCACCCTACCAACTCGGCTCCACCGGGCACAGCCGTGATAGGTTTGCGACAAGGAGGCACCGTGGACTTCTCGATGATCGCCGTCATCATGACCGACTGGGCATGGGTCGGTTGGCTCAGCCTGATCGCCATCTTCTTGGTGATCGAAATGCTCACGCTCGATTTCACCTTCCTGATGCTCGCCGTCGGCAGCGGTGCGGGATTGGTCACCGGGCTTTTCGATGCCCCGGTCTGGCTTCAGTTCCTCGTCGCTGCCGTCGCCGCGGTGGTGTTGATCCTGTTCCTGCGGCCGCCTCTGCTGCGGCGTCTGCATCGCAACGGCGATCCGACGAAGTCGAACGTCGAGGCGATCATCGGCCTGAACGGCTACGTGCTCCGCGAGGTCACCGCGGTATCGGGTCAGGTCAAGCTCAGCAACGGCGACATCTGGACCGCGCGCAGCGCTGACTCCGTGACCCTCCCGCAGGGAGTTCCGATCGCCGTCGATGCCATCGAAGGCGCCACCGCCGTCGTCCGTTCCGCCCCCGTCTAGTAGGAGATTCCGATGCCAGACTTCCTTCCCACCGCGATCGGCTGGATCCTCGCGATCGTGGTCGGCATCTTCATGCTCGTCACCCTCGCCCGGTCGATCCGGATCATCCCGCAGGCCTCCGCCGGAATCGTCGAGCGTCTCGGCAAGTACCACAAGACGCTCAACCCCGGGCTCAACCTCCTGGTGCCGTTCATCGACCGGCTGCGCCCGCTGCTGGACATGCGCGAGCAGGTCGTCTCGTTCCCGCCGCAGCCGGTGATCACCGAGGACAACCTGGTGGTCTCGATCGACACGGTCGTCTATTTCCAGGTGACAGACGCCCGGGCGGCGACCTATGAGATCGCCAACTACCTCGGTGCGGTCGAGCAGCTCACCACCACGACGCTGCGTAACGTCGTCGGCGGGCTGAACCTCGAAGAGGCGCTGACCAGCCGCGACGAGATCAACGGGCAGCTGCGCGTCGTGCTCGACGAGGCGACCGGCAAGTGGGGCATCCGCGTGGGCCGGGTCGAGCTCAAGGCGATCGATCCGCCGCTGTCGATCCAGGACTCGATGGAGAAGCAGATGCGCGCCGAGCGCGACCGTCGCGCCGCGATCCTGACGGCCGAGGGCTCCAAGCAGTCGCAGATCCTGGAGGCCGAAG
>CAZHML010000007.1:0-55609 GCA_964533745.1 uncultured Microbacterium sp.
TCGTGGGTGCCCTTCTCGACGATGTCGCCGTGCTCCATCACGAGGATGAGGTCGGCATCGCGGATCGTCGAGAGCCGGTGGGCGATCACGAAGGACGTGCGTCCCTGCCGGAGTGCCGCCATCGCGTGCTGCAGCAGCAGCTCAGTGCGGGTGTCCACGGCCGAGGTCGCCTCATCAAGGATGAGGATGGAGGGCTGCGCGACGAAGGCTCGGGCAATCGTGATGAGCTGACGCTCACCGGCCGAGACGTTCGAGGCATCCTCGTCGAGCACGGTGTCGTACCCCTCGGGCAGCGCGTGCACGAAGCGGTCGACATAGGTGGCCTTGGCCGCCTCGAGCACCTCTTCGTCGGTCGCGCTCTCGCGTCCGTAACGGATGTTCTCCTGGATGCTGCCGGCGAACAGCCAGGGATCCTGCAGCACCATGCCCATGCGAGAGCGCAACTCGGCACGGGTGACCTCTGCGATGTCCTGTCCGTCCAGCAGGATCCTGCCGCCATCGAGCTCGTAGAAGCGCATCAGCAGGTTCACGAGCGTCGTCTTGCCGGCTCCGGTCGGTCCGACGATCGCCACCGTCTGGCCGGGAGCGACCCGGAACGACAGATCGGTGATGAGGGGACGGGCGGGGTCGTAAGAGAACGAGACGTTCTCGAACTCGATGACGCCGCTGCCACCCGATCCCTGTGCGTCGCCAGGCTCGGCGATCGGCGCGAGCGCGGGCGCATCCTCGGCGTCCGGATCCTGCTCTTCGGCGTCGAGCAGGGTGAACACCCGCTCGGCCGATGCCGTTCCGGACTGCACGACAGCGGCCATGCCGCCGAGCTCCGAGAGCGGCTGGCTGAACTGCTGCGAATACTGGATGAAGGCCTGCACATCGCCCAGGCGCAGATTGCCACTGGCGACCATGAGCCCGCCGAGCACCGCCATCCCGACATAGGTGAGGTTTCCGACGAACATCATGGCGGGCATGATGATGCCCGAGAGGAACTGGGCTTTGAAAGCTGCCCGGTAGAGCTCCTCGTTCTCTTCCTGGAACCCGTCCAGCGCCTGCTGCTCGCGACCGAAGACCTTCACCAGCGCGTGACCGGAGAAGGACTCCTCGACCCGTGCGTTCAAACGCCCGACCTTGCGCCACTGGATGCCGAAGGCCTTCTGCGACTTCGGACCGATGATCCCGAAGATCACGCCCATGAGCGGGAACGAGATGAGGGCGACGAGCGCGAGCTGCCACGAGATCGAGAACATCATGATGAGCACGCCGACGACGGTCAGCACCGACGTCAGTGCTCCAGACAGCGATTGCTGCATGGTCATCGTGATGTTGTCGATGTCGTTCGTGACGCGCGAGATCAGCTCACCACGCTGCACCTTGTCGAAGTACGACAGCGGCAGCCGGTTGATCTTCGCCTCGACCGCCTCGCGCAGACGCCACATCGTACGCACCATGATGACGTTGATGACATAGCCCTGCAGCCAGCTCAGCACAGCCGCGACGACGTAGATCGCCAGCACCAGGGTGATGAAGCCGCGCAGTCTCTCGAAGTCGATGCCGGCACCGACCTCGAAATGCGTCATGGCGGCGACCATGTTCGCCTGATCGTTCATCCCCTGGGCCCGCAGAAGCTCGACGACCTGGGCCTGGCTGGTTCCCAGGGGCACGCCCATGTTCGCGACCACGCTGGACATGAAACCCTCGAACACGACGTTCGTGGCCTCGCCGAGCACCTTGGGAGCGATGACGGCGAGCGCGACCCCGATCGCCCCGAAGACCGAAACCAGCGCGAACCACAGTGCCGAGGGCTTCAGCAGCCCGAGCATCCGCACGAAGCTCGGGCCGAAGTGGTCCGCCTTGCCCGGGGCGACGCTGTCCCAGTCGCCGGAGTTCTGCCGCGCCTGCTCGGCGAGCTCGGCCTCGTAGCGCTCCTCCTCGGTGAGCTCCACGGCGGGAGCCGTCTCGACCGTCTCCTTCACTGTCGCCTTTCGCGATGCCTTCTCGCTCATGCGTCCACCCCCAGCTGCGACTCGACGATCTCTCGATAGGTGGGGCTGTCCACGAGCAACTCCTCGTGCGTGCCGAGACCGACCACCCGGCCGCCCTCGAGCACGAGAATGTGATCGGCGTCGGTGATCGTGGAGATGCGCTGGGCGACGACGATCTTCGTGACGCCGGGGAGCTCTCGCCAGAGCGCCTGTCTCAGCCGGGCGTCGGTGGTGAGGTCGAGCGCCGAGAAGGAATCGTCGAAGACCAGGATGTCGGGCTGGTGAACGATGGCGCGCGCGATCGCGAGCCGCTGGCGCTGGCCGCCCGAGACGTTCGTGCCGCCCTGCGAGATGCGCGACTCCAGTCCTTCGGGCATCTGTGCGACGAAGTCGCTGCCCTGGGCGATCTCGAGCGCGTGCCACAGATCCTCGTCGGTGGCATCCTCACGCCCGAAGCGCAGGTTGGATGCAACCGTGCCGGTGAACAGGAAGGGCCGCTGCGGCACGAGTCCGATCGTGCCCCAGAGCGCGTCGAGATCCGCCTCGCGCACATCGACGCCGCCGACCTGCACGGCACCGCTGGTGACATCGAAGAGCCGCGGGATGAGCGAGACGAGCGTCGACTTGCCGGCACCGGTGGAACCGACGATCGCGAGCGTCTGACCCTTCTCGATCCGGAAGGAGACATCGCTCAGCACCGGTGCCTCCGCACCCGGATAGGTGAACTCGACGCCGGCGAACTCGACCGATCCCGTGGCCGCGAAGTCGATGACGCCGTTCTCGGGACGCGCGAGCGCCTCGTTCGACTCGAGCACCTCGCCGACGCGCTCGGCCGAGACCGCCGCCCGCGGGATCATCATGGCCATGAAGCTCGACATGATCACGCCCATCATGATCTGGCCGATGTACTGCATGAACGCGAAGATGGTGCCGATCTCGGCGTTGCCGGCGTTGATCTCGATACCGCCGAACCAGATCACCGCGACGATGGTGACGTTCAGCACCAGCATGAACAGCGGGAACATCAGCACGAACAGCGACCCGATGTTGCGACCGACCACCATCAGGTCGGTGTTGGCCTCGCGGAAGCGGTGCTCCTCGATCGGCTCGCGGACGAAGGCACGGACCACCCTCACCCCGGTCAGCTGCTCGCGCATGATGCGGTTGATCCGGTCGATCATCCGCTGGTTCTTGCGGAACAGCGGCACCATCTTCCCGATGATGATGAGCGCGATGACGAGAATCGTCGGCACCGACACGGCGATCAGCCAGCTCAGACCCACATCGGTGCGGATGGCGTAGATGATGCCGCCGATGGCCAGGAGGGGCGCGGTGACGAACATCGTCGCACCCATCATCGCGAGCATCTGCACCTGCTGCACGTCGTTGGTGTTGCGGGTGATGAGGGATCCCGCACCGAAGGTCGACACCTCTCGCTCAGAGAAGCTGTTCACTTTCGCGAAGACGTCGGCGCGGATGTCGCGCCCCACGCTCATCGCCATGCGCGCGGCGAAGTAGGTCGCCGCGACCGAGGTGACGATCTGCCCGAGAGAGACCAGCAGCATGACGCCGCCGCGGTGCCAGATGTAGTCGATGTCGCCGGTGGCGATGCCCTTGTTGATGATGTCGGCGTTGATGTCGGGCAGCGTCAGCGAGGCCATCACGCTCGCGAACTGCAGCACGACGATCAGCAGCAGCAGCCAGCGGTAGCGGGAGAGGTACCGGACGAGGAGTTTTCCGAGCACGGGGATTCCTTGAGGTCAGAGGCCGAAGAGCCACATGCCAGCGTGCCACGCCACGCCGACATTCGGGGCATCGATCCGCTGAAAGCGAAAACTTCTTGGTGACCTCAGTCGAAAAGAGGTACCGCAGGCACGTAGTCGCGCGCGGCAGCGCCGGCATCCGGGGCGAGCTCGGCGATGGTCGCGGGATGCCAGCGGGGGTCGCGATCCTTGTCCACGAGCTGTGCGCGGATCCCCTCGACGAGGTCGGGATGCTCATGGACGAACCACAGCACGCGCCGGTACTCGCCCTCGAGCGCCGCGCGCAGGCCCGTCATCGCCCGGGCCTCGCGGACGGCGTCGAACGTCACGGCCAGCGCGGTCGGCGAGACCTCTTCCAGGGTCGCCAGCGCCGCGGCGGTACCGGCCTCCGGGCGCTCGCGCAGACGCTCTACGACTTCGGCAACGGCGCCTGCGGCGTAGGCGTCGTCGATCCATGCGCGGTCGGCGGCCAGCGCGGAAGGATCGGCCTCGACGGCGAAGCCCCGCACGATCTCGGCGGGATCGCGGATGTCGGCGGGGTCGGACAGGGCCGCCCGCAGCTCCTCGACCCGGTCGCTCGGCACCTGCACGTCGGCGAAACCGGCGTGGATCGCGTCGGCGGCGCTCATGGAGGCACCGGTGAGGCCGAGGTGCTCGCCGAGCCGCCCGGGAGCGGATCCGAGCAGCCAGGTGCCTCCGACATCCGGAGTGAAACCGATGCGCGTCTCGGGCATCGCCAGCTTCGAGCGCTCGGTGACGATGCGGATGGCCGCGTGGCCGGCAAGGCCGATTCCGCCGCCCATGGTGATCCCGTCGGCGAGAGCGATCACGGGCTTGGGGTACTCGGCGATGGCGGCGTTGAGCGCATACTCGTGGCGGAAGAAGCTCGCGGTCTCGGCGAGATCCCCGCTCACGATCTGGTCGTAGAGAGCGCGCACGTCGCCACCGGCGCACAGCCCGCGGTCGCCCGCGCCTTCGATCAGCACCGCGCGCACGCCGGGGTCATCGCGCCAGTTCTCCAGGGCATCCCGGAGCAGCCGGATCATCTCGAGGCTCAGGGCGTTCAGCGCACGAGGCCGGTTGAGGGTGAGTCGGCCGAGCACGCCCTCGACCGACACGAGCACGGGCGGGGCGTCAGCGGTCACGTCAGTCACACTACCCGCACTCTACGAGAGCGAAGCGGGCTACAGGAAGCACTGCACGTTGGTGATGGCGCTGGTGACGTTCGCCCAGTTGCCGGCTGTCGCCGTGGCGATGACAGTCGTTCCGTTGCGGGCCTTCAGGATGCCGGATGACAGGGCGTCGGCGATCCTCGGGTGTCACCTCTCCCGTTGCTGAACAAGCGCACGCCAGTCGACGTCATCACAAGAGACGACATCGAGATCACGAGGATTCGGGGACCCGCACACCAAGGAGATGGTCCAGAGTTCTGTGGTTTCGCACGGAGCCATCCCGAGCCTGGTCCAGTCGAAGGAGAACGGAACGTTGTGGGCCAAGACAACAATCTCTGACTCCTCGAAACGCAGTTGCACCCCGTTGCCGTCCACGACTCGCCACGTCGCCGGTCCAGAATATGTCTTCTCGTCGCTGCGCTCGAAGCAATAGGACTTGTACGTGTACCCGTAGTCTGTTCCGGATCTTGTCCTTTCCGTGATCACCGTCGCCCCCGTGGGAAGTTCACGAGTTCCGCGCGGCCCTGCGTATCAAGAAAGATCCCGACATGCAGCGAGTACGAGAGTGCGTCCTGCCCAGAGGTGCTGCGCCCACCGGCCCACGCGATGGGGGCTGTGAAATCCACTGGCATAGACCCGGTCAAAGCGAGGCATACGACAACCGCCGCAGCAGTATAGAGGCGTCTCATTGGTCACCTTTCGATACCTGAACCGCGCACGCAGACGCTCACCTCACCAATCACGCGGGTACAGCCCGCACGGATCGGTCGACACGCGACCATCGGAATAGAGGTACTCGCCCTCTGCCAGAGTATGGAAGTCGAAGTACGGGTAGTCCGTCCAGCTAACGATCCAATCACTTTCATGGTCAGAGAAAACGATGCTCACCCCAAGCAGGTCGGGGAATCCCGCGATGGGGACTTCTTCAGAGATAGTCAGTTCCAACCCCGGGATCGGTCGCCCGATCACGATGGCTACATCACCCGGTAATGGGTCACTGATCGATGCGCAAGCCGCAGAGCGAGGTCGCCCGGCCGAACGCCGCGAACGTGGTGCCGCCGATACGAGGCAGATCAGTACCGCGATGACCTCGGTGACCGAGTGGCGAGTCGTGGCCGCTAATCACTTATCTGAATGAAATGCACTATTTCCTGAGCGACGTCAGCTGAGTCGAGAAGCATGCTCAGGGCCAAGCGGTCTTCCGAAAGCCGCAGTACCCACAACGTCACCAACGTGTTGCACACATCTGTAGTCAGAAGCCAGACCTGAGGCTCAAAGTCGGGCGACTGCAACCTCCAGGTGCCACTGAAGTCAATTCTCTCTTGTCCCCGCAATGCCTCGACGGTTTCGGGGGGAGTTGTACATGCAAGGTCCTTAGGCCAGTCGACAGCAGAGTATGTCCCATCGGCGCTGACTTGGATGCTTGCTTGTGGTGTATCCACAAGTTCTGCGACCCATAGGCCCGGTAGATCGCTTTGACTTACATTCACTGCCAATGGCGCTGTCCCATCACAGCCAGGCAGCAATAACAACAAAGAAGCTATCGCCATCACGTTAAACAAGCTACGCCGTACTACTGCCACGGTATCTTCTCCGTCCATACAAACGTTTGATATACATGGGAAAGCGGTCCAGTTTCTGGCACATTCTCATTTAAGAACTTGTACAAACTGTCACCAACCCCTGCATCACGCCCCCCATCACTCCCCGAGGACGAGAGCCGTGAGAAGCACGACTATCGTCGATTCGCCGGCCTGCCGTTGCGAGCTACCCCAGCACGGTTGCGCTTTCGACTTGCAGGACGAGACCCTTGGACGCGAGCCGTACCTGGCTGGCAAGTGACTCGGCGGCTGCTTGGTCGAAGGTTCCGGTGAGGACCAACCGTCCGTCGGCGATGACGGACTGCACGTTGGGCGCCGAGAGGATTTCTCCGTCGACCAGGATCGCGACTCGGCCTTGTCCGGGGCTTGAATTAGCGAGTCGAAGAGTCAGATCCTTGATTGCAGATGTTCCCTGTTGGTCGAAGACGATTTCTACACCCCAGTTGCCGCTGGAAGCGCCTCCGAGTTGGACTTCATAAGGGGTGGCTTCAGTGATCCACTCTCCAGATACCTCGCTTGGCCCCAGGACTAGTTCTGCGACACCATCTTGTTCGCAGAGGACAATCTGCTGGTTGGGGTCTTGATCGATCCAACCGGTGCCGGGAGTGCATTGCCCGGTTTGAAGCACGGGCCGGAAGTCGAGGCGGAATTCACCACCGAGAACCTCGACAGCGCTATCGATCGTCACTTTCTCCGTAGCATCGTCGAAAGTAACGTGAATGCGGTTGCCATCAATGAAGATGCCCGAGTTGGCGATCCCAGCACGATCCAAGCGGTGCACAACTGCCTCGCTCGCGGCTTCGAGCTCGTCTTCTTCCAACGCCGTCCCGTCGGTCCGACTCACTAGCAAGACGACTTCGCTGGACGGCTGCCATGGAGCGGGAGGTTCTTCGTTGGCAGGTTGGAACGCCCCCGAAACCTGCGCGAACGTGAACGCCGCGAGCACCACCACGAGGATCAATGCAACAACGCCCAGACCGGTCAGAACACAGGACACGATCAAGGCGGCAGTTGCTACTCCACTGGCGAGATGCCCACGCTTGCGTGCAGACGACCTCACAACCAGCGCCAGGATAAGGCCAACAATGGGGAGGATAATGGCGAAGACAAGGGCGGCAATATCCATGCCGGTCGTCTCAGCCTTGATCGGTCGAGGTTCGACAGGGGGATGCTGTTCGACTGTCACGTAGTTGTCCTTGTGTCGGGTTTCCTGTCCCCGATGTTACTGGACGCACTCTCGCGGTCGATGCCCCCCATGCGCAATGACACCCATGACTGGTCTCCTCCCTCGGGCTCCGGGCGCGCACATGTCGCCTCACTCTGTAGTGGACGGATTTCGCCGAAACGCAACATCCGATCCCAAGAATTTTTCGCAGATCCACGACGCCACCCCGAGAACCCCGTGATTCCGGACCTCGAACAGACCGGCACCGATGAAATACGCCGCCCGCCGACGGAATCAGACAAGATAGACAGGAGGGGTGCGCCCCGGGCGAAAGGGTCTGCGATGCCGGACGGACAGGTGCTGGAGTTCACGAAAGTGACCAAGCGCTTCGGCGCGGTCGCCGCCGTCTCAGATTTCTCGGCGCGCATCGAACCGGGGATCGTCACCGGGTTCCTCGGTCCCAATGGCGCGGGCAAGACGACCTCGCTCCGGCTCCTGCTGGGACTCATCCGTCCCACATCCGGCACCGCCGTCATCGGCGGACGGCGCTACACGCAGCTCAAGCACCCCATGCACACCGTCGGCGCGGCACTCGAGGCATCCAGCTTCCACCCCGGTCGCAGCGGTGCAAACCACCTCAAGGTCTATGCGCGGGCGGCCGGGATCCCCCGCCGCCGGATCGACGAAGTCCTCGAGCTCGTCGGCCTCGCGCACGCGGGCGAACGCAAGGTCGGCGGGTATTCGCTTGGGATGCGCCAGCGCCTGGCGCTCGCGACGGCCCTGCTCGGCGACCCGGGAGTGCTCGTGCTCGACGAGCCGACGAACGGACTCGACCCGGAAGGCATCCGCTGGATGCGGTCCTTCTTGCGGCAGCTGGCCGCCGAGGGCCGCACCGTGCTGATGAGTTCGCACCTGCTCGCCGAAGTGCAGCAGACCGCCGATGCGCTCGTGATCATCTCGCAGGGCCGGTTGGTGTTCCAGGGCGACCTGCAGGAGCTCGCCGCGGGTGACGAGACGGCGGTCATCGTCGATGCGCCCGACCGCGACGCCCTGGCCGCGGCGCTGCAAGAAGCGGGCATGACGTTCGAGACGCTGCGTTCGGGCATGTCGATCCGGGGCGGCGATGCCGTGCGCGTCGGTGCGGTCGCCGCAAGCGCGGGGGTCGCACTGTCGGCACTGCACAAGCGCGGACCCGCACTCGAAGAGGTCTTCCTCGAACTCGCGAGCGGCATGCGGCTGCACCCCAGCGGTCACGGGTACGTCGCGCCGGCGGACTCTCCGGAAGGGGACGAAGCGGCGGAGGAGGGCGAGGCTGCTGAGAGCGAGGCGACGGAGGGCGAAGCGCCTGCGATCGAGGCACCTGCGGCCGCCGTGCCTGCGGCCCCCGCCGAAGAGTTCGTTCTGGCCGAGGCACCGCCGCCGGTGCGGGATGATGCGTCGGTGGCCGTGGACGTGCTGCCGCCGCTGGCCGAGGTGCCGGAGCTGCCCGCAGACGAAGCCCCGGCCGACGACGAAGGGAGCGCGTCATGAGCTTCATCCGCGCCACCCGCTCCGAGGTCACCAAGCAGTTCTCCACCGCGATGTGGTGGGTGCTGGCGCTCGTGCTCGTTCTCTACATCGCCTCCACCGTGGGCGGTCTCGGCTTCGTGCTGATAGCCGCCGACGAAGGTCTCATCCCGAGCGAAGTGACGGGCATGCCGCTGCCCGTCAACATCGCCGTGCTGCTCTACAGCTTCGCCTCGAGCCTCGGGTACGTCTTCGCGCTCCTCGTCGGCACGCTCATGGTGACCTCCGAGTTCCGCCACAAGACCCTCACCCCGACATTCCTCGCGACGCCCAAGCGCGGCACGTCGCTGCTGGCAAAACTGACGGTGGGCATCTACGTCGGTGCCATCTACGGCGTGATCGCGCTCATCGCGGCGGTCGGGCCCGCCGCGGGCATCCTCGCCGGTTTCGGCCGACCGACGGGGCTCGACGATCCCGAGATCTGGGCGCTGTGCGGCCGGATCATGCTCTCGCTCGTGCTGTGGACCCTGATGGGCATCGGGATCGGGGCGCTCGTGCGCAACCAAGTCGCCGCGGTCGTGGGCGTGATCGCGTTCACGATGTTCATCGAGCCGATCGTGCGGGTGGCGGCGGGCTTCGTCGACGGCTTCGACAAGGTTGCGGCCTACCTGCCGGGGGCCGCCAGCGACGCCCTCGTCGGGGCGAGCTTCTACAGCCTCGCCACTCCGCAGGGCATGTACACACTCGAGTGGTGGGTCGGCGGCGCGGTGCTCGCCGGATACACGCTCTTCTTCGTCGTGCTCGGTCACCTGTTCAGCTGGCGTCGCGACGTGTCCTGAACGACGCCGGGGCGATTCGCCGTCAGGCGGTGCGGGGCTTAGCGGCCGGTCGGCGGCGCGGAGCGCGTGCGGGTGCCGGCGGAGCGATCGCCGCGACATCCTCGGGTTCGGCAGACGCCTCCAGCCGCAGCGCCTGCGTCAGCGCGAGGCCGTGACGGGTCGTGAACACCAGGCGCTGGAACTCGCCCTCGCCATCCAGATCGATCACGACGCCTGGTTGACGACGGCGGATCAGCACGAAATCCCGTCCGTTCGCCGACTTCCACTCGCCCGCCGCGAGGATGCTCGGAACGTGCGCACCGGGACTCGGTACGCCCCGAAGCCACGTCCACGGGTCATCGGTGAGCTGCACTTTGCTGATCGCCTCCCGGGGGATGCGCAGGTTCTCGCGCTGGAAAGTCGCGACACGCTCGAAGGGTGAGAGCACGACCTCGAGCTGCGTCCGGTCCAGCAGCAGCGTCACCATCACTCCAGTTTGCCAGGACGATCCGGGGAGCCGGCCGTGAAATGCTCACAGGACGGCAACGATCCTTTGTTCATCCGCTCCACAATCGACACGGGCATTCCGCGCACCGAATGCGTGCATACCGGCGTGTGTCGGCGGATGGGTACCGGGCGATTCGAGAAGCTCAGCGACCGGTGCGACAAGCTCAGCGACCGGTGCCCACCGGCGAAAACGCTACGTCGGGAACTCGTCCGTGGCGTGCGGGAGCGCGAAATGCGAGACGGTGTCGATGAGGGCGTCAACGGTCTGCTGGTCGGCGACGACCGCGACCGGGAGGCCGGCCTTCACTGCGTCCTGCGCGGTGCGCGGCCCGATCGCGGCCAGGAGCGTGGCATCCGGTATGTGCGGAAACTGCTCACGCACCTGAGCGGCCACCGAACCGCTCGTGACGAGGATGGCGTTGATCCGGCCGTTCTGGACGTCGCGACGGATCCGGTCGGTCACCGGCACGCCGACCGTGCGGTAGGCGACGACCGAATGCACATCGTGGCCCGCGCGCAGCAGGCTCTTGGTGAGAATCGGCTTGGCCTGCTCGCTGCGCAGGGTCAGGATGCGACAGGGCTCGGGCTCGAGAGCGATCAACTGCTCGGCCATCCCCTGGGCGGAGTTATCGCGGTCGGGCACGAGCGAGACCTCGTAGCCGACCGACTGGAGGGCGGCGGCGGTCGTCTCGCCGACCGCGGCCACGCGGGTCGTCGGAGGGATGACCGCGCGGTGAGCGAAGAGCACGTCGACGGTGGTGGCGCTCGTCACGGTCACCCAGTCGAATTCGCCCCCGGCGAGCCGGGTGAGGGCCTCATCGAGCGCATCCTGGTCGGTGGTCGGCGCGAAGTTGACCAGGGGGGCGACCACCGGCACGGCGCCCTTGTCGCGCAGGCCCGCCGCGACGCCCTCGCCCCACGGGCCGCCGCGCGGCACGAGGACGCGCCAGCCCGCGAGGGGCTTGGCCGAGGTCGAGAGGGTCATGCTGCTCCGGGGAGATTATCGACCGCCCCTGGGGAGCGGCCGCACGAGGACGACGCATCCGAAGCGCGCGAGGCGCGATTCGGGTCTACGCCGCCGACAGCATCCGCTCCATTGCCGCTGCCGTCCTGTCGAATATACCCCTATCGGGCGATTCCGTCAGGTCGGAGGTCTGGTCTCCCGGTCGTGGAGCGCCCTTCGCCTCGGTCACGCTGCGCGCGTCCTCGCTCAGAGACCGGCAGTCGCCTCGGTCGTGGAGCGAGCGCGAGTCGAAGCGTCGCGGAGGCGACTACTTCGACATGCCCCGTGCGCGATGAGCCAGACGATGCCGCCGATCGCCGTCGGTGCGCCTCTCCGGTCAAACGAAGCGATGCCGTCGAATACGCCGGGTGATCGCCATCGCAGCGGCCACCACGAACCCGAGACCGATTGCGGCGACCGGGATCAGTATCCAGATGCCCGGAGAATCTGAGCGCGGTGCTGCGGAACTGTCGAAGAACCCGGCGAGCGGCTCCTCGATGACGAAAGGATGCCCGTGACGTGTCGCGTAGTCGGCAAGATCGATCGGCGTGTACCCATATAAGATGTCGACACCCCGCTGTTCCAACTCGCGCTGGTACTCCTCGCGCCTCTCGACGATCGCGCCCTGCAGATCCCGCACGCTCGCGGTTGTTGTCGGCCTGAAACGGGTGCCGATCTGGCGCACACGATCTCCGGAGAAGACGAAGAACCCGTCCCCATCAGAGGTCGCGAGAACCTCACCGGGCCGCAGCAGTACCAGCGCTCCCGCGACGGCGATGTCGTCGTCATAGCCCGGGGCAAGCGTGCCATCTTGCAGGTATTGGATTTGGACGGTGCCGACAGGTATGCCCTGCGACAGCAGCGGTGCCATCCAAAGCCCGTCGGGGAAGGACTCCAGCAACCGCACGCTGGGCTGCGCCGCCGAAAGGAAGGCCCCGCCCCAGGTCATCACCGTGACCGGTTTGCCCACCTGCACATCAGAGGGGTACTGCAGGCGATCCTCGTCTATGGCGTCCCCCGGCTTCGCCGGAGTGAGCGAGCTCTGAGCCAGATGCAGAGGTACCCATTCCGTGAAGATGCTCAGCACATCGTCGGGGATCGCGGGCACCTCCGTCGCCGCAGCCGGGGTCGGCACCAGCACTCCCCCCAGCGCCACTGCACTGACAAAGGCAAGTATGTTTCGCTTGCTGACCATCATCGACCCCCTCACGACAGGTTCCGCCAGCTGTGCCCCGGGGTCCAGTTGGGATTGGATGTCAGGTATGCGTAGGTGTTGGACTTTCGCTTCCCGTCCGCGGGATCGTTCCAGAACACGTAGTCGAGTGTGACCCCGGCAATCACTTCATACTCATACCCCACAACGACCACGATGTGACCGCCGCCGCCGCTCTTGAGATAGCCGTACAGCCATGGCCGATTCGCGTTGAGCTCGCCGCGGCTTGTCGCACTGGCGATGATTCCAGTGACCCGGGTGGAAGACAACCCCGCCTTCGTCAGAGCGGTCGACACCTGCACCTCACTCGCGGTGCTGTTGACGCAGTTCGACACACCCAGCGTGTCGTTGACGATCGTGCACTGGATCGGAGAGCTGCCCTTGATGAACTTGGTAGCCATCTGAGCACTCGCTGCCCAACAGTGATTCGATTTGCCTTGCGTGTACTTCGGCACGCTCAGCATCTTCGAAGTAGCGGCCGCCGTCGCGGAAGGAGCAGGAGCCCCCAGTGCCATGGCGAGACCCAGCACGACGGCGAGCAGCGCAGATGTGAGGCGACGCTCCGGCGTGCAGGCCGGTAGTCTCACCTGGTCAGCCGACGTCCTTTGTGCCATCCCACCTGATCCTGCGGCCTCACCGCCTTGACCGTGGGTCGTAATCACAAAAGATGCCATAGCTCACTCCTCCCTTAGCGAACTGTCTAGCCAGAAGCTACACCCGCCAGTCAGCAGTGTCAATGGCCCGTTTTGGGCATTCGGATGGGAGGCGCTCAGAAGGTGCCTGCCGAGCAGCTACCGCGACATGCCCCGCGCGATGAGCCAGACGATGCCGCCGATCGCCGCCGCGGCGGCAACGACGCCGGCCACCACGAGGCCGGGGTTCTCGTCGCGGACACGACGCAGCCGGACCGCGCCGCGCGCGGCCGCCTTCTCGATCCGGCGCGGGATGTTGGCGCGCTGCTCGATCGCGGCGAGCGCCGCCTTGAGCTCGGCCCGGGCCGACTCCACGGGATCGGTGATCCCGGCGGGAACGACCGTCCGCGCACGACCACTCTGCTCAGAACTCATCCTCGCCCGCCTCCCGAATGATCCGGATGTCTTCATAGGCCGCCTGCGCCGGATTCTCTCGCGCGGTCATCCGCTTGAACCTTCGCACGCCCAGAATCACGAACAGCGTCGCGATGAGGAACAGCCCGGCAAAGACCACGATCGCCGAGAGCCACACCGGCCACCACGACGAGATCCCCGCAATCGCGAAGACCAGCAGCACCGGGATCGCCCAGAACAGGAAGAACAGCGCGACGAGGAACCACAGACCGCCGAGACCTGCATCTTTTGCGGTGCGCGAGACCCACGCCTTGGCAGCATTGATCTCGGCCTTGACGAGGGCACCGATGAGGTCGGGAAGATCGCCGAGCAGGGTCAGCAGACCGTCATCGGCGCGGTCGCGTGACTCGCGAGCCATCTCTCAGTCGCCTTTTCGCGTCGACTTCTTCGCCGCGGCTGCGGCGTCCTCTACAGCTTCTTCGACGGCGTCCGCGACCTCTGCCGCGGCCCGCTTGCCGGTGGCCAGCGCCGAGTCGAGCTTCTCACCCGGCGTCGCGCCACGGGTGGTGGCCTTGGCGACCTTCACGGCACCTTCCCACACGGCGGCGGGCACGGCCATGGCCTTCGTCGCGGCAAAACCCTTGGCCTTGGCGACCTTGTCCTGCACGACGTCCGTCTCCCAGAGCTTCAGCCACTGGGTCTTCAACTGCTCATAGCGCTTGCGTCCGGCCCTCGTGCCCAGCACATAGCCGACGCCGAGCCCGACGACGAGTCCGATCTTGCCCCTCATGGGGTCTCCTCACCTCATGCGATCGCGATTCCGGCCCTCCCGGGCCATCATCCGAACCTCCAGCGTAGTCGCATATTCCCGTTCCGGCATCTAATCCTCCCTCTCGCGGCCCGGAGACACGGGGGATTCCCAGAGAAGGGCGCTGCGCAGCCGTTCGGCCTCGGCGCGGGCGTCGGGGATGATGCGTGACAGCCCCGAACCGGCGATCCATGCACCCACGGCGGCGAGGCGGGCGTCCGTGCGGATCGCGGTGCGTGCGGCATCTCGCATCGCCGCGGCGTTCTGGTGCGCGGCAGGCAGCGCCTGCGTGAAGCGCTCGCGGCGGGCGGCGCGGACGTTCAGGCTGACGCCCAGGTGCGCCTGCGCTTCGGCGACCGCGAGGGCGGATGCTTCGTCGTCGGTCAGGGTCGCCGTCGCGGGCTCGGCCGCGTGCGAGCCGAACCGCACACGCAGAATGTGATGACCGTTCGCGGCCTCGGCGAGCCACGGCCACGTCGCCGTCGAGTGGGCGACGGCCGTGGCCGCGCTCTCACTCCCGGGGAGGGGGAAGACCTCGCTGCCGCACGGCGCATCGTCGAGTCCGGACGATGTGACGAGCAAGGTCACGACCTCGACCGCGAAGGATGCCGAGACGGCTTCGGGGATCAGAGTCTTCAGCACCCCCTGGCCTCGTCGGTGGCGACAACGACAGCGTCGGCGTCGATCTCATCCCGCTCGTGCTCGCCGACGGCCACGATGACCCGCCAGCCGCCCTTCTGGCGCGCGAGGGCCTGCACCGGCATCCCGGTGCGAACCTGCCCACCCAGCGCCACGAGGTCGGCGACCAGCGCATCGATCAGCAGGGACAGGCCGCCCCTGAGGGTCGCGGTGGCCGGTGCCGCAGCCGCTCGCAATGACGTCACCGCCCCCGAGAGCGACCCCGCGCGCGTGAGCGCGGCGTTGAGTCCCGGGGCGACTGCGTCCGTGTCGAGGTCATCGGGATGCGCACCCCACACGCCGATCGAGCGCGGTGCCATGAGCCGATCGCGCACGAGCGGTCCCATCCGGGCCGCGACGAGCCGGCCGAGACTCGTCGCGTGTCCGATGGTCAGATGCGGACGCACCCGGTCGAGGTAGGCCCGCCAGGCACCACGCCAGCCGATGATGCGGCGGACCCGTTCGTCGAAGGGACTGAGGGGGATACCGGCGATGTGCTCGCCGGGCAGGGGTGCCGCACCGACGCCCGGGATGCCGCTCACCCAGGCGTCGCTCCGCGCGGGCACCGCGATCCGCTCGCCGAGTCCTACCTCCTCGAGCAGTTCGCGCACGGCAGGGTTGCGGGTCGAGAAGCACTCGGCACCGGTGTCGATGACCAGGTCGCCGAGGGCGGCGCGGCGGATCGTGCCACCCGGGTGCTCGGCGGCCTCCAGCACGGTGACCCGGATGCCGAGCTTCGCGCACTCGCGCGCGGCGACGAGCCCCGCGATCCCCGCACCGATGACGACGACGTGCGTCGAGGCGGCGCGGGCGCGGAGGTCAGTGATCGGCATCCCTCAATCCTTTCACCCCCGCCGCCGCCGCTGACAACGCCGGGCGCGAGTGGCAGACTGAGCGCATGAACAGATCGCGGGGCGCGACCGCGGCGGTGACGCCGTGAAGCCGACCGGCGGCAGCGTCGCCGCCTTCATCGCGGAGGTGACCCCGGCCGTGCGCCAGCGCGACGCCGAGACGCTCGTCGCCCTGCTCAGCGAGGTGTCAGGGCGCGACCCCGAGCTGTGGGGGACGATCATCGGCTTCGGCAGCTGCCACTACCGGTATCCCACCGGCAACGAGGGCGACATGCCCGTGCTCGCCTTCGCGCCCCGCAAGTCCTCATCCACGATCTACCTCGACCGCGCAGACCGCCACCGCGAGGCTCTCGCCGCGCTCGGCCCGCACACCACGACCGTCGCCTGCCTCTACATCAAGGACCTCGAGAAGGTCGACCTGGCGGTGCTGCACGGCATCCTCGAGGACGTGCTCGCCTGGACCGAGTCCGGCGGCGACGAATACGCCGAGATCACCGTCACCGGCTGAGCGACCTGCACGGGGGACGGATATCTGCACAACCTCGCAGGAATACCCGGAAAAGCTGCGAAGAAATGCCGGTTCTGCGAGGGTGCGACATGTACGGGCGAGCTGAGCGCGCCTACGCCCCGCGCAGGCGCGCGGCGAGATAGGCGTGCAGACCTTCCTGCGGCACGCGCTCCTGCGCCATGGTGTCACGCTCGCGCACGGTGACGGCGCGGTCCTCGAGCGAGTCGAAGTCGACGGTGACGCAGAAGGGCGTGCCGATCTCGTCCTGGCGGCGATAGCGGCGACCGATCGCACCGGCATCGTCGAAGTCGACGACCCAGCGTCCGCGCAGCCCATCCGCGACCTCGCGCGCGAGCGGCGAGAGATTCTCGTTGCGCGACAGCGGGAGAACAGCGACCTTCACCGGTGCCAGGCGCGGGTCGAGCTTGAGCACCGTGCGCGTGTCGACGCCGCCCTTGGCGTTCGGTACCTCCTCCTCGCGGTAGGCGTCCACGAGGAAGGCCATCATCGAGCGCGTGAGGCCGAAGGCGGGCTCGATCACGTACGGCGTGTAGCGCTCGCCGGATGCCTGGTCGAAGTAGTTCAGGCTCTGCCCGGATGCCTCGGAGTGGCTGGACAGGTCGAAGTCGGTGCGGTTGGCGACGCCCATGAGCTCGCCCCACTCGGATCCTGCGAAGCCGAAACGGTACTCGAAGTCGATCGTCCGCGCCGAATAGTGCGCGCGCTCGTCATCCGGAACATCGAAGCGACGCATGTTGGCGGGGTCGACGCCCAGGTCCACGAACCAGTCCCAGCACGCCTGGACCCAGTGCTCGAACCACTCGGCCGCCTCGGCCGGCGGCACGAAGAACTCGATCTCCATCTGCTCGAACTCGCGCGTGCGGAAGATGAAGTTTCCCGGGGTGATCTCGTTGCGGAAGGACTTGCCGACCTGGCCGATCCCGAACGGCGGCTTCTTGCGGCTGGCGGTGAGCACGTTCATGAAGTTCACGAAGATGCCCTGCGCGGTCTCGGGTCGCAGGTAGTGCAGGCCGGACTCGTCATCGACGACGCCGAGGTAGGTCTTCACCAGGCCGGAGAAGGCTCGGGGCTCGGTCCATCGTCCGCGCGTGCCGCAGTCGGGGCAGGCGATATCGGCCAAGCCGTTCTCGGGCGCGCGACCCTTCTTCGCCTCGAAGGCTTCGATGAGGTGGTCCTCGCGGTGGCGCTTGTGGCACTGCAGGCACTCGACGAGCGGATCGCTGAAGGTCGCCACGTGCCCGGATGCCTCCCACACGCGCTTGGGCAGGATGATGCTCGAGTCGAGACCCACCATGTCGCCGCGTCCGCGCACGAACGTCTGCCACCACTGCCGGCGGACGTTCTCCTTCAGCTCGGTGCCGAGAGGTCCGTAGTCCCAGGCCGACCGCGATCCGCCGTAGATCTCGCCCGCTTGGAAGACGAACCCGCGATGGCGGGCGAGGGCGATGACTTTGTCGAGGCGGGAGGCTTCGGCCACGGTGGCTCCAGGGTCGTTGCGGGGTTTGCGGGTCGTGCTGCCAGACGGGAAGAGCGCGGGGATGTGCGCTCACGGCATCCGCCCAGTCTATCGTCGCGCCCCCGCCGACCTGCGCCGGTCCTTAGCGCCTTCCCTCGGGCATACGTCCCCTCAGCTGCCGAACTCGCACCAGGAGGCGACCCAGCCGAGCAACTGGCCGCGCAGCTCCGGCGAGGCGCGCAGCTCGATCTGACCTGCCACGCCCCCGACCTCGGCGTCGAGGGTGAACACCGTGCCGCGCTTGTCCTCCTGCACGGCGTGCGGATCGCAGCGCCAGGGCATGAGCGGCAGCGCAACGATGAAGGGATCCATCCGGCCGGCGATGTGCGCGTCCAGGACGAAGGAGCCCACGGCCCCGTCGAAGGTGAGGAGGTTCGTCTCGTGGATGCCGACGATCACGGCCTCGCCCGTGCCGGTCGGCACGAACTCGAGCAGCAGCTCCGCGGGCTCACCGGTCGGCGACGGGGTGAAGCCGCCGAAGGAGACGGCGACGACCTCGGCGAGCCCCGCGCCGAAGCACTCCCGCTCGTACATGGCTGCGAGAAAGGGAATCTGCTCAGGCAGCGGCACGGTGGTGATGCTGAACTCCGAGCCCTGCGCCCAGCGGACGGTGAGGACGGAGGCGGGCACGCCCGAAGCAGGGCAGGCGAAGAGCGGCAACTGGATGCGCAGGTCCACGGTCGCGCCGGGTCGCAGCTCAGACTCCTGGTCGATCACCCGCGTCGCGGGCTCGGCGAACCGGGGATCGGCGACGCTCAACTCCCCTATCGTGAGCGCCGCATCCGTGCCGTTGTGCATCTGCACCTGCGCGTGCCGATCGGCAACATCCGAGCGCAGCTGCAGCAGCGAGACGGTCACGCCTTCAGGAAGCCCCTGGGGCTGCACCTCGGGCTGGTCGCCTGCGCAGCCGGCGGCCGTGAGCATCCCGAGCACGAGGAGCCCCGCGATCCATCGCAGCGGGCCTGCAGCCCTCACCGCGCTCCGCCCCATGCCCTTCGCACCACCGAACGCGCTCGCGCGCGGACTCGCGGGGACAGACGCCGTCATCTGCTCAGCCTAGGCATCGGACCCGGGATCCGTCACGAGTATCGGCTCGCGCCCGCCGCTCACCAGATCGAGACGCGATCCTGGGGTGCCAGCCACAGCCGGTCGCCCTCCGCGACATCGAAGGCTTCGTAGAAGACGTCGATGTTCCGCAGGATCTGATTGCAGCGGAACTCGGTCGGGGAGTGCGGGTCGATGGTCAGCAGGCGGATGGTCTCGGCATCCCGGCTCTTCTGCTGCCACACCTGCGCCCAGCTCAGCAGCAGGCGCTGCACGCCGGTGTAGCCGTCGATCATCGGCGCCTCGGCGCCGCCGAGCGACAGCTCGTAGGCCTTCAGGGCGATGCCGAGCCCGCCGAGATCACCGATGTTCTCGCCGATCGTGAGAGCCCCGTTGACGTGGTGGTCGCCCTCCAGCCCTTCGGGAACGAGCACCTCGTACTGGTCGATGAGCGCCTTGGTGCGCTGCTCGAAGGCTTCGCGGTCGGCATCCGTCCACCAGTCCTGCAGCCTGCCGTCGCCGTCGTAGCGACTGCCCTGGTCGTCGAAGCCGTGGCCGATCTCGTGGCCGATGACCGCACCGATCCCGCCGTAGTTGGCAGCGGCGTCGCGGGCCGGATCGAAGAAGGGGTACTGCAGGATCGCCGCGGGGAAGACGATCTCGTTCATGAGCGGGTTGTAGTAGGCGTTGACCATCTGCGGCGGCATGAACCACTCGTCGCGATCGATGGGTTTGCCGACCTTCGAGACCTGACGGTCGTGCTCGAAGACCGTCGCCCGGCGGACATTGCCGACGAGGTCGGCCGCATCGATGTCCACGCCGTCATAGTCGCGCCAGACATCCGGATGCCCGATCTTCGGGCGGAAGGTGGCGAGCTTGGCCAGCGCCCGCTCGCGGGTCTCAGGCCCCATCCATTCCAGGGTCTGGATGCTCTGCCGGTAGGCCTCGATGAGGTTGCCGACCAGCTCGTCCATGGCCGCCTTGGCGGCGGGCGGGAAGTGCCGCTCGACGTAGATGCGGCCGACCGCGTCACCGAGCGCGCCCTCGACGAGAGTCACGCCGCGCTTCCAGCGCTCGCGGATGGTCGGGACGCCGGTGAGCTCGGTGCCGTAGAACGAGAAGTTCTCCTGCACGATGTCATCAGGCAGATAGGGGGCCAGGCCGTGCACGGCCTTCGCGCGCAGCCAGGCCTTCCAGTCTTCGAGTCGCTCCTCGGTCAGCAGCGTCCCGAGCCCTTCGAAGAAACTCGGCTGGTAGGCGACGACCTCGGCGAAGGCACCGGTCCCTGAGCCTGTCGAAGGGTTGGCGACCGCAACGGCATCCCGCCACGGCGACAGGTCCACGCCCGCGAGCGCCTGCAACTCGTCCCAGGTCTTGAGGTTGTAGGTCTTCACCGCGTCGCGCGAGGCGACGTTGTCCCAGTGGTGACCGGCGATCTCGTGCTCGAGCGCGATGGCGCGGTCTGCGATGACCGCAGCATCGGTCACGCCGGCCAGAGAGAGGATGCGCTCGAGGTGGGTGCGATAGGCGGCGCGAGTGCCCTCGAAGCTCTCGAGATGGTAATAGCTCTCGTCGGGCAGCGACAGGCCGGCCTGCACGAGAAAAGGCACGTAGCGCTCGGGGTTGCCCGGGTCGGGCTCGACGTAGAGGCCGAAGAGCGACGCGATCCCTTCGCGCTCGAAGGCGCCTACGGCCGCGAGAAGCTCCGGGATGCTGCCGACCGCGTCGACCTTCGCGAGCTGCTCGGCCAGCGGCGCGACACCGAGCTCGGCGATGCGCGCGGTGTCGAGGAAGCTCGTGTAGAGATCGCCGACCTTGCGTGCGAGGGTGCCTTCGGCGGCATCCTGCGCCTCTTCGATGATCGCGCGCACGTCTTTCTCGGCCTGCTCGGCGAGCAGGTGGAAGGAGCCCCAGCGCGCCTTGTCGTCGGGGATCTCGGTGCGATCGAGCCAGGCACCGTTGACGTGGCGGTACAGGTCGTCCTGGGGGCGGATGTCGGGGCTGAACTCGTCGGTCGCGAGGCCCGAGGGAAGCACATCGGTCATGTCCCCAGCCTATGCGGCATCGGCGGTGCCGTGCGGATCATCACCGTCCGCAGGCCCCTTTTCCGGGACAAAATGGGGCCGCGCCAGAGCAGGAGAACGGATACAGTAGACCACGAAAGCGCCGTTAGTGCCTTTCGCCCTGGCGACGAGCCGCACCCGGGCTTCGCGGACCGAAGAAGGGGAGACATCGGTGGTGCCGAGGATCGATGGACTTACCGACTTGGTCGAGGTCGGTCGGGGTGGCTTCGGTGTTGTCTATCGCGCCCGCGATGAGCGATTCTCCCGCGACGTCGCCGTCAAGATCATCCGCGACTCGGGGAACGACCCCGACATCAAAGCGCGCTTCGAGCGCGAGAGCCGCGCCCTGGGCGGCCTGTCCGGGCATCCCAATATCGTCGCCGTGTACGACTCGGGCGTCACCGAAGACGGCGACTTCTATCTGGTCATGGAGTATCTGCCCGGCGGCTCCCTGGGCGATCTGCTCAGGAAGTCCGGGCCGCCTCCTCTCGGCCAGCTCGCCGCCTGGGGTGCGTCCCTGGCCGGTGCCCTGGAGACGGCGCACCGCGCGGGGATCGTCCATCGCGACGTGAAGCCCGAGAACGTCCTCTTCTCCGATTACGGCGTACCGAAGCTCGTGGATTTCGGCATCGCGCGCATGCGGAGCGCATTCGAGACGCGCACCGGATTCATGAGCGCCACCCTCGCGCACGCCGCACCCGAGGTCGTGGCAGGCTCCGCGGCGACGCCGGCGGCCGATGTCTACGCGCTGGCGTCCGTGCTGCACACCCTGGCGTCAGGACGCACCCCCTTCGAGCGGGAGGGGGAGGAGAGCCTGGCCCCGCTCCTGTCGCGCATCGCACTCGGGACCCCGCCGGATCTGCGTGCGCACGGCGTGACTGATCCCTTGGCCTCGATCATCGAGAAGGGGCTGGCAAAGGAGCCCTCCGAGCGGTTCGACAGCGCAGCCGCCTTCGCCGCGGCACTGATGACCGCAACCGAACCGGGGTCGACCGCCCCCGTCGTGCTGGGACGCGAGACGAGCGCCTCAGCCGTGGAGAACGCGTCGACTGCGGACACAGAACCCCTGCCCGGCGAGACGGTCGTTGTCCCTATCAAGCGCGCCGCCAAGGTCGCCGACACGGATGCCGCATCGCCGTCCCGACGTGGACGAAAGAAGCTGCTCGTGGCTGCGATCGTGGCAGGCACCCTGCTTCTCGGATCCGGTGCCGTGTACGCCTCGACCCTGATGGGTGGTCCCTCCGGACCTGCCGACGCGGACGGGCTGCAGACGCCGCCGGCCACGCCGCAGATCCCAGAGACCACCGAGCCGGATCCGACCGTGGAGACCGAGGAGCCGACGGACACCCCGACGCCGGAGCCGACCTCGCAGACCCCCGCGGGAAGCCCCCCGCGTATCACAGGCGATTCAGTCACCACAGACGAGCAGCGCGACGTCTCGGTCTCCTTCACCGCCAGCGGCAGCGGCGTGACCGTGAAGAAGCTCTCCGGCCCCTCGTGGCTCAAGATCTCCGGCTCGAAGGTCACCGGGTTCGTTCCCCACTCCGCGGCTACCGGCCGCTCCCCGAAGACCTTCACCGTGCGGCTCGAAGCCAAGAATCAATACGGGACGGATACCACGGATATCCGCATCACCGTGAGGGACACCCACTTCACGTTCCCCAACTACGCCGGCAAGTACGGCGATGGCAGCGACGGCCTGCCAAAGATCCACTCGATCGTATCGCCGAAGAACTTCGGTTGCCGCGCCGACGGACGTACCGCAGGCACCATCTACTCGACCAATCCCAAAGCCGGGGCGATCGTCAAGTACGGCCAGTCTGTGTCGTTCTGGTACGTGAACCCCGGCGCGGCCGACGGCCTCTGCTCCGCCGTAGCGAAGTAAGCAGTCGCGCCCATGCTCCTCCGACTTGACACCGATGCTGCGGGGAGGTGGCTTCCCGTCGTCGTCGAGATCGACGGCGAGCCGGGCGGTGCCGAACTCGTCGAGGCACTGGTAGCCGCTCAGCTCGTTCCCGCGGCACAACGCGCGCACGTCCGCCTGGGACGCACCGGCGAAGCACTTGACACCGACCGATCGCTCTCGTCTCTGGGCCTGCGGCACGGCGATCGCATCCTCTCGGCCCCTGCGCCGACGGTGCCGGGTTCCACTCAGGCAATCGTCGAACTCGTTGTCGGCTCCGGTCCCGACATCGGTCACGTCACGGCCATCCCGCCGGATGGACTCGCTGTCGGGCGCGCGGCGGCCCTGACCATCGACGACCCCGGGCTGTCGCGCGAGCACTTCCGCATCGAGTGGAACGGCGACGCGCTGACGATCAGGGATCTGGGATCGCGCAACGGGACGTTCCACGCCGGAGTGCGTGTCGGCGGCGCAGCCGTGGTCGTGGACGCAGACCTGCCCATCGAGGCCGGCGGGAGCCTGTTCCGGATATCGACGGCCTCGGATGCCGAGGCACCGCCGCACGTCACTGTGCTCTCGGGAACCGCCTTGTTCAGCCGCGCGCCGCGCCTGCTGCCGCCCGACGCCGCCGCCACGGCGGCAAGGATCACCGCGTGGCCGTCGCCGCCTTCCGTGCGACGGTGAGCCAGGCCACGACGGAGCTGACCGAGCGGGTGCGCCGTTCTTCGGCCGCGCTGTGGCGGCGCCACCCCGACCCCTGGGAGCTGCTGCGGCGCTGCCGACCGACGGCCCGGCTGTGGGAGAGGCGCGAGGTCGACGCCGACTTCCTTCACGTACGGGTGGGCTGGGCAGAGCAGCGGACCTCGGTCGGATACGACCTCCCGCCCACGGGGGATAAAAGCCTCCTTCAGGAAGCCCGAGCAGCTCTCGATCCGATCCTGATCACCTCGAGCCTGCCGGTTACGCTCGACCTGGGCGAGCTCGGCGGCATCGGGGTGATCGACCCTCGCCGCGAGCACTCCCTCCCCGCATGGCTCATGTTCCAGTTGGCCACCCAGCACAGCCCGCGCGTCGTGCAACTGGCTGCCCTCGTGCCCGACGCCGGCGAATGGGACTGGGTGGCACGGCTCCCTCACGCCGCGGGAGTCCACGATGCACCCGCCGTCGCCGATCGTGATGGCGGGGCCTCCCTTCTGAACGCCCTCTCACGCCTCATCGAGACGCGCCGCCAGGAACGGCAGGCGAACTCCGACCGCGTGGTCTGGACGCGCATCGTCCTGCTCATCGACGACCGCGTCCAGATCGCCCGGCATCTGATGACCGACGTGCTCGAAAATGGCCCCGCTGTGGGCGTCCACGTCCTCTGGTGCACCGACTCCCCCTCCGCCGTGCCCATGCAATGTCGCGGACTGGTCGACACTGCGGACGGGCTTCTGCACGTCACGTGGGTCGACACAGGCACCCGGATCGCCGACGCGGCACCGGATCGCGTCGGCCGCGAACTGATCGACGAGGCGGCCTGGGGCCTGGCCGGGCTTCGTGACGCCGATCACCGTGAACGCGGTGCAGACATCCCCTCCCGGGTGTCGCTGGCCGACGTGCTCGGACTGGCGGATCCGACGCCGGCCGACATCGCACGACTGTGGGGAGACGCCCGTGGGCTGAGTGCGCCGCTGGGTCGGACTCGCGAAGGTCTGCTCACCGTCGATCTGCGCCAGGACGGCCCGCACGGTCTGCTTGGCGGCACGACCGGCTCTGGGAAGTCCGAACTGCTGCAGAGCCTCGTCGCCTCGTTCGCCGCCCACCATCCGCCATCCGAACTCACCTTCCTGCTGGTGGACTACAAAGGCGGCGCAGCCTTCAAGGACTGCGTCGAGCTGCCCCACACCGTGGGGTACGTGACCGACCTCGACGGTCACCTGGTGACGCGGGTGCTCACCTCGCTGAACGCCGAGCTGCACCATCGCGAACGCCTGCTCGCCGAGGTCGGTGCCAAGGATCTGCTCGACATGATCAAGAAGGCACCCGAGAAGGCGCCCCCCTCGCTCCTGGTCGTGGTCGACGAGTTCGCGGCGCTCGCGACAGAGCTTCCCGAGTTCGTCGACGGGATGGTCAACCTCGCCCAGCGGGGGCGGTCTCTGGGCATCCATCTGCTCCTGGCCACGCAGCGCCCCGCAGGGGCGATCAACGACAACATCCGCGCCAACACGAATCTGCGCATGTCGCTGCGGATGAACGACGTGAGCGACTCCGACGACGTCATCGGCTCGCCCCTGGCCGCGCAGCTGCCCCGCACCCTGCCCGGCCGTGCCTATGTGCGCACCGGCAGCACCGAGCTGGTCGAGGCGCAGATCGCCTACGCCGGCGGCCATGCCTTCGGAGAGATCATCCAGCAGCGCTCCGCCATCACGCTGTCTTTCGCGGGCAAGCCCGCCACCACGATCCTGGGGCCAGTGCCGAGCGCCACCGCCCCTCAGGGCAGCGACCTGCAGCACCTGGTGGCGGTCGTTCGTGACGCGTTCGCCCAGTCCGGCTCGGACACCCCGCGCAAGCCATGGCTGCCACCGCTCGCGGACACGCTTCTTGCGGATGAGGTGCCGCCGGCATCCGGACTCACGGTGAACATCGGCGTTCGCGACGAGCCCCGGCGGCAGGCGCAGCTTCCTCACGCGGTCGACCTGGAAGGAGGCGGCTCCGTTCTGATCGCCGGGTCCGCCGGAAGCGGAAAGACCTCCGCCATCCGCACGATCGTGGGCAGACTCGCAGAGCAGAACTCTCCCGCGCAGATGCATGTCTATCTCGCCGACTTCGGCGCGCGAGGCTTCTCAGCGCTGGCCGACCTGCCGCACGTCGGCGATATCGTACTGGCCGAGGAGTCCGAGAAGGTCATCCGCCTCCTCACGATGCTGCGCGCCGAGGTAGGTCGGCGGCGAGCGCTGATGTCAGAGACCGAGGTGTCATCGTTCGAGGCGCTGCGTGAACAGCATGAGGTGCCCTATATCCTCGTCGCGTTGGACGGCTATTCCTCCTTCGAGCAGGCCTTCGAGAAGATCGAGTACGGGCGCTGGGTGGACGCGCTGCCGACGCTGATCAGCGAGGGACAGTCCGTGGGGATCCGCTGGATCGTCACGGTCGATCGACGGCTGGCCCTTCCGATGGGCCTGCAGTCCGCGCTCGACCAGCGCCTGCTGCTGAGGTTCAACGATCCCGACGAGTACGACGGTTTCGGCGTCATTCGGGGCGGCGCGCACGGGACGATGCCACCGGGGCGAGGCCTGACCGTGGCGGCCGAGGAGTTCCAGCTGTGCGCGTTCGGAGACGCTTCTCCGGCAGGACAGGCAGAGGCCCTGCGCGGCGTCGCCCTGCGCCTGCAGGAGCGCGACAGGGATGCGGCCCGGCCACCGGCCGTACGGCTGCTGCCGCGATGGCTCGGGCTCGACGATCTGGAGGCGCCGGATCCGGATCTGCGATCCGTGCCCTTCGGGATCCGCGATCAGGACTTCGCCGCGGCGGGGCTGAACCTGCAGCAGACCCATGCCCTCGTCGTCGGTCAGCGTCGCTCAGGAAAGAGCACGTGCCTGGTGACGCTGGCCCGCCAGCTGAGCCGGCGCGAGGGTGTCGAACTGATCCTGCTGGCCCCCCGCTCGACGCCGCTGACGGACCTGGATGTGTGGACCAGCGCCGTCTCAGGTCTGGATGGCGTCAGCGAGTGGGTGGAAGAGGCGCTGCTGGAGATCGACGACCGACATGAGGATGCCCCATGGCGGGTGGTTGTGGTCGATGATGCCCATGAGTTCGTTGATGAACTGGTCGATGATCGGCTGGCGACCCTGCTACGGCAAGCCTCCGAGCACCGGGTCCGCTTCCTCGTCGCGGCTGACAAGCGTGCGGCGCACCGGGCATACGGCGGCACCCTGATGGCGCTGCGCGCCGAGCGTCAAGGCATGATCCTCCAGCCCGATCCGGACGCCGACGGAGATCTTTTCGAGGTGCCGGTCGAACGCGGTCTGCGCGGAGGACCGCCGGGCCGGGCGCTGTACGCGGCCGACGGCGCCGGCTGGCTTGTCCAGATCGCGAGCGAGGACCGACCGGAGTGACCGCGCGTCTGAGCTACTCCATACTCGGCCCGGTCACCGTCCTGCGCGAAGGCGAACCGGTGCATCTCGGTGGCGCGAAGCCGAAGGCGATTCTGGCGGCGCTGCTGATGAACCCCGGCCGGGTGGTGTCGTCCGATGCGCTGATCGACGTGCTGTGGGACGATCCGCCGGACCGCGCTCATCAGACCCTTCAAGTCCACATCTCCAACCTGCGCAAGCAGTTGGGCGACGCCCAGCCGGGCATCCAGACCCGGATGCCGGGGTATCTCATATCGGCGGGGGCCGACGATCTCGACTCGGCGGCCTTCGAGCGTCTGGTCGGTCAGGCAGGGCAGGCCCGGAGCGGATCACAGCCTGCCCGAGCCGCCGACCTGCTGCGCGAAGCGCTCGCGCTGTGGCGTGGAGAGGGTCTCGACGACATCGAGGGCTCGGATTTCGCGCACCGTTCCCGCCGACGTCTTTCCGGTCTGCGGGTCGCGGCGGCAGAGGAGCTGGCCGCCGTCCAGCTCGAGTCAGGCAACCCTGGCCAAGCGCTGCGAACGGTGGAGGAGCAGATGGCGCTCGTCCCGCTTCGCGAATCGCTGTGGGAGCTGAAGATGACGGCCCTGTACCGGGCAGGACGACAGGCGGATGCCATCACGGCCTACCACGAGTGCCGTGACCTGCTCGAGGACCGGCTGGGCATCGATCCCTCGGCGGGTCTGCAGACTCTGTACGAGCGGATCCTGCGCCAGGACGCCGCGCTGAACCAGAAGGACGTCGCCTCGATCCACCTCACCAGGACGGTGACCGCCTCGCGAATCGAGGCGACGCTGGAGAGCCCAGTCGGGTCATTCCCGCTCCAGGACGTCACCGTCATCGGGCGCCATCCGGATTGCGAGATCACCCTCGACGATCCGCAGGTGAGCCGACGCCATGCCGAGATCCGGGTCGCGCTCGGCAGCCACCTGATCATCGATCTGGGTTCGTCGAACGGCACGCGCGTCAACGGCGCGCTGGTGGCCAGTCACCTGCTGACTTCGGGCGATCGAGTCGAGATCGGTGACACGGTGCTGACGTATCGACCGCGAGAGATTCCTGAGAGCGCGAGCGCTTGAGCGGATCTTAAGCGCCGTTGAGGTGCGAAGTCATAGTGTTCTTCTCAGAGAAGGACCACCCCGAATCCACCAGTGAACACCAGGAGAAAACATGTCGAACATCAAAGTCACCCCGGCCCAGCTGCGAAGCCTGAGCACGACGATCAACAACCAGGCCGCCCAGGTCAAGTCCGTACAGACCAAGACCGGCTCGGCCATCAAGAACACCGACTGGGACAGCCCGGCGGCGAAGAAGTTCAAGAGCGACTGGGACACCAAGTACGTCAAGGCGCTCAACGAGCTGGAGCGCGCGATGATCGAGTTCAGCAAGGCCGCCAAGACGATGGCCGAGAACTACGAGTCCACCGAGGCCGCCTACAAGGGCAGCTGAGCCGAAGGCGGAGGGATGCCTCCGGTGACCGCCGGAGCATCCCGACGTCGACGCACACTCTGTACCCCACGACGACACTGACCAACTGAGGAGGAGACCGATGAGCCAACTAGAGCTGACCTTGCTCAACCAGATCGAGAAGGATCGAGCGCTTCTCATCACGCTGGAGAAGGCTCGGACAACCGTCCTCAAAATCAGCGGTGACATCGGCCTGTTCGGCAGCCAGATCGAACGCACCCGGGTCTACAGCGTGTTCCAGTGGCAGGGCGATGCCTCCAAACGCTTCAGCGCGGACGCAAACAAAGCAGCCAAGGCGACCAAGAAACAGGCAACGCAGTGCAAGGCGCTGGCCGGCACGATCCAGCAGTCCAAGGCGCAGGTTCAGACGAGACTGGATATCAACCAGAGAGCCTTGACGGCCGAACGGACCCGCATCGCGCAAGACGCGGAGCGCAAGCGCCTTGAGGCACAGCGCCAGAAGGGGAGAGCATCGTGACCAGCCAGATCAAACGCAATGCGTCGACGATGGCGAAGCTGTACGACACTGTCGACAGCCTCGCTGACGCACCCGGTGTCCTCGGACAGGCTCTGAAAATCGCGATCGCGGCCATTCCCGCCGACGCGCCGAAGCTGGCGACAATCCACTCCCAGCGTGACGGCGTCAAGAACGGTCTGGACGGCGTGCGCGATGACCTGCGGCGGACAAGAGCGCAGCTGACGAGCTACACGCAAGCAGCCGACCGCACGGAGAAGGCACTCAAGGTCGTGAGCTGGGCGGGTGCAGCGGCCGGGGACTGGAACGCCTTCAACCTCCGACATGCCAAGGTCGACCTGACACTGATCGAACGGAAATGGGCAGAGGCAATCGCTAACCATCGCTACGCCATCGCCAAGCACTACGACGCGAGGAAGGCGACGGCGAGCAAGCTCAAGAAGGCTCGAGTGGACAGAGCCCAGCGCGAAAAGGCACGGAAGGCGAAAGCCCGCAGGGTCGGGCGACTGAAGTGGGTCGGGAAGCGCATCCCGCTCGTAGGACTCGTCGTCGTCGCCCCCGAGGTGATCTCACGGGCCCGGCAGGCAGGCTCCGCGGTAGCGGACGGCGAGTACGCCGAGGCGGTCTACCACACCGCGAGCGGTGCAACCACAGCTATCAGTGGCGCAGGCGGTCTCGTCGTCAACCTTGCGGCCTGGAAGGTGCAGAAGGACCTTGATCACGCCTACGACCAGTACAACAAAGGCAAGCGGGCCTACCAGGAGGGCGACTACGCAGGCGTCGCGAAGCACACGGCGAGCGCTTACGCAGGGTACTTCCCGAGCACCATCGCCAGCCAGATCGCGAAGAACGTGACGAAGTCATCGACGGCATCCGCCCAGAAGACCCCCTCCACGAAGGCGCAGGACGCGGCAGCGGCCCCGAGGACCGTTCATGCTATCGCCGTGCCCTGGAGCGACTACACCGCAGCAGGGGCGGCGGCAGCCCACACTCAGCCGACGGCCACGTCAGGAAGGCACTGAGCATGCGCTATCCGTTGACCGACGACGAGTTGGGCAATCTCGCCCTCGGTACCTCGGACGGCCAGTGGCCGGCCCTCATGCCCTCGCTGATCGGGCGCGACGCCGACCGAGAGCACAGCAGCGCATCGGGTCTGCGCAGTCTGCAGGTGCGAGGCCTCGTCGATGAGGATCTCAGCCCGGTGCCGGAACTTGTCGTTCTCGTCAGCGCGGTGCTCACGGCAGCGCGGCACCTGCACCTGGTCGAGTTCGACGAGACGACGAAACCGCGCCCGGAGGCACCGTGGCACGCGACTCACATTGGGGTACAGACGCTCTTGGAGACCGTGACTCCGGATGGAGTCCACCACTTCCTCCCTCTTGCGCACGAGGGGCTCGTCTCTCTGGTGACCGAGTTCATCAACGACACAGAGCGGGATGCCACGGGCTTCGCCGGGTTCCTCTGGCGAGAGGGCGAGTACACCCGGCTTGTCGCCCTGGGTTCGGGTGGATGCTTCACGGGCTTCTACGCACCCGATGGCTCCGTAGAGCGGCGCGAACCCCTCAGCGCCGAGGACGCACGGGGCCGGGTCCTCGCGCTCCTGCCGAGGACGACCGAGGCGACACGGCTGCTCGACGACCTGGAAGGCCGCGTGATCAGCCCCGTGACCTGGCCTCGGTCGGTCGCGCATGTGCTCGCCGTCGAAGACACTCCGGAAGAGGGAATCCCCACCGCCGAGCTCGTCAGCGCGCTGCGCGAGGGACCGCTGGAGCTGGCCACGCTGTCGGACGAGCAGTTCGAGGCGCTGTGGTTCGATGCGCGCGCGGTCGACGACCCCGTCAGCATCGACCGCCTCGCGGTCGCCCTGCGGAGCCTTGTCGCAGCTGGTCACATCGAGCAGGAAGACGAAGAGCTGCGGCTGGGGCCGTCGCTCGACCTCATCCGCCGGATCGTCAGCAGCGCTTCCGGGTCGATCCTCCTCCACGACCACGAGACGGATACGGGCTCGGAGTACGTTCCCTCCGGCGCCAAGATCGTGCTGGTCGAGCAAAGCGTATCGCCAGGGGTGAAGGACTATCTCCTGCAGACAAGCAGCGCGGCCTTGGGCGAGCTGGTCCGTCGGCTGATCCCGGGCGGTCCGAGCAAGGACACTGATGCGGTCACGCTCCCGACCGGCGAGGACGAGACCATCGCGCGACTGGATGCCCTGCTGCAGGAACGCCGGCGCGTGGCCACTCTCACCTTCATCGAGGAGGAGGTGCGACGGGTCGCCATCCTGCACGAACCCGACGGGAGCGCCAGCATCCTGAGCGTGAACGACGGCCTGCTCACCGTGGAATCGATCGACCGCATCCGTCTCCGACGTCTCCTGAAGCAGGCGCTGACATCCACCCTCCCCTGACTCACGCCCGCACTCGCACCCACGTGGCGGAGATCACGCGACCTGCCAACGCGAGAGCCGCCACGCAATAGGCTGGGGCCGTGGCATCCGGCACGACCCTCAACCGCCAGATCCTGCGTCTGGCGGTGCCGGCGCTGGGGGCGCTCATGGCCGAGCCGGCCTTTCTCGTGGTCGACTCCGCCCTGGTCGGGCACCTCGGCGCGGAGCCGCTGGCCGGGCTCGGGATCGCCGGGGCCGTGCTGCAGACGATCGTCGGGCTCATGGTCTTTCTCGCCTACTCCACAACACCGGCGGTCGCCCGCCGCTACGGCGCGGGCGACCGCGGCGCGGCCGTCTCGGTGGGCATCGACGGGATGTGGCTCGCCCTCGCGATCGGTGCGGTGCTCGCGGCCGCCGGTGCCCTCGCAGCGCCCGGACTCGTGGGGCTGTTCGGCGCGACGGATGCCGTGGCATCCCAGGCGACGACCTACCTCGGCATCTCGATATGGGGGCTGCCCGCGATGCTGATCGTGTTCGCGGCCACGGGGCTCCTGCGCGGGATGCAGGACACCGTGACGCCGCTGTGGATCGTGGGCATCGGCTTCACCATGAATGCCGGCCTGAACTTCCTGTTCATCTACGGCTTCGGCTGGGGGATCGCCGGATCTGCCCTCGGCACCGTCACCGCGCAGTGGGGCATGGTCGTCGCCTTCGTGCTGGTCGTGCGGGCTCTCGCGCGACGGCACGGAGCGCAGGGCGGCCTGAGCCGGCGGGGATTGCGCGGCTCGGCGCGGGCGGGCGGCTGGCTGTTCCTGCGCACGGTGAGTCTGCGCCTGGCCCTGCTGCTCACGGTGGCGGTGGCGACCGGGATCGGCACGCAGGAGCTCGCCGGATGGCACATCGTCTTCACGATCTTCTCGGCCGCGGCCTTCGCGCTGGACGCGCTCGCGATCGCCGCGCAGGCACTCATCGGCAAGAACCTCGGCGCGGGGGACGAGGATGAGGTGCGGCGCGTGCTCGCGCGCACGGTGGCCTGGGGCGCGTGGTTCGGGGTGCTGGTCGGCGCACTCATCGCAGCCTCGTCGGGCGTGCTCGGCCTGGTCTTCACGGGGGATGCCGCCATCGCACGGCTCATCATGCCGGCCCTGCTCGTGCTCGCCGCTGCCCAGCCGATCGCCGGGGTCGTCTTCGTGCTCGACGGGGTACTGATCGGTGCGGGAGACGCCCGCTACCTCGCGCTCGCCGGAGCACTCAATCTCGTGCCGTTCCTGCCGGCGCTGTGGGTGCTCACCTCGCACGGGGCGACGGGATCCGCGGGTCTGGTCTGGCTCGCGCTTGCCTTCTTCGGCGTCTACATGCTCGCGCGCCTCGCGACCCTGGGCCTACGGATGCTCAGCGGCCGTTGGATGCACGTGGCGGTGTGAGCGGGCCACTTACTCTGCACAGGCTGACCGCAAGACGACCTTTCCACAGATCGTGTGAATCTGGTGTTTCGACACCGGTCCGCCCTGGCATAGTCGTCGCAGACGCGCAACAATGAAAGCGTGCTGACCATGAACGAACCGCAGGTATGGATACTCATCCTGGTCTTCAGTGTGGGCCTGTTCGGTCTGCTGACTCTCATCTCGACGATGTTCATTCACGTCCTGCGCTCCGAGGTGGGATCACTACGGAGCGAGATGACGACCGAGCTCCGCTCCATCCACCACCGCATCGATCGCCTCGACTCCGACATCAGCGCTCTGATGCGGCACACCTTCGGCATCGAGCGCAGCGACTAGTCCCGCGCGGCGTAGCGACGGCACCACTCGTACATCACGACCGCGGCGGCGGCGCTGGCGTTGATCGAGCGAGTCGAGCCGTACTGGGTGATCTCGATCCGTCCGGATGCCGCGGCGAGCGCCTCGGCCGACAGCCCCGGCCCCTCCTGTCCGAACAGCAGCACGCAGCGCTCCGGCAGCTCGGCGCTATCCACCGGCACGGCTCCCTCGACGTTGTCGACGGCGATGATCGGGATCCCCTCGGCAGCCGCCCAGGTGGCGAAGGCCGCGACATCCTCGTGATGCACGACGTGCTGATAGCGGTCGGTGACCATCGCCCCGCGCCGATTCCACCGCCGCCGTCCGATGATGTGCACGCAGCCTGCGAGAAAGGCATTGGCACTGCGCACGATCGAGCCGATGTTCATGTCGTGCTGCCAGTTCTCGATCGCGACGTGAAAGGGATGCCGTCGCTCATCCAAGTCGGCGACGATCGCCTCCATGCGCCAGTACCGGTAACGGTCGATGACGTTGCGGGTATCGCCCTCGCGCAGCAGCTCCGGGTCGTAGTGCTCCCCGGCGGGCCACTCGCCCTCCCAGGGGCCGACGCCATGGGTGCTGCGCTCGGGAGTCTCGCTCACTCCGCCAGCGTATCCGGCGCATCCCTACACCTGGCCGCAGAGCACCCCGGGTAGGCTGAAACGGTGCCCTCCCCCGCATCCGACGACTACCTGAAGACGGTGTACGCGCACACCGAGTGGCAGGATGCGCCCATCACCCCCTCGGCCCTCGCGGCCGGCCTCGGGGTGGCCCCCTCGTCGGTGACCGAGATGGTCAAGAAGCTCGCGGCATCCGGACTCGTCTCGCACGTTCCCTATGGCGCGGTGCGGCTGACGCCAGCCGGCGAACAGCGAGCCCTGGCGATGCTGCGACGGCATCGGCTGATCGAGACCTGGCTTGTCGGCGAGTTCGGCTACACCTGGGATGAGGTGCACGACGAGGCCGAGGTGCTCGAGCATGCGATCAGCGACCGGCTCCTGGCCCGGATCGACGAGCGCCTGGGCTCGCCGCGGTTCGACCCGCACGGCGATGCGATCCCGGACGCCGAAGGGCGCGTGCATCGCGTCCCCTTCACCCTGCTTGCCGACGCGACCGCCGGACACCGCGGCACGGTGCTGCGCGTGAGCGATCGCGACCCCGACCTGCTGCGCGCGCTGGAAGGACTCGGGGTGCGGGTGGGCAGTACGATCACGGTGACCGCCGAAGGGATCGACCTGGATGGCCAGACGAAGGTGCTTCCCCCGGGAGCGGCCGAAGTGGTCTGGCTGAGCGCGGAGAAGACGAACGGAGACGGCGATGACTGAGCAGAATCTGCTGTTCCTGGTGGTGTTCCTCATCCTGATGACGACGCTCATCGTCATCATCGTCGGGTTCGTGCGCTCCCGCCGCTCGGGCGACGACGATCGCGGCGGCAACTGGTGGGAAGGCCCCTGGGACGACGATCGGAAGCAGTAGGCTACTGCGCCGCGAGCCCCAGGTCATCGAGGTCGAAGACGGCGCGCCAGAGCAGCCCCGCGTCCTCGATCGCCTGCTGCGCGCCGGTCTTGCGGTCCACGATCACCGCGACCGCGACGACCTCGGCCCCCTCGCGGCGCAGCGCATCGACGGCCTTCAGTGCGGACTGGCCGGTGGTCGAGGTGTCCTCGAGCACGACGACTCGGCGACCCGCGACATCGGCCCCCTCGATCTGGCGGCCGCGTCCGTGATCCTTGGGCTCCTTGCGCACCACGAAGGCGTCCAGCGGCCGGTCGGTTCCGGCCGCTGCATGCAGCACCGCGTTGGCGATGGGATCGGCGCCGAGAGTGAGCCCGCCGACGGCCACCACGTCGAGATCGCGGATGAGGTCGAGCATGACGCGACCGATCGCGGGGGCGGCCCGATGATCGAGGGTCAGCCGGCGCATGTCGACGTAGTAGCTCGCCTTCTTGCCGCTGGAGAGGGTGAAGTCGCCGTGGAACACGGCCTCGGCGATGATCAGGTCGAGCAGTGTCCGGCGGTCGACGTTGAGAGAGGTCACGGGATCCAGTCTACGGATACCCCTCGCGGCCTCCCGCGGCGCGGCCTATCGTTGTGAACAGAGACGATACCGAGGAGGAGAGCCGTGTTCGACTACGACCCCTATGCCGCCCTCGCGAAGCTGCGACCGGTGCCGGAACTCAGCCTGACCAGTCCTGACTTCGCCCCGGGCGGCGCGCTGCCGCTCTTCGCGTGGTCGGCGGCCCGCGGGGGCGAGGACCTGCATCCGGCCCTGGAATGGAGCGGCGTGCCGGAGGGCACGCGCAGCATCGCGGTGTCCTGCTTCGATCCGGATGCCCCGACCGGCTCCGGGTACTGGCACTGGGCGGCGTACAACCTGCCCGCCGGCACGACGAAGCTCGCTGCGGGTGACGGTTCGGTCGCATCGCTTCCCCGCGGCGCGATCTCGCTGCCGAACGAAGCCCGCGCCGAGCGCTTCCACGGTGCTGCCCCGCCGCCGGGGACGGGGGTGCACCGCTACTTCTTCGTCGTGGACGCCCTCGATGTCGACGCTCTCGATCTGCCTGCCGGAGCCACCCCGGCGATCCTCGGCTTCAACCGGCACTTCCACACGCTCGCCCGCGGCACCCTCGTCGGCACCGCCGACCCCGCCGAGCGGTGAGCGCGCCCCGCCCTGTCACAATCTGCACACCTTGTCCCGTTTCGCACGGCATCCGGCAGCATCCGCGCGCAGATCGGGACAAGGTGTGCAGATCGGGACCGCCGACCACGTTGATCACCGCTCGAACGTCGGCGTACCGCCCTAGGCTGGTGCCATGCGCCTGGCCACCTGGAACGTCAACTCCATCCGCACCCGCGTCGTCCGCACCGTCGAGTTCGCCGTGCGTGCCGACATCGACGTGCTCGCGATGCAGGAGGTCAAGTGCACGCCGTCGCAGTTCCCCTATGAGCCCTTCGAGCAGGCCGGCTACCACGTCGAGGTGCATGGCCTGAACCAGTGGAACGGCGTCGCGATCGCCAGCCGGCTGCCGATCACCGAGGTCGAGACGGGCTTTCCCGGGATGCCGGGCTTCGCCAAGGGTCCGACCCCGGATGCCGCCCTCATCGGCCCGGACGCCCCGCTCGAGGCCCGGGCGCTCGGCGCCCTCATCGACGGCGTGAAGGTCTGGAGCCTCTACGTGCCCAACGGCCGATCGCTGGGTGACCCGCACTACGTCTACAAGCTGCAGTGGCTGGACGCCCTGCGGCGGCACGCGGCATCCGAACTCGCCACCGACCCGGCGCTCCCCCTCGCCCTGGTCGGCGACTTCAACATCATCCCCTTCGCCGACGATAACGGCGACCCCGACATCGTCGAGGGGGTCTCGACGCACGTCTCGCCCGCCGAGCGCGCCGCCTTCTTCGCCCTGCAGGATGCCGGGATGACGGATGTCGTGCGCCCGCTCATCCCCTCCGGCTACACCTACTGGGACTACCAGCGGCTGAAGTTCCCCCGCGACGAGGGCATCCGCATCGACTTCATCCTGGGCTCACCGGCCTTCGCCGAGACCGTCGCGCGGGCCGAGATCCACCGCGAGGAGCGCAAGGGCGAGCAGCCGAGCGACCACGTCCCGGTCGTGGTCGAGCTCGACCGCGGCACGACCGAGGACGACGACGTGCCGATGATCTTCGGCTGATCGCTCGCCGACCCGGATCGCGAATGGTCCCACGAACTCACGCCTGAGCACTCTCACCCGTGAATCTCTGAGACCAGCTCTCGCGCAGCTCGCGAACGGTCCCATCGACTCACCCGAGATGCCGCGCGCGCGTGAATCGATGGGACCACGGGGGGTCTGTCGTCGCGGGGGGAGTCTGCCGTCGCGGGTACCGGCGGCGGGCGGCGGCGCACGCAGGTAGGCGTATCGTTCCGCGCTTGATGAGGCGTTGCGGCGGGCGAGGGCGTGGACATCCTCGTGAGAGGGATACTGCAGCCGTGGGTTCGGGTGTTGCGTCAGACCCGAGGACAATCCCCCTCGCGAGGGATGCCGTGGCGGCCATCCGCGCCTAGCGTAGAGGGATGTCCTCACCCTCCCGCCCGTTCACCGCGCGCGATCAGCGGAACGACATCATCCTTGCCGGAGTGATCCTCATCGGGGCCGTTCTCAGCGCCGCCCTCTCGTCGATCGCGGAGGTCTACGGCGGCCAGGCGGCTCCCCTGTGGCAGGCGCTCGTCTACGCACCGCTGCTCGCCGTGCCGCTCGCCTTCCGGCGACGCTGGCCGAGCCTGGTCGCGGTGATCGTCTCGCTCGCGTACTTCGCGGCGGCGACGCTGAAGATCCCGGAGATCTTCGTCGGCAACATCGCGGTGTTCATCAGCCTGTTCACGGTCGGGGCCTGGACGGCGGACCGGCGGCGGGCGGCGGGGGTGCGCATCGGGATCATCATCGGCATGTTCCTCTGGCTGATCATCGTCATGTACCGCGACGCGATCGACTACGCCGAGGACGCCGAAGTGATCTCGGGAGCGCTGTCGCCGTACCTGGCGTTCATGCTGCTGCAGGTCATGCTGAACCTGCTGTACTTCGGCGGGGCGTACTACCTCGGCGAGCGCGCCTGGGCCTCGGCGATCCAGCGCGGCGTCCTGGAGCAGCGCACGTCCGACCTCGAACACGAGCGCGAGCTGACGGCGGCGCAGGCGGTGGCCCTGGACCGGGTGCGGATCGCCCGCGAGCTGCACGACGTCGTCGCGCACCACGTCTCTGTCATGGGCGTGCAGGCGGGCGCGGCGCGCACGGTTCTCGACCAGGATCCCGCAGAGGCGAAGCGGATGCTGGCTGCCGTCGAGTCCTCCTCGCGCGAGGCGATCACCGAGCTGCGTCTTCTGCTGGAGACCCTGCGCGACCACGATGGCGGCGAAGCGCCGTCAACGCTCTCGCTCGCCGACCTCGCGGGACTCGTCGAGTCCTCCCGTGAGGCGGGCCTGCCCACGGAGCTGACGATCGTCGGAACGCCGATCGAGGTTCCCTCGGTGGTGGCCGTGACGATCTACCGCATCGCGCAGGAGTCGCTCACCAACGCCCGCCGCCACGCCGGTGCCCATGCGACCGCCGATGTGCGTCTGCGCTACGAGGACGCCGTCGTCGAACTGGAGGTCGTCAACACCGGCCGTCTCATCGCCGAGCCCCGGCCGGGGCTCGGCATGCTCGGGATGCGCGAGCGGACGATCGCCGCAGGCGGCGTGATCGAGATCGGCCCGCGCGAGCGGGGCGGGTTCCGGGTGCGGGCGTCGTTCCCGGTGCCGCCGTCGCCCCCGGTGCCGGAGGTCGCGCGATGAGCGCCACGATCCGCGTGCTCATCGTCGACGACCACGCGATGCTCCGCGCCGGCTTCCGCGCGATCCTGGACGCGCAGGACGGCATCGCGGTGGTCGGCGAGGCGGCGAGCGGCGCAGAAGCCGTGGCGCTGGCGTCCGCCCTGGATCCCGACGTCATCACGATGGACGTGCAGATGCCTGGCACGGACGGGATCGAGGCGACCCGGCGGATCGTCGCGGACCCCGCGGTGCGCGCCGCCATCGCGATCGTGACGACCTTCGACCGCGACGACTATCTCTTCGCGGCACTGGATGCCGGGGCGAGCGGGTTCTTCCTGAAGAACGCCTCTCCGGAGGATCTCGTCGCCGCGGTGCGCGTGCTCGCCGCGGGCGAGGCGATGCTCGCGCCGGAGGTCACCCGCCGGGTCCTGAGCCGGTTCGCCACCGACGACACGGCACGACGACCACGATCCGACCCCCTGCCGCTGAGCGAGCCCCTCACCGACCGAGAGGCGGAGGTGCTGCGGCTGATGGCACAGGCGCAGAGCAACGCCGAGATCGGGGCAGGGCTCTTCATCGGCGAGGCGACGGTGAAGACCCACGTCTCGAACATCCTGCGCAAGCTCGGCGCGCGCGACCGGGTGCAGGCGGTCGTGCTCGCACATCGGCACGACCTGGCATGAGCCGATAGTCTCGCTTCCATGCCGGATGCCGCACCCCTCTCCCGCCCGATCCTCGCGGGGCTCGTCACCGCCCTCGTCGGCTTCACGAGCGCCTTCGCCGTCGTGCTCACGGGCCTCTCTGCCGTGGGGGCGAGCCCAGCCCAGGCCGCCAGCGGCCTGCTGGCCGTCACCGTGACGATGGGCCTGGGTTCGATCGTGCTCGCGTGGCGATACCGGATGCCGATCACGATCGCCTGGTCGACCCCCGGTGCCGCGCTCCTGGCCGCGACCGGGATCGTCGAGGGCGGCTGGCCCGCGGCGATCGGTGCCTTCCTCGTGGTGGCCGCCCTCATCCTCCTGGCCGGGCTCTGGCCAGGACTCGGCCGGCTGATCGCCCGCATCCCGCCGTCGATCGCGCAGGCCATGCTCGCCGGGGTCCTGCTGCCGCTGTGCCTCGCGCCGGTCACCGGCCTCGTGCAGAACCCCTGGGGCGTCGTCCCGGTGCTTGTCACCTGGCTCGTGTTCGCCCGGCTCGCCCCGCGCTGGGCGGTGCCGCTGGCCTTCGTCGCCGCCGCGATCGTCGTCGCGACCGACCTGGTGCGCACCGGCACCGCGATCGACCCGCAGCTGCTCGTCCCGCGCTTCGAGCTCACGGCTCCGGCCTTCACCGTCGGCGGGCTCGTGGGCATCGCCCTGCCGCTGTTCGTGGTGACGATGGCGTCGCAGAACGTGCCGGGCGTCGCGGTGATGCGCAGCTACGGCTACGAGGTCCCCTGGCGGCCGACGATGATCGTCACCGGGATCGGCTCCGCGCTCGGCGCTCCCGCGGGCGGGCACGGCATCAACCTCGCTGCGATCAGCGCGGCCCTGGCCGCCGCCCCCGAGGCCGATCCCGACCCGAAGCGGCGCTGGGTGGCGAGCGTCTCCAGCGGAGTGTTCTGCCTGGTGCTCGGCGCGGCATCCGCGTCCTTCACCACGCTCGTCGTGCTGGCCCCGGCCGCTGTCATCCCCGCCGTCGCGGGCGTGGCGCTGTTCGCCACCTTCGGCTCGGCGATCGGGCAGGCGGTCGCCGACCCGGCCGAGCGGATGCCGGCGGTCGTGACCTTCCTCGTCGCGGCATCCGGCATCGCCCCGCTCGGCGTCAGCGCGGCGTTCTGGTCCCTCGTCGCGGGACTGCTGGTGCGCGGTGTGCTCCTCGTCGCGCGGCGCTGAGGGCCTGTTATCCACAGATTCGCGCATGACCACGTCCCAGCCAGCGCACGCGCCTAGAATCGTGTGCATGGGACGAGAAACACTTCTGGACCAGGCACTGCGACTCCCGCAGAACGAGCGCCTAGCGCTCGCCGACGCCCTCGTCGCATCCGCTCGCGAACCCGACCCGGAACTCACCGACGAGATCCGCGCCATGCTGGACCAGGCGGAGCATGACGCGAGAGAGCACCCGGAGCGCCTCGTGCCCTGGGCAGACGTGCGCGAGCAGCTTCTCCACCCATGACACGCGAGGTCCTGGTTCACGTCACCGCGCGACGCCAGGTCTCAGAGATTCAGGAGTGGTACGCCGATCAGTCATCCGGACTCGACGTCGCGTTCGCGAGGGCTCTCGAAGAGGCCGTCGAGGCGATTGCTGGGCTACCGGGTCTCGGCCGACTCTCGGAGTCCGGTCGGCGAAGGATCGCTCTCAAGGCCTTCCCGTACCTGCTCTGGTACGTCGCTCCCGCTGACGCCGATGTGATCATCCTTCTCGCGGTCACACATCAGCGTCGCGATCCTCAGAACGTCCGCCTCCTCGGTGGAGGATGACGAGCGCAGCGCCTACGCGCCCTGCCAGCGGGAGATGAAGGTGTCGAAGGTCTTGAGGAAACCGGCGAGGAAGCCGGCGGTTCCCTCGTTCGTAACGTCGCCGTCGTCGGTGATCAGACCCGGCGTCATCTGCAGGAAGACCTCGGGCTGGCCGAGGGCCATCGCATTGAAGTGACCCAGGATCGCGCGCAGATGCTGCTGCGCGGCGGCCGTGCCGATCGGGCCGCCCGAGGCACCGGCGATGGCGACGGGCTTGCCGTTGAAGGAGTTCTTGCCGCCGGGGCGCGCCGCCCAGTCCAGGGCGTTCTTGAGCACGCCCGGGATCGAGCGGCTGTACTCGGGGGTGACGATGAGCACGCCGTCAGCATCCTCGATGGCCTTCTTGAAGTCACGGGCCACCTGCGGGAAGTCGGCGTCGTCGTCGACCGAGTAGAACGGCAGCTCGGCGATCGGGATCTCGACGAGCCGCGTCCCTTCAGGAGCGAAACGCTCGAGGGCGCGCGCGAGGCGGCGGTTGATCGAAGTGGACGAGATGCTGCCGACGATGTATCCGATGGTGCGGGTCACGATGTTCCTTCTGTGGTGCGGGTGGATGTACACCGGTCTCAACGCCCTCGGGCTCATTCCATTCCCCGCGCTATCTCCCTCGCGCAGGGGGCCTGCAATCCGTCCCGCGGGGGATGTCCCGGTGTGCCCGCACCTCCTAACGTGGAGACATGACCACGCTGCAGCTGACCGGCATCGCCAAGAGCTATGGCTCGCGGCGCGTGCTCGATGACATCACTTTCCCGGTCGCCCCGGGCCTGCTCACCGGCTTCGTCGGCGGAAACGGTGCCGGCAAGACCACGACGATGCGGATCATCCTGGGTCTGCTCGCCGCGGACGAGGGCACTGTCACGCGCGGAGGCGCACCGCTGACCGCCGAGGCGCGCCACCTGTTCGGCTACATGCCCGAGGAACGGGGCCTGTACCCGAAGATGAAGGTGCTCGAGCAGGTCGTCTACTTCGCGCGCCTGCACGGGATGGGCAAGGCGGACGCCACCGACACCGCCACGGCGCTGCTGACCGAACTCGGACTCGGCGAGCGTCTCAACGACAACATCGAAGCGCTGTCACTGGGCAACCAGCAGCGGGCGCAGATCGCCGCATCCCTCGTGCACGACCCCGAGGTGCTCATCCTCGACGAGCCCTTCTCAGGCCTGGACCCGATCGCGGTCGAGACGGTCGCGAGCGTTCTGCAGGAGCGGGCCGCGCGGGGAGTGGCGGTGCTGTTCTCCTCGCATCAGCTCGAACTGGTCGAACGGCTGTGCGACGACCTTGTGATCATCGCGGGCGGGATCATCCGCGCCGCGGGACCCCGCGAGCGGCTGCGGGAGCAGTTCTCCGAGCCGCGGTGGGAACTTGAGTCCGCCGGCGACGTCGGGTGGCTGCGCACCGAGCCCGGCGTGCGGATCGTCGACTTCGACGGGGGCAGCGCGGTGTTCGACGCCGACTCGCCCGAGATCGCCCAGCGGGTGCTCCGGCGTGCGCTCGAGAGCGGTGCCGTCGCGCGGTTCGGCCCGCAGCATCCCACCCTCTCGCAGATCTTCAAGGAGGTCATCCAGTGAACGCCACGACCCCTCGCCCCGCCACCTCCACGCCCCAGGCCGTGTGGCTCGTCGCCGAGCGCGAGATGAACACCAAGCTGCGCAGCAAGGCCTTCCTCATCTCCACGGCGATCCTGCTGCTGATCGCTCTCGCCGGCGTGCTGTGGATGGGGTTCACGGGCGGCTCGCCCTCCGACATCCCCGTCGCCGCGACTCCCGACACCGGCGCCGTGCTGCAGGAGGTCGACGGAGTCGAGGTCACCGAGGTGGCAGATCGTGCCGCGGCCGAGGCGCTGGTGCGGGCGGGCGATGTCGAGGCCGCCGTTCTGCCGGACGCCGCGAATCCCACGGGCCTGCTCATCCTCGCCCTGACCGAGCCCCCGCAGAAGCTGCTGCTCCTGCTCTCGGTCGCTCCCGGGGTAGAACTGCTCGAACCGGACGGTGCGACATGGGGGATGCGGTACCTGCTGGGCCTCGTCTTCGGCCTGATCTTCATGCTGGCCGCGATCACCTTCGGCTCTCCGATCACGACGAGCGTGGTGGAGGAGAAATCGACGCGGGTCATCGAGATCCTGCTGTCGACCATCCCGGCCCGCGTGCTGCTCGCGGGGAAGGTGCTCGGCAACACGATCCTCGCGATGGCGCAGATCCTGCTGCTGGCGACCGTCGTGGTGATCGGGCTGATCGTGTCGGGTCAGGTGGAGTTCCTGAAGGGCATCGGCGGGCCGATCGTCTGGTTCGCGGTCTTCTTCCTGTTCGGGTTCATCCTTCTGGCGGCGATGTTCGCCGCGGCCGGATCCCTCGTCTCGCGCCAGGAGGACGTCGGCGCGACGCTGACGCCGGTCATGTACCTGACAATGATCCCGTACTTCCTGGTGATCTTCCTCGGCGAGAACGCGGCTGCCATGAAGATCCTGTCGTACGTGCCGTTCTCGGCCCCGGTCGCGATGCCGATCCGGCTGTTCTTCGGCGAGGCGCTGTGGTGGGAGCCGCTGCTGGCGCTCGCGATCATGCTGGCGACGTGCGTTGCCGTCGTCGTCCTCGGCGGCAAGATCTACGAGAACTCGCTGCTGAAGATGGGTGCGCGAGTGAAGTTCCGCGAGGCGCTTCGCGGCTGATCCGAAAGGTCGTTGAGCGAGGTCGGGCGGAGCGCGACCGAGTCGAAACGGGGTGGGGTCTTTAGGGACCTCACCCCGTTTCGACTCGTCGCTGCGCTCCTCGCTCAACGACCCAGGGCTTGCCTCACTTCTTGGTGAGGTCGATCTCCACCGAGGGACCGAAGAAGCCCGGCGTGAACCGCAGGGTCTTCGGATCCGTGCCCTTCGGCAGGTCGAACACGAGGATGCCGCTGGCGGTGTTACCGGGGTTGATCTTCTCGAACGCGAACCCGGAGCCGCCGAGGTAGAGGGATGCCGTCAGGCTCGATTCGAACTCGCGGGCGGCGTCATCGAGAACGATGAAGGACGAGGAGATGACCGTCTCGGCAGTGGTTCCCACGTTCGTGATGCTCACTCCCAGAAGCGTGAAGGCACCCTGAGCCTTCTCACTCAATCCCCCGCTTCCCACCGAGTCGCGACCGGTCTCGATCGACGTCACCGTGATCTCGAGGCCTTCGATGACCACCTTGTCGCCGATGCCGGGAAGGGTCTCCTCAGGCTCAGCGGGGGCGGATGTCTCACCCGCGGTCGGCGCGGCGGTCGGGGTGGTACCGCCAGAGGGCTTGTCCGAGCCACCCCCGCTATTGACGACGGTGATGACGATGATCACCGCGACAATGGCGAGCGCCCAGAACCACCAGCGCTTGAAGATCGGCTTCTTCGATGCGGGTGCGCTCTCGGGCGGCAGGCCGGGTGCGGTCGGCGCACCGTAGGGCGTTGCCGGGGGCGGGGTGCTGCCGCCGGTTTCGGGTTCGTTCTTGGACATGGACTTCTCCGTTCCTGCGGGTGCGGGGGATGCCGTCACTGGACGACGCTGACAACGGTAGAAGCGGATGGTGCTCGCAGACATCGGCCGATCGGCTGGAGGACCCCAGCCGATCGGCCATGAATGAGCACCGCAAAGGCGGGCGAGGTGCGGGCATTGGTGGTAATACGCTCAAGATCATGAACGAAGCCGTCGGCGCATCCCCCCGCGGGCGTCTCATCCTGTCGCGGTCGCTGCGCATCGCGGGCGATGTGGCGCTCTACGCCTTTGGGGTGGTCGTCTCCGCTCTCGCCGTGGCCAATGTGCCCGCAGCGACCCACCGAGTCGGGGACGTCCTGCACATCAACCCCGCGGGCATCGGTATCTACCTGATGTGCCTCATTGCCTGGGGATCGGTCTTCGTCCGCCGGCTGGCACCGCTCGTCCCGCTCATCGCCGGAGCAATCCTCGCCGCGGTCGGCACCGAGTACGTGCTGCTCCTCGTCGGTGCTTACAGTGCCCTGGTGAGCTGGCCCGCACGTCGCCGGCGACAGGTCGCCGTGGCCGTGACGGTGGTCGTCATCGCCTTCGTCGCGCGCGAACTGCTGACCTCGTGGGGCGACGGCGGTGTGCTCCTGATGCTGACGATGCGGGATGGCGTCCCGCCGGCACCCGATGACGGCACGGTCTGGATCCTGGTGAGCGTCATCGCGGGCCTGGCACTTCTGGTCACCTTCGGATCGGCGATGCTCGTGCGCACGCGACGCGAGAGCCGCGCGCACCTGCACCGTGCCGACCAGGAGCACAGCAGGGCGGCATCCCTTTCGACGGAACTCGACCGGCGCTCCGAACGCGAACGGCTCGCTCGCGACATCCACGATGCGCTGGCGCACCGTCTCTCGGTGATCTCGCTCCAGTCCGGCGCACTCGAGGAGGCCGCTCGCTCCCAGGACGAGAGCGTGGCGCGAGCGGCAGAGACGCTTCGCCGGCAGGCACACGCCTCGCTCGAGGATCTGCGCAGCCTTCTGGGCGAACTGCGTCGCGAACCGGGGCCGACCGAGGACGACGAGGCAGCGATCCCCCCGTCGATGGCCTCGATGCGCGCGATCGGGCATCTCATCCGCTCCGTGCGAGCCGGCGGGGTCTCCGTTGATGCCTTCGTGCTGATCGAGGATGCCGAACACGCCGGTGCCGCACTGGACCGCACCGCATATCGGATCGTGCAGGAGAGCCTGACCAACGCGCTCAAGCACGCGCCGAAAGCCCCCATCGCCGTCTACGTCGAGGCATCGGCGAGCACGGGGGTGCGCATCCGTGTGAGCAACCCGGTTCTGCCCGCCGCGGAGCGCGACACGACCGGTTCGGGCCGCGGCACGACGGGTATCCGGGAGCGAGCGCAGCTCCTGGGCGGAACGGCGTGGATCGGCGAGCACGACGGGCAGTTCATCGTGGATGTCAGCCTGCCCTGGCACGACGGCGAGTGACCGCTCACTATATTCGAGCTATGGCCACTGACAGCGAGCAGGATGCAGCGCGACCCCCCCGCGTGCTCATCGTCGACGACGACGCTCTCGTGCGCCAGGGACTTCGCGGCATTCTCGCCACGGCCACAGGGGTCGAGGTGATCGGCGAGGCCGCCAGTGGCGCGGAGGCGATCGAGTTCGCGCGCCGGCATCGTCCCGACGTCGTCATGATGGATGTGCGGATGCCCGGGATGCCCGGCGACGAGGCCACGGTCCTGCTGCGCGAGGCGGTCCCCGAGGCCGCTGTGGTCGCCATCACGAGTTTTGACAACGAGGACTACGTGTTCCGGATGCTCGAGGCCGGTGCCCTGGGGTTCTTGCTGAAGGATGCCGATCCGGCGGACTTCGGCAGAGCGGTGCACGCGGTGATGGACGGCGAGGGCTTCGTCTCGCCCCGCAGCACCGCCCAGCTCATCTCGCGCTTCGCCGGCGGGCGCGATCACGCCGCCCGGCGAGAGGCGCAGGCGCGGTTCGCCCGGCTCTCCTCCCGCGAACGCGACGTCGCGGTGCTCGTCGCGGAAGGCGCGTCCAACCAGGAGATCGCGGAGCGGCTGTTCCTCTCGGTCGCGACGGTGAAGACGCACCTGGAGCAGGCCAGGATCACTCTCGGCGCTCGCAACCGCGCACTCGTGTGCGTTGCCGTCGAGCGCGCCGGTTTCGGGCCGGGACAGCTCTGAGGCGCGTCGGTCGCTAACCCAGCACCTCGCTCAATGACCGGCGACAGCCACCGGCTCCCTGGACGTCACGGCGACGGAAAGAGCAGCATCAAGATCCGCGATCAGGTCGTCGGGGTGCTCGAGTCCGATCGAGATCCGCACGATGTCGGCATCCGGCCGGGCATCCTGCGGCACGGGGCGATGGGTGAGCGCCGCGGGGTGCTGGATCAGCGAGTCGACGCCGCCGAGCGAGACGGCGTGGGTGAAGAGCGAGACGGATGAGGTCAGCGCGCTCGCCGCGGCGTAGCCGCCTCGCAGCCTGATCGAGAGCATCGCGCCGGTCCCCCGCATCTGGCTCTTCAGCAGGCCGCGCGGATCCCCGTCCGATCCCGGATAGAACACCTCGGCCACGCCCGGGTGCGACAGCAGCCACGAAGCGACGGCGCGTGCGTTCTCCTGCTGCTGCCGCATCCGGATCGGGAGCGTGGCAAGCCCGCGGTGCAGCAGATAGGCACCGAGAGGATGCAGCAGGCCGCCCGTGACCGCGCGCACGCGCCGGAGCGCCTCGGCGGTGCCCTCGTCGCAGGCGACGACGCCGGCGATCACGTCGCCGTGGCCGCCGATGTACTTGGTCGCGGAGTGCAGCGACATCCGGGCACCCAGGTCGATGGGGTTCTGCAGCATCGGGGTAGCGAAGGTGTTGTCGACCACGACCGGCACCGAGCCCGCGTGCGCGACGACGCCCGCGATGTCGATGAGATCGAGCGTCGGGTTGGCCGGGCTCTCGATCACGACGAGCCCGGTGTCATCGCGCATCGCACCGGCCACCTCGTCCTCGGTGCAGAAGGTCGTCTCGATGCCGAGGAGCCCTGAGCCCAGCAGGTGGTCAGTGCCGCCGTAGAGGGGGCGGACTGCCACGACGTGGCGCTTGCCGGTGGTGCCGGTGTGGGCGAGGATGACGGCGGTCATCGCGGCCATGCCGGACGAGAAGGCCACCGCAGCCTCGGCGTGCTCCATGTCGGCGAGCGCCTGCTCGAAGCGCGCGACGGTGGGGTTCCACAACCGCGCGTAGACGAGGCTGCCGCCCTCGATCGGGCGGCCGCCGAGGGCCATCGCCTCGTAGGAGTCGCCGCCGCGCTCGATGTCGGGCAGCGGGTTGGTCGTGGACAGGTCGATGGGGAGGGCGTGCACGCCGAGGGCCGTAAGGTCCTCGCGGCCGGAGTGGATCGCGCGGGTATCGGGATGCATCGCGGGAGTGACCATGCTTCTATCCTGTGTGAAACCCGGTGATCTGAGCCAATGAGCGTGGAATCTTCGGTGATGGACGTCTACGCTGGATTTTGAGCAATCCTATCCCGACGAGAGGTGGATCCGGCCGATGAATGCGCAACCCTCGGAGAGTGTCGAGCTCGACGAGACCGACCTGGCGATCCTGCGCGAGCTGTCGGCATCCGCGGACATCACGAACAAGGCGCTCGCCGACCGCGTGGGGCTGGCCGAGTCGACCTGCGCGCACCGGGTGCGGATGCTCAAGCACCGCGGCGTGATCCGCGACATCCGCGTACGGCTCGACGGCAGTGCCCTCGGCTACCCGCTGCAGGGGATGATCAAGGTGCGCATGCGCAATCACACCCCCGACAACGTGCGCGACCTGTTCGACGCGCTCTCGCGCATCCCGCATGTGCTGCAGGTCTTCCATGTCGCCGGCGTCGACGACTTCCTCGTGCATGTCGCGGTGCGCAGCGCCGAGGCGCTGCGCGACATCGTGCTGGGACACATCACCGTGCACCCCTCGGTGCGCTCCACCGAGACGCAGCTGGTCTTCGAGCTGCGCGACGGCGACGGCCTGCTCTGACAGGCGGGGGATCCACACGGCAGATGGCTCACCGCGTTTCGTCTCGGTCTCGCTGCGCGAGTCCTCGCTCAACGACCGATCGTGGTCGTTGAGCGAGCGCAGCGAGACGAAACGCGGTGAACCCTGCCGAAGAAGAGGAGTGCGCGCCGCTCAGGCCACCGGGGCTGTCACCGCGAGATGGCGCAGGATGTCGTCCACGCGATCCTTGGCATCGCCGAACAGCATCTGCGCGTTCTCGCGGAAGAACAGCGGATTCTGCACGCCCGCGTATCCGGAGGCCATCGAGCGCTTGAAGACGATGACGTTGCGCGCCTCCCAGACGCGCAGCACCGGCATCCCTGCGATCGGCGAACCCGGGTCCTCGGCGGCAGCCGGGTTCACGGTGTCGTTGGCCCCGATCACGAGCACGATGTCGGTGCTCGCCAGGTCGTCGTTGATCTCGTCCATCTCGAGCACGATGTCGTAGGGCACCTTCGCTTCGGCCAGCAGCACGTTCATGTGCCCGGGGAGGCGCCCTGCGACCGGGTGGATGCCGAAGCGCACCTCGACGCCGCGGTCGCGCAGGCGCTGGGTGAGCTCTGCCACCGGATACTGCGCCTGGGCGACGGCCATGCCGTAGCCCGGGGTGATCACGACGCTCGAGGCGTTCGCCAGCATGTCGGCGGCCGACTCGGCGTCGATCTCGCGATGCTCGCCGAGGTCATCCTCGTCGCCCTTGGGTGCCTCGATCCCGAAGCCGCCGGCGATGACCGAGAAGAAGGAGCGGTTCATCGCCTTGCACATGATGTACGAAAGGTACGCACCCGAAGAACCGACGAGGGCACCGGTGACGATGAGCAGATTGTTGTTGAGCAGGAAGCCGGCCGCGGCCGCCGCCCAGCCCGAGTAACTGTTGAGCATCGAGATGACCACGGGCATGTCGCCGCCGCCGATGGACGCGACCAGGTGCACGCCGAGCAGCAACGACAGCGTCGTGACGGCGATCAGCATCCACATCTGCTGGTCGATGACGAACCAGACGGTGAGGACCACGAAGGCGACGAGCGCAAGAATGTTGAGGACGTTCTTGCCCGGCAGCATGAGCGGTTTCGATGACACCCTGGCGGAGAGCTTCAGGAAGGCGACGATCGAGCCGGTGAAGGTCACGCCACCGATGAAGATGCCGATGAAGACCTCAGCGTTGTGGATGCCGACCATCGCGGCGGGCAGATCAGGGTGATTGAGGTAGCCGTTCCAGCCGACGATGACGGCGGCAAGGCCCACGAAGCTGTGCAACAGCGCGATGAGTTCGGGCATCCCGGTCATCTCGACGCTGCGCGCACGCCACAGACCGATGGTCGCGCCGATGACGACGGCACCGCCGAGCAGGGCGAGCGCGAGGGTCAGCTGGGGCTGGCCCCAGGCGTTCTGCAGCGTCACCCAGATGGACGCCGCAAGGGCGATGGCCATGCCGATGATGCCGTAGGTGACACCGGCTCGCGATGACTCGTGTCGGCTGAGCCCCGAAAGGCTCATGATGAAAAGAAGTGCCGCGGCGATGTACGCGGCACTCGCGACGGATGCCGAAAGCGCGACCATGTCCATCAGTGGGCTCCCTTCTTCGCCGCGGTGGGACTGCCCTTCGAGAACATCTTGAGCATGCGGCGGGTGACGGCGAAGCCTCCGAAGATGTTGATGGATGCGACGAGCACGGCGATCGCCGCGAGAATCTGAACCGTGGGGTTGGCGCTCGTGATCTGCGTGATCGCCCCCACGATGATGATGCCGCTGATCGCGTTCGTCACGCTCATGAGGGGTGTGTGCAGAGCATGGGCGACATTGCTGATGACGTAGAAGCCGATGACGACCGACAGCGTGAGCACGAGGAAGTTCAGCTGCAGCTGCTGCGGTGAAACGGCGCTGATCGCGAAGAGCACCGCGATGCCGACGGCAATGAGCGCCTTGCGCTTCGCCGGCGAGGCCTTCTTCTGCGCCTTCGGCTCGGCGACAGCCACAGCCTGGGCCGCAGGAGCGGCCGAGACCTGCACCGGGGGCGGCGGCCAGGTCTGCTCGCCGTCGCGGACGACGGTGACCCCTCGCTGCACGACGTCGTCGAAGTCGAGGGTGAGCCGGCCATCCTTCTCGGGAGTGAGCAGCTTCAGAAGGTTCACGAGGTTGGTGCCGTAGAGCTGCGAGGCCTGCGCGGGCAGGCGCCCGGCGAGGTCGGTGTAGCCCAGGATGATGACGCCGCCTGCCGTGACGATCCGCTCGCCGCCGACGGATCCCTCGACGTTGCCGCCGGTACCGGCGGCCATGTCGACGATCACGCTGCCGGGCTTCATGCTCGCGACATCGGCGGCGGTGATGAGGCGCGGGGCGGCACGCCCCGGGATCTGCGCGGTCGTGATGACGATGTCGACGTCGGCGGCCTGCTCGGAGTAGATCTCGGCAGCGCGTCGGTCGTAGGCCTCGCTCGTGGCCTTGGCGTAGCCGTCGGAGGAGACCTCCTTCTGCTCGTCCGGGACGACGACCTCGAGGTACTGACCCCCGATCGAGCGCACCTGGTCGGCGACCTCGGGACGCGGGTCGGTCGCGCGCACGATCGCACCGAGGCTGGATGCCGCGCCGATGGCGGCGAGGCCCGCCACGCCCGCGCCCGCGACGAGGACCTTTGCCGGGGGAACCTTGCCCGCGGCGGTCACCTGTCCGGTGAAGAAGCGGCCGAACTCGTGCGCGGCCTCGACGACCGCGCGGTAGCCGGCGATGTTCGCCATGGAGCTCAGCACATCCATCGACTGCGCCCGCGAGATGCGCGGCACGGCGTCCATCGCGAGCGCGGTGATGCCGCGGGTGGCGAGCGCCTCGCGCAACTCGGGGCGCAAGGCCGGGCTGAGCAGCCCGATAAGGGTTGCGCCATCGGCGAGGCGTGCGATCTCGGCATCCGTGGGTGCGTTCACCTTCAGGATGATGGGGCTCGCCCAGGCCTCTTTGCCGCTGACGACCGCGGCTCCCGCCGCCGCGTAGGCCTCGTCTGGGTACGAGGATGCCTCACCGGCACCCTTCTCGACGGCCACCTCGTAGCCGAGCTTGATGATCGCCCCCACCGTCTGCGGGGTTGCGGCGACTCTGGTCTCGCCGTCCTGTTCTGCCACGATGCCGATGCGCGTCATCCGGAACTCCTCATTGTGCGGGCATGACAAGCCTAGGGGCGCGGCGATCCGCGGGTGATCGCCACACAGATGCGACTATACGGCCGGTTGGATTCCCGCCCGCGCATATGACGGCATCCGGTCTCTTGAAGAAGCGTGAAACTTTCCGTCCGGGCAAGAGCGGCGGCCATCAGCGCTCGACCGGCGGGTTCAGATCGGGATGCAGCACGGTGACCAGCGAGTAGGGATCGCCATCAGGGTCGGGGCCGCGCTCCTTGAAGTCCTTGATCACCTCGAACAGACGACGAGTGAGCTCTTCGAGGTGCTCGGCGTTCAGGCGGAGCCCGAGCCACGACACCCAGACATCCTCGGGATCGACGGACTGCAGCTGCTGGCGCATCGTCTCGAGCAGGATCGTCGAGATCTGCGGCACCGGGGTATCCCAGGAGCGCCCGGTCGCGCGGTAGGGTATCTCGCGGGCACCCTGCGCGCCGGCACGTTCGGGCTCGGCGACGAGGAATCCCGTGTTCACGAGCGTGCGGACGTGGTGCAGCATCGTGCCGGGGTTGACGTCCAGGAGGCCTGCGAGCTCCTTGTTCGTGCGCGCCTCGAAGGCGCACAGCCGCAGCACGCGCAGCCGCAGCGGCGAGCTCAGCGCCCGCGCCATGGCCTGGCTCTCGGCATCCGTCGCTTCGTCGCTCACGATCCCACTCTAGGCATCGGATTGACATTCCTCAATCAGTGGCACAGACTGATCGACATGTCTCAATCAGTCGCCGACGCTCCGCCGAAGGGATCCCTCTGGCGTGACGGGAACTTCCTGCGCATGTGGGGCGGGCAGGCATTCAGCCAGTTCGGCGCGCAGATCACCGAGCTCGCCGTCCCGGTGCTCGCCGTGCTCATCCTCGGCGCGAGCGAGTTCCAGCTGGGGCTGCTGAACGCGGCCGGAGTGGCCGCCTTCCTTCTCGTCGGGCTTCCGGCGGGCGCGTGGATCGACCGGATGCGCAAGCGGCACGTGATGATCGTCGCCGACCTCGTCCGCGCGGCGGCGCTCGCGATCCTGCCGCTGCTGTGGTGGCTCGGGATGCTGCAGATGTGGCATCTGTATGCCGTGGCGCTCGTCATGGGAGTTGCCACCGTGTTCTTCGACGTCTCGTACCAGAGCATCGTCCCCTCTCTCGTGCGCCCCGCGCAGATCGCCGAGGCCAACGGCAAGCTCGAGTCCACCCATCAGGTCGCCGGGATCGCGGGGCCAGCGATCGGCGGGTGGCTCATCGGCATCCTCACCGCCCCCGTCGCCATGCTCGCTACGGTCGGCACGTACCTCGCATCCTTCGTCGCGCTGCTGTTCACGCGCGATCGCGAGATCGTCGCCCCGAAGGATCAGCGCGAACCGCTGATCCGCTCGATCGGCGAGGGTCTGCGCTGGGTGTTCGGCAACCCGCTGCTGCGCCGGATCGTCGGCACCACCGCGGTGTCCAACGTCTTCAGCACGATCACGTTCACGATGCTGCCGATCTTCCTGCTGCGTCACCTGGAGTTCACGGTCGAGGCGATGGGCCTCATGTTCGCGCTGGGCTCGATCGGCGGGCTGCTCGGCGCGATCGCGACGCCTCGGCTGGTGCGCTGGATCGGCGAGGCGCGCGCGATCCCGGTGAGCGCGCTCGGCTTCTCGGTCGCGGGGCTCCTCATGCCGGTCGCCGCGCTCGTGCCGGCGGTCGCCTTCCCGCTTCTGGTCGCGCAGTGGTTCACGATGTCGTTCATGGTGCTCGTCTACAACATCACCCAGGTCACCTTCCGTCAGCGCATCACGCCCGCGCGCCTGCTCGGGCGCATGAACGCCTCGATCCGCTTCTGCGTCTGGGGCGTCATGCCCCTGGCGGCGCTGCTGGCCGGGGCGCTCGGCACCTGGCTCGGCGTCGTCCCGACGATGTGGATCGCCGCCCTCGGCGGTCTGCTCTCAGCGGCCTTCGTCGTGTTCGGGCCGTTCTGGGGGATGCGCGAGTTGCCAGACGTGCATGCGGAGGGGGACGGATCGGACGCGACCGATGAACATCAGACCCCGACGTGACGGGCCGCGTCGCCGGGATCACGACGCTGATGCGTGATGGCGAGAACGCGGATCACGCCTGCGTCATCGTGAACCGTGTACCGGATGAGAGATGGGGGAGTCAGCTGCCGGCGAGCTCCTCGGCGCGCGTGACCGCAGCGCGGGTCGCCCGGTCCATGATCCCGTCGATGTCCGCGACGTCCATGACCTCGAGCGCCGCCTGCGTCGTGCCGCCGGGGCTCGTGACCTGTATGCGCAAGGTCTCCGGCTCCTCACCGGTGGCGGTGAGCAGCTCGACGGATCCGCGCACGGTCCCTTCGACCAGAAGCTTCGCATCCCCCTCCGAGAAGCCCCGGGCGATCGCCGCGGCCGTGAAGCTCTCGATGAAGCGGAACACATACGCAGGCCCGGATCCGGAGATGCTCGTGAGCGCATCGATCCGGTCCTCGTCGACAACGAGGACGTCGCCGATCGTCGAGAACAGAGCCCGTGCTCGGTTGAGATCGACCTCGCCTGCCCGTGAACCAGGCGCGATGCCCGTAACGCCGGCACGCACGCGCGCCGGCGAGTTCGGCATCACGCGGACGACCGCGACGCCGTCCGGGAGATGCTGCTCGATCACGCTCGTCGGAACGCCCGCGGCGATCGACACGACGGTCGTGCCCTGCCCGATGGCACCGCCGACTTCGGCGAGGAGATCACGGAGCTGCTGAGGCTTGACGGCGAGGAGGACGATGCCGGCACCTTCGACGGCGCGCCGGTTGGCATCCGGATCGGCCGCCCCGTCGAATCCCGTGATCGTGGGATGCTCGCTGAGCTGGCTCACGCGCTCGGACCACTGGTCGGAGACGCGGATGCCGCCGTCGATCCGGATGCCGGACTCGACGAGCCCGTGCACGATCGCACCTCCCATCGCGCCGACACCGAGGACCGCGACAGAGGGGAGTTTCTGCTGCGAGGTTGTCATCGAGACTCAGCGTAGCGCGCGACCGCGATGTGATGCGCGCCGTGTCGGCAGAGGCGCGACCGGGAGCCGCTCACTCCTCCAGCAGCTCGGCCTCGATGACCTCGTCGGCATCACGACTCAACGCCTCCGGTGCCTCCTCGCTCGTCAGCGCAAGCCCCGAGCCGTCTGCCGCGACATCCACCCGGACCAGGTCGCCGTCGTGCACGCCGCCCGAGAGCAGCGCCATCGCGAGGCGGTCCTGTATCTCCGACTGCATCAGGCGACGCAGCGGCCGCGCCCCGAACACCGGGTCGTAGCCGCGCTCGGCCAGCCACGCGCGCGCCCCCGGCGTCACCGCGAGCGTGAGCCGGCGCTCGCGCAGCCGCTCGTGCAGCTGGTCGACGGCGAGCTCGACGATCTGGGCGAGGTCGTCCTCGCTGAGCGCCTGGAAGATCACGATGTCGTCGAGACGGTTGACGAACTCGGGCTTGAACGCCTGGCGCACGAGCTGCTGCACGGCATCCCGCTTCTCGTCCATGCTCAGCGTCGGGTCGATCAGGATCGGCGAGCCGAGGTTCGAGGTGAGGATCAGGATGACGTTCTTGAAGTCCACCGTGCGCCCCTGGCCGTCGGTGAGGCGCCCGTCGTCCATGACCTGGAGCAGCACGTCGAAGACCTCGGGATGCGCCTTCTCGACCTCGTCGAGAAGCACGACCGAGTAGGGGCGACGGCGCACGGCCTCGGTGAGCTGGCCGCCCTCTTCGTAGCCGACGTACCCGGGAGGGGCACCGACCAGGCGCGAGACCGAGT
>CAZHML010000008.1:0-54023 GCA_964533745.1 uncultured Microbacterium sp.
GCCGGCGGCCGAGATCGCCCACACAACATAGTCGTTCTGGTAGCCGTCGGGGGTGAGGGCGGTGACGATCACGTCGCCGGCGGCGACGATTGTGACGCCCGCACCGATCCTGCCGAAGTTGTGGACGTCCGAGACGTTGAGGGAGACGGCGGCACCGACGTTGTTGCTGTTCTCCTTCAGCGCGGTGCCGGTGGCCTTGGCGGTCGCGGACGCGGCGTTCTCGGCGAGGACGCGCACGTCCCCGAGGGCGATGATCGTCAGGCCAGTGGGGATCTCGGCAACCGTGCGGACGACCACCCAGTTGACGGACACCGCGGCGCCCACCCCGACGCCCTCGCTGCTCTTGCCGCCCTCGCTGTCCGCCTGATTGTTGGCGTTGTCGACGTGGCCCTTGGACTTGGGCAGCGCGATGCCCTTGCCCTGCGTGGCCGGGGTGTTGTCGAGCTGATCCTGCGCCTGCTTGTCGGAGTTGTTGTCGTCGTCGGGACCCGGGTTCGACATCCCCTCCGCGCTGCCCTCGGCCTCCGCGCGGCTGGCGGTGATGGTGGAGGCGGCGATCTCGACGAAGCCGCCCGCGGTGAGCGAGCGCAGCGTCTCAGCGCGGGTCTCGATGTCGACGACGTTGATCGCGACGATCGCGCCGACGGCGACGCTGCCGCCTGCGGCCGTGGCGTCGCCGGTCGTGGTGGTGGACCCGGTGTGACCGGCGCGGACGGCGACCCAGCCGGTGACCGCCCAGCCGCCTTCGACCGAGGTGCCGATCCGCGCGATCGTCGTGTGCTGGACGATCGTGATCCCGACGGCGGGGCTCACCGCGATCCCGCCGGCCGAGCCTGCGGTGACCTGGGTGGTGACGATGTCGGAACTGAGTGCCTCGACGAGCACATTGCGTCCGCCGCTGATGCGGGCGCCGTCCTCGATCTCGGCGCGGGTGAGGTTGTCGAGCACGGGGTTGATCGCGATCGAGGCCCCGACGCCGACCTTGCCGCCGGTGGCATCCGAAGTCGCCGTCACGGTGTCGGTGCGGTGGTTGGCGGCGCGCAGGGTGACATCCCCGGTGCCTGCGGCGACGAGCGCCGAGGAGGGGATGAACGCCTCTGTGATGGTCGTCGTGACATTCAGCGCGAAGGCACCGGCGACACCGATCTTGCCCGAGCCCGCCCCGGATGCGGATGTCGCGGTGAAGGTGTGCGTCTGGTCGCCGTCGACGTCGGTCATGGTCGCCGACGCCTCGAAGCCGTTCGCCTGGACCGTGGTGTTCTCGCCCAGGCCGGCGCGGTTCTCCAGGTTCACGATCGTGAGGGCGACCGCCGCTCCGATGCCGACGTTGGCGGCATCGGTCGCCGTGCCGTCGGCGGTCGTGATCGCGTCCACGTTCTGGCTCGAGCGCAGCGCCACCGGTCCGCCGGCGATGAGGGTGAGGCCGTCGGGCAGCATCGCCGTGGCCGTGACATCCGCGATCGTCAGGGCGATGGCGGCGGCGACCGAGACCTTGCCGTCCGAGCTCTCCGCCGAGGGGTTCGCGCTGTCATTGCGGACGCCCTTGCCGCCGTTCTGGGTGCTCTTGCTGCCGGCGTAGTTTCGCTGGGCGGTGAGCTTCTCGTCGACCGTGCCGCCGCTGGTCGAGCTGGTGTCGCCGGCGGTGGCGTCCTCGTCCTGGGCACCGCTGGCGGATGCCTGTGCGTGCGCCTCGTTGTGCGAGGAACCGAAAGCGCCGAACTCGATCCCGCCCCCCGCGGTGACGTTGCGGTCAGTGCGGACCAGGACCGCGTGGTTGGCGAGCGTGAGCGCGAGAGCGACGCCGACGGATGCCGTCGATCCGCCGGAGGCCTCGGCACCGGCGCGGGTGATGGTGCTCGTGCGCTGCGTGGCGATGGCCGAGAGGGATCCGGTGATCTCGATGCGGTTCTCGGCAGCGGGGTCCGGCTCGGGCTCAGGGTCGGGATCGGCATCCGGATCGGCATCGGGATCGGGCTCGGGCTCCGGCTCCGGCGCGGGCTCAGGAAGCGCCTCAATGATCACGGCCGTGTCGACATCGGACACCGTGACCGCGATGGCCGGAGCAACCGCGGCGCTTCCTCCGCCGCTGATCGCCGCACCCATGCGCGCCTCGGTCTCGGCATCGACGCGGGCCGTCGCGGTCATCGTCAGGTCGTGCGCGCCGGTGATCTGCGAGCTACCGCGCAGAATCGCGTACGTCTCGTCGAGCACGAGGTTCAGGGCGAAGGCGATCCCGACGCCGACCTTTCCGGTCGAGACGCTGCCTGCGCCGACCGGCAGGGCCTTCACCGTCGAGGTGAGGGCGGAGGCGGCCTCGATGACCACGTCGCCGCCGGTGAGGAGGATCGTGCCGCGCACCTCGGCGAGCGTGTACTGGTTGACCACCGCGATCGCCAGGGATCCCGCGACCGAGACGCCGCCCGCGGCACCCGAGGCGGCTTCGGCGGAGACGGTGGACTCGGCATCCGACCCGATGACGGTGACGGTGGACGAGACGACCAGGCCGTGGGCGTGGATCGTGACCCACTCGGGAACCACCGCGAGGTTGTCGACGTTCGAGACGCTGATCGCCACGCCCGCGCCGATCGCGGCGGTGCCGCCGTCGGTGGCCGAGCCGTCGGCCGCGCTCATCGCGTCGGTGTTGGCGCTGGAGGCGATCGTGACGACGCCGCCGGCCGTGATCGAGGTGACGTCGGTGGTGATGACCGACTCGGCGGTGACGGACGAGATCGCGATGCCGATCGCCGCGGCGACCGCCACAGGACCGTCCGAGGTCTCGCTGCTCGGCGCCTGGGCATCCCCGGCACCGGTCCCGCCGTTGGCGGTGGACTTCTGGTCCGCGAAGCCTCGCTGGCCGCCGACGAGCTTGTCGACGCCCGTCCTGCCCTCGCCGTCGGCGTCGCTGTCCTCCGGCGTCTCCTCCGGTGCGCCGGCTGCCGAGGCCGATCCGGTGGCGGATGCCACCGAGCGGCTCGCAGCGCGCAGCGTGACGTCTCCGCCGGCCTCGACGTTGCGGGCGAGCCGGGTGAGGGCACCGTGGTTGACGATGGTCAGGCCCAGGCCGAACCCGATCGCGGCGGAGTCCGTGGCGGTGGCTTCGGCACCGGCGACGCTCGTGGCCGACGCGTCCTGGGAGGCCAGGATCGACAGCGAGCCACTGGCCTGAAGGGGGAGCGCGTCGCCCTCTTCGTCGAGAGCTGCGGTGCCGATCCAGGCGCGGGTGGTGACGTTGGAGAGCACGATGGCGATCGCCGGTGTCACCGCGACGCCGGTGGCCTTCGCGCCCATCTTCGCCTCGGTGTAGGAGACGGTCCTCGCGGTGGCCGACAGCGAGACGTCCCTGGCTCCGGTGACCGAGACGCCGTCGTCGATGAAGGCGAATACGTCGTCGGTGAGAAGGGTCATCGCGAAGGAGATGCCGATACCGGCATCCTCTCCGCTGACTCCGGCACCGGCCGGAAGAGCCTTGACCGTGGCGTCGAGATCGGATGCCGCGGTGATCGTCAGGTCACCCTCGTTGAGGATGACGGTGCCGTAGACGGCGGCGACGGTCTCCTGGTCGATGATGGCGATCGCGACGGATCCCGCGACGCCGACACCGCCTGCGGCACCCGAGGCGGACTCGGCGGAGACGGTCGCCGTGGTGTCGCCGCCGGGGCCTTCGGCGACCGTGGCCGAGAGCGTGAGGGACTCGGCGGTGACGGTGAGCCAGGCAGGGATCACGGCGCGGTTGGTGACGGTGGCAAGTGTGAGAGCGACGGCCGCGCCGATCGCCGCGGTGGTGCCGTCGGTGGCCGAGGCGTCTGCGCTGGAGGCGGCATCCGCGTTCGCGGCGGAGGCGAGTGTGACGTTGCCGCCGGCGATCAGCTCGGTGACCTCGATGGTCACACCGGCTTCGACGGTGACCGTGGAGACGACGATCGCGATGGCCGCCGCGACCGAGACCGAGCCGTCGGAGGTCTCCGCGGCGGGGAGCTCGGCTCCGCCGGAGCTCGCGACGCCGTTGTCGCCCGCGACCTTGTCGGCGTGCTGCTGCTGAGCCTTCGCCTTCGCGTCGACGTCAGGCTCTGGGTCGGCCTCCTCATCGTCATCCGCGGCCGGAGCGCCGGCAGCGGATGCCGCGCCCGAGGCGGACGCCGAGGAGATCGAGGTGGCCTGGATGCTGATGTTGGCGCCAGCGTCAATGTTGCGGCCGAGCGTGGACTTCGCGCCGTGCGGAGCGATCGTGAGCGCGAGCCCGAAGCCGACCGCGGCACTGCCGCCCGCGGCACCGGCACCGGCGAGGGAGGAAGCCGCGGAGCGCTGCATGGAGTTCATGATCAGGCTGCCGGTGAGCACCATCGCGACAGCGCTCGTGCCGATGAGTGCGTTCGTCGAGGCGTTCGAGAGCGTGATCGCCACAGCGGGAGTCACGGCCACGCCGCCGCCGTCGGTCGCCACGGCGCCCATCCGCGCCTCGGTCGAGATGCCGGTGTCAGCTGTGGCGTCAAGGGTGATGTTGCGGGCGTTGAGGATCTGCGCCCCGTTGGCGATCAGCGCCGTGGTGATGTCATCGAGGATGCCCAGGGCGAAGGAGATGCCGACGCCGACACTGGTTCCGGACACGCCATCCGCAGCGGGAAGCGCCTTGATCGTCGCGTTGACCGCGGAGGCCGCGGTGAGGGTGAGATCGCCTCCGGTCAGGACGACGTTGCCGTAGACGGCGGCGGTCGTGTCGTGGTCGACGATGGCGATCGCCACGGAGCCGGCGATGCCGACATCGGCGGCGGCACCGGATGCCGCGTGCGCGGAGATCGTCGAGGCCCCGTCGCCGCCGTCGGGGGCGACGGTGGCGGACAGCTCCACGGAGTGCGCCTCGACGGTGAGGGTCGCCGGGAGGATCACCTCGTTGGTCATCCGGGACACCGTGACAGCGACGCCGGCACCGATCGCGGCGCTGCCGCCGGTGGCCGAGCCGTCGGCGGAGCTGGCCGCATCCGCGTTCGCTGCGGATGCCAGCCGCACCGTGCCGCCCGCGACGATGTCGCCGACGTTTCCGGCGATGACCGTGCGGGCGATGACCGTGGACAGGGCGATGCCGACGGCCGCCGCGACGGAGACCGGCCCGTCGCTGGTCTCGGCGCTCGGGGTCTCAGCCGTACCGGAGCCGCCCACGCCGTTATCGCCGGCGACGCCGTTGGTGTAGTTGCGCTGGGCGGCGACCTTCTTGTCGACACCGGTCTTGCCGTCCTCCTCCGTCGTGTCTTCGGCTGTCTCGGCCGGAGAGCCCGCGGCGGATGCCGAACTGTCGGCTATGACGGCGGAGACTGCCGTGGCCTCCAGGGTGACATCGCCGCCGACGTCGAGGCTGCGCGCGAGCGTTACGGTCGAGATGTGCTGCGCCATCGCGAGAGCGAGAGCGATGCCGACGGCGGCGGACCCGGCGGCGGCCTCCGCCCCTGCGGTCGCGATCGCCGAGGCGTTCTGCACGGTGCGCAGCAGGAGGTCGCCGTCGACCTCGAAGGTGGCAGCTGCCCCGTCGATGCGCGCCTGCGTGGTGACGTTCGAGAGGGTGATCGCGATCGCGGGCGTCACCGCGACACCGGAGGAGTCGGTGGCCCCCGCTCCCATCCGCGCCTCGGCCGATGCCGACGTGACCGCGGAGGCGTCGAGAGTGAGGTCCCTTGCTCCCGTGACCACTGCGCTGCCGGCGATCAGTGCCGTGGTCTCGTCGTCGAGGATGACCAGGGCGAAGGAGACGCCGATGCCGACCGCTCCGCCGGAGACGCCGTCGGTGCCGGGAAGCGCTTTCGCCTCGGCGTCGATCGACGAGGCGGCGGTGACAGTGAGGTCACCGGTGAGCGTGACCGTGCCGTAGATGGCGGCGAGCGTGTCGTGGTCGATGACGGCGATGGCGACGGATCCGGCGATGCCGACATCGGCACCGGCACCGGACGTCGCCGTGGCGCGTACCGTCGAGGTGTCGTTGTCGCCGTCCGCGGCGACGGTGGCAGAGACGGTCAGCGCGTCGGCGGTCACGATGAGGGATGCCGGCACGGTCGCCTCGTTGACGACCCGCGAGACGACGATCGCGACGCCCGCCCCGATCGCGACGGTGCCGCCGGTGGCAGAACCGTCGGCTGTGGCCGCGGCATCCGCATTGGCCGCGGTGGCGAGGGTCACGCCACCGGTGGCGGTGATGCTGGCGGCGGTGAGGATCGTCTGCGCCCGGAGAGTGGAGATGACGATCCCGATGGCCGCGGCGACCGAGACCGAGCCGTCGGAGGTCTCGGCGCTCGGTGCCTTCGCATCACCCGAACCGGCGAGGTTGCGGTCGGCCGCGACGGTGTCGGCGTAGTCGCGCTGCGCGCCGGCCTTCTTGTCGACGCCCGTGCGCTCGTCATCATCCGGGGTCGTGTCCTCGGCGGTCTCCCCCGGCCCTCCGGCGGCCGACGCGACTCCATCGGCGGAGGCGGCAGAGACGCCGGTCGCCGAGAGGGTGACATCCTGCCCGGCGTCCACGGTGCGTGCGAGCACGGCCGTGACGGTGTGCTGCGCGATCGTCAGCGCGAGTGCGACGCCCACTGCGGCGGTGGATGCGCCGGTCGAGGCGGCATCGGCGATCGTGGATGCGGCAGCGTCGAGGGTCGCCGTCATCGTGAGGGATCCGGCAAGTTCCAGAGCGCCTGTGCCGATGCGTACGACCGAGGTGACGGTGGATAGCGCGAGCGCCACAGCCGGTGTCACCGCAACCGACCCGCCCTCGTCGAGGGCCGCACCCATGCGGGCGGTGACCTCGGCGATGGAGGTCGCATCGGAGCGCAGCGTCACGTCGGCCGCTCCGGTGATCGCCACGCCGGTGCCGATGACCGCCTCGGTGCTCGCATCGATCAGTGCGAAGCCGAAGGAGATGCCGACGCCGACGCCCGAGCCGCCGACGCCGTCACCCGCGGGCAGGGCACTGACGGTCACGATGAGAGCGGATCCGGCGTCGAGGGTGAGGTCGCTGTCATCGAGGATGACGGTTGCGGCCAGCTCTGCACGCGTGCGGTGATCGACGATGGCGATCGCGACCGAGCCTGCCACCGAGACGCCGCCGGCGGCTCCGGAGGAGGCCGTGGCCGTGACGGTCGAGGCGTCATCGGCGTCGGAGGCCTGGGTTGCCGCGATCGTCAGTCCCTGTGCGGTCACGGTGATGCCGCCCTGGACGACGAGCTCGTTGCGCATCGTCGAGGAAGTCAGCGCGACCCCCGCGCCGATCGCTGCGGTATCGCCGGTGGCCTCGCCGGAGGCCTCGCTCGCAGCATCCGCTGCCGTGCTCGTGCGGAAGGCGACCGCACCGCCGGCCGTGATCTGGGTGACCGATCCGAGCGTGACGATCTCGGCGCGCACGTCGGAGATCGTGACGGCCACCGCGGCGGCGACGGCCACCGCGCCGTCGGAGGTCGCGGCATCCGGAGCCTCGGACGCCGGTCCTGCACCGAGGCCGTGCTGGGCGGCGGTGCCGTCGGCGAAGCCGCGCTGGTCGGCGACGGCGGAGTCGACGGTGCCGCCGGAGCCGTCGTCCTCGGGAGCACCGGATGCCGACGCGGAGCCGGATGCCGACGCGGTCGAGCGGCTCAGCGCTGCCAGGTCGATGTCGCCACCGGCCGAGACGTTGCGCCCGAGGGAGACCTGCGCGATGTGGTCGGCGAGCGTGAGACCGAGGGCGACGCCGACCGCGGCGGTGCCGGTCGTGGTGGCCGAGGCACCGGCATCGGATGCCGCGGCCGCTGTCTGCTCGGCGGTCAGCGTGAGGCTGCCGGTGATCGAGAGGGTGCCGGATCCGATGAGAGCACGGGTGAGCACGGTCGAGCGGGTGATGGCGACGGAGGGGGCGACCGAGAGCGTCGCCGCCGCCGCGCCCATTCTCGCGGTCGTCGTCGCAGAACTGGTGCTGGTCGCCGTGACGGTCACGTCGCCGCCACTGCTGACGGCTCCGCCGTTGCCGATAGCCGCAGTGGTAAGGACATCGACGACGGCCAGAGCCACCGAGGCGCCGATCCCGATCGCGCCGCCGACCACGCCGTCCTCGGAAGGCAATGCGCTCACGACGGTCTCGGCGTCGGCCACGGCCTCGATCGTGAGGGCGGCCGACTGCACAGTGCCGGTGAGCTCGGCGAGCGTGCGGTGGTCGACGATCGCGATCCCGACGGATCCGGCGACCGCGATGGTGCGGTCGGGCGGAGTGGCCGCGCCCGAGCTGGCGGTGACCGTGGTGACGGACGTTCCTCGCTCAGTGGTGGCCGCGATCCGCGCGCTGACCGCGATCACGGTGACGCCCGCGGGGATGATCGCCTCGTTGCGCACGGTCGAGAGGGCCAGCGCGACGCCCGCACCGACCGCAGCGGACCCGCCGGTCGCCGAGCCGTCCGCGGTGCTGGTGGTGTCGGCCTTCACAGCGGTGGTGAAGAGGGCCGTGTCGGATGCGAGGATCAGCGTGCCGACGAACGTGAGAGTCGCGCGGGCATCCGAGATCGCGACGCCCACGGCCGCGGCGACCGAGACGGAGCCGTCAGAGGTCGCCGCATCCGGCGACTCGGCGCTTCCGGAGCCTCCCAGTCCGTGCTCGCCTGCGACGTCGTCGGCGTGGTTGCGCTGGCCGGCGATCTGCTTGTCGACGCCCGTAGGTCCGCCGGGCGTGTCGGGGGTGGTGTCCGCGGCCGTCTCCTCGGGTGCGCCAGCGGCGGATGCCTCGCCCAGGGCGGTGACGGCCGAAACCGCGGCGGCGGCGAGGACGAGCTCTCCGCTCACCTCGATGCTGCGCGCGATCTCGATCCCGGCGACGTGGTTGCCGATGGTGAGTCCGAGTCCGATCCCGACTGCGGCCGTGCCGGCGGTGGCGGAGCCGGTGGCCTCGGAACCTGCGGTCGCCTCGGTGAGGGAGGTCAGGACGAGATCTCCGGTGAAGGTGAGCGTGCCGCCCGTGCCGAGGCGGACGCGGGCGTCCACGGACGAGAGGGTGATCGCGACCGCGGGCGACACGGCGACGGCACCTGCCGCCCCCATCCTCGCGAAGGTCTGCACGTCGGTGACTGCGAGGGCGGAGACCGCGATCGTGCCGGTGCCGGTGACGGCCGCGCCGTTCGCGATCTCGGCAAGCGCGTCCTCGTCGAGGATGATCATCGCGAAGGAGGCGCCGAGTCCGACCGTTCCACCACCTGCGCCGTCCTCGATGGGCGCGGCCTCGACGCGAGCGGTGAGGCCGGAGGTGGCGAAGATGGCGAGTTCCCCGCCGTCGATCTCGACCGTGCCCGCGAGCTGCGCAGTGGTCGAGCGATCGATGAGCGCGATCGCGACAGAGCCGGCGACCGAGACATCGCCGGTGGCTCCGGATGCCGCATCGGCGGTGACGGTCGAGTTGACCGAGAGCGCGTCGATGGTGACCGATCCCGACCGCAGGATCGCACCGGCCAGCACGCGAGCATCCACCAGCGCGTCGGTGAGGACGAGGGCGACTCCCGCGCCGATCCCCACTGCCGCCGGACTCGCGGCCGAACCGCGACCGGCGGCGGCGGCGTTGGCCGTGCCCTGGGCGCGTACGTCGATCGCGTCGTCGCTGGTCACTGTGACCCCGGCGAGGATCTCCGCGATGACCGTCGCTGTGGCGATCACGACGCCGACCGCGGCCGCGGCCCCGAGCGCGCCCTCCGAGGTCGCCGCACTCGGGGCACCGGGAGAAGTCGTACCGGCGAGGCCGTCGGCATGTCCGCGCTCAGCGTCGACCTGGTCGTCGACCGTGGTCGTGCCGTCGCCCTCGGGTGCACCGGCCGACGAGGCGGTCGCGGTCGCGGTGACCGAGGAGATGCCGATGGCATCGATCTCGACCATGCTGCCGGCGATGACCGAGCGGGCGAGGGATGCGGTGACCGAGTGCTGAGCGATCGCGAGGGCAAGGGCCAGGCCGATGGCCGCGGTGCCTGCCGCCGCGCCGGCCGAGGCGTCCGCCTGCGCGGTCGCCTCCTGCGTGGCACTCACGGACAGAGAGTCGAGCAGGAGCGTCGTCGCACCCGCATCGATGGTCGCGGTGGTCTGCACAGTGGCGTGGGTCGTCGCGACCGCGGGGGCCACGGCGACGTCGCCCCCGGCGGCACCGATCACGGCCCGCGTCGAGACCAGGGAGTGCGAGTAGGCGGCCACCGAGACACCGGCGGCGGTGACGGAGGCTCCCGTACCGATCGCCGCGCGCACGATGTCGGTGACGACGGCGAGGGCGACCGAGGCGCCGACACCGACGCTCTGACCGCTGGCACCGTCTTCGAGCGGCAGGGCGACCGCCTCGACGCTCGTGCTCGCCTCGGCGCTGACGATGAGGTCGCCGGTGAGCTCGGCCGTGCCGAGAAGCTCCGCGGTCACGCGGTGGTCGATGAGGGCGATCGCGACGGAACCGGCCACAGAGACGTTCCCGCCGCCGGCACCGGAGGTTGCCTGCGCGAGGAAGCCGGACACCCCGTCGTCGATGCCGGAGCCGACCGCCCACAGATCGAGGGACGCGGCGGTCACGGTGACGGTCGCGGGCACCACGGCCGAGACGACCACATCGGCCAGCAGCAGGGCGACGGCCGCACCGATGCCGAGGGCGGTCGCGGCGGTCGTGCCCCCGTCAGCGATGCTCGTGGCGTCCGTCTCGAACCCGGCTCCGATGTCGACGGCGTCGACGGCGGTGATCGTCACGTTGTCGCCGATGCTCACGCGAGCGTCCACCTCGGCGACGATCACCGTGACCGCGGCGGCCACGCTCACCGCGCCGCCGGAGGTCGAAGCGGTCGGGGTATCAGCCTGCGGTGAGGTGCCGGCGAGGTCGTCGGCGTGCCCTCGCTCGGCGGCGACCTGCTCGTCGACGCCGCTGCCGGCCTCGCCGCCCTCGTCGGCTCCCGGAGCGCCGACGGCTGATGCCGTGCTCTCGCCGTACAGCGCCGCCGCGCCGACGGCGTTGAGCACGACGCTGTCGGCGGAGACGTCACGGGCCAGAGCCGCAGTCAGAGAGCTGCCGAAGATGATGAGACCGAGCGCGAGGCCCGCGCCGATGTTCGCGCCGCCCGTCGCGGCCCCCGCGATGGCGCTCACCTCGGAGAACTGCAGCGCTGCGATGGACACCCCGCCCGCGGCGACGAGCTCGTCGCCGGTGCCCACCCGCGCGAGCGTGGTGAGCGTGACGTGAGCAGTCGCCACGGCCGGATTGATGGAGACGCCGGTGGCGGTGCCGCCCATCTCGGCGGTCACCTCGGTGGCGTGCAGCGAGAAGGCGACGACCAGGATGTCGCTGGCTCCGTCGACGGAGGCGTCGGCGACGAGCAGTGCCCGCACGTCGTCGACGACGACAGCGACGGCAACGGAGGCACCGATCCCGATGCTCGTGCTCTCGTCTCCCGCGGCTGCGGTCGCCGAGACGGAGTTCTCACGGATGCCCGCGACGTTGAGGAAGAAAACGCCGGTGAGCTCGGCGTCGCCGGCGAACTCGCCGAGCACGGTGAGCCTGGCGATCAGCACGGCGACCGATCCCGCGACCGAGATCTTGCCTCCGCCGGCACCGGCGATCGAGCGGAGGTCGGCGAAGGCCTGATCCATCGCGGTGATCTCAAGGTCTTCCGCGGTGACCGAGACATCAGCGTGGACGGTGGCGGAGACGTGCGAGTCGAGATCGGCGAGCGCCACGGCTGCGCCGATCGCGGCACTGCCGCCGTCTGCGGCCTGCCCGTCCGCGAGGACGATGACGCCCAGCCCTCCCTGGGCGATGATCTCGAGCAGTCCGCCGACGGTGACGTCGGTCGCGGTCGCTTCGATCTCGGCCGAGGTGCGCACGACGCCGGTCACGATGGCGACGGCCGCGGCGGCGTTCACGCCACCGGCAGAGGTCGATGCCGACGGCGTCGCGGCATCCGGCAGCGAGGCACCGCCGGCAAGGCCCTCGGCGTGATCGCGCTGAGTATCGACGGCATCATCGACGCCGGATCCCTCTTCACCGGCTTCGGCGTCCGACTCGGGTGCACCGGCGCTGGAGGCGCTCGCCGTGGCACCGAGCCCGGCGAAGCCTGCGACCTCGACCGTGAGCCCGTCCGCGACGTCGGCGGAACGGGCGAGAGCTGCGCGCGCCGTGACCTCGGCGATGGTCAGGGCGATGCCGGCGCCGACGGCCGCGGAGCCCGAAGTCGTCGCGGCCGCGATGGCCTCGGAGGTCGCGAGCACGTTCTGCTCGGCGTAGACGTCCACCCCGCCGGTCACGACCAGCAGGTCACCGGTGCCGATCCGCGCGACGGTCTCGACCGTGACGATCGTGGTGGCGAGGAAGGGGGCGACGGTGACGCCTGCGGAGGCCGCCGCGCCCTCGGCGTGCGTGCTCGTGTCATCCCAGGTGTAGGCCCCGATCTCGACGGAGCCCGCGCCCTCGACGACGGCACCGTCCGCGATGGCCGCGACGGTGCGGTGCTCGGTGATGGCCGTGGCCACGACCGCGCCCACGCCGACGGTGGCACCGCCTGCGTCTGCGGCGACGCGGGCAGAGGCGCTGGTGACCGCGGCGGAGTCGGCCTGGATCTCCAGCGTGCCGTCATCGCCGTTCAGGTCGAGTTCGACGACGGACCCGGTCAGCAGCTGCGCGGAGGTGGCGATGGTCGCCACGACCACGGCGACGGAGCCTGCGAGTCCGAGTGTTCCGCCGCCTCCGGCACCGGCGATCGATGTCGCGGTGAACCGGTGGGAATCGGCGGGGTCTCCCTCTGCGTTCGTGCTTCCTGTGCCGACGCGGAGGGAGAGGGCGTCGGTGCGGATCGTGGTGCCGGCCCCGACGTTCGCGCGGACGGTGACGTCGGCGAGGGTGAGGGCGACAGCTGCGGCGATCGTCACCGGGGGTCCGCGATCGGCGGTCTCGCCGGTGGCGGTGGAGTCCGCGAAGTCGTTGCGCAGCGCCTGGACGTTCACGGACGGGCCCGTGAGCGTCACGCCCTGCACCGAGGCGTCGGCGACGGAGGAGTGGATCGTGAGGGCGAGAGCGGCGGCCACCGACACGGTGCCCCCGGGGGTGGACGGCACCGGCAGCCCCGTCGGGACGGCCGATCCGCCCGGCGCGTTCGCGGCGAACTCCTGGGTGTTCTCGAGGTGGTCACTTGCGGAGGGCGCACCGGCGTCCTCGTCAGGCGCACCGCCGGCGGAGGCCACGGCCTCGGTCACCACGCCGGATGCGCCGGTCGCGGAGATGCTGATGCTCTCGGCGGTGATGTCGCGCTCGGTGACCGCGCGCACCGCGTGGTCGGCGATAGAGAGGGCGAGCACGACACCCACTGCGGCATCGTTCGACTCGGCCGCGCCGCGGGCGGTCGTGGTCACCGGAGCAGTCTGGGTCGCCTCGACGGTGACGGCACCGGTCGCGATGAGCGGGTCGCCCGTCCCGATGCGCGCGATCGTGTCGTCGGTGGAGATCGTGATCGCGAAGGCTCCGGCCAGGGCGATGCCGGTGCCGTTCGAGCCGCCCAGCGCCGTGGTGGAGGCGCGGGTGCGCGAGTCGGCTGCGACGCGCAAGTCATGAAGTCCCGCGATCTCGGCACCGTCGGAGACGACGGCTCTGGTGGAGCTGGTGACGGTCGTGAGCGCCACGCTCGTCCCGACGCCGGTGGTTGCTCCTGCAGCCGGTGCACCCGGATCGGCGACCGACTCCGCGGTGTTGTCCGCCTTGGCCTCGATGTCAATGGATGCGCTGCCGGGATCGGTGGTTCCGGGGTCGATGAATGTGATGGTGCCGGCGATCCACGCTTCGGTGAGGAGGGTGACGGCCGCAAGTGCGAGAGCCCCGGCGACCGAGAGGGATGCCGCAGCATCGTCGCTGCCCGATGACGCACCGGATGTCGCGGCCGCGCGGTGCGTGTTCGCACCGCTGCTGGGAACCGAATGGCTGTGCACGATCAGGTCGCTCGTGGCGAGCGTCGCGTCCGCGGCCGAGGCGCGCGTGGTGACCTTCGCAAGGTTCACCGCGACGGCCGCTCCGATCCCGGTCGCGCTGCCGGTGACGGTCGACCCGTCGGCGACGGCCGCAGATCCACCATCGCTTTCGGCCGAGACCGAGATCGTCTCGGCGGTGATGACGTCGCCGGCCGGAGAGGTCAGACGGGCATCGGAGGACTGGTCGAGGTCGACGTAGGCGACGGCTCCGGCGACCGTCACCGTTCCGCTGGGAGCGTCGGCGTTGCCGTCGGTGTGCTCTCCCGGCTCGGTCTCGGTCGCGCCTTCGGCGCTGGCCCTGGCGGTCGCGGTGACATTCGCGGTGGTCGCCGCCACCACGTCGATCCGGTCCGCGGTGATCCCGGTGCCACCGGCGGGGGCCAGCTCGCTGTCGGCGGCGACCGTGACGGTGGCGACGGCGACGGCGCCTCCGGCGTCTGCGGCACTCGCGTCGGCGAGCACCGTGACGCTCGTGTCGTTGCTCGCGCGGATCGTGAGCGTGCCGCCGGCGTCGATCGTGGTCGCACCGATGACGCGGGTGATCGCGCTCGTCGACACTGAGGCGGTCGCGAGAGCGGCCTCGGCGTCGACGTCTCCACCGCCGGCGGGGCTGGCCTCGGTGACCACGGCGGCGTTCACGGCGCTGTAGACGGTGATGGCACCGGGCGACAGGAGAGTGGAGTCGGAGACCGTGGTCACAGCGGTGGCGACGACGGTGTCGTTCGCGATGCTCGTGTCGGGGTCGTCTCCGGATGCGGTCACGGTGGCAGTCGCGCCGATGGTGATGTTCGCGGCCGAGAGCTTCGCGCCGTTCACGACCTCGACTGCGGCATCCGCATCGGTGGCGGTGCCGGCGGCGAGAGTGAGGTCGCCGCCGCCGAGGTCGATCGTGACGCCGTCGACGATGATGTAGGCCGCGACGATGTAGAGGTTCACGCCGGGCAGGAAGAGATCGGTGAGCACCTGGATCGTGACGCCGGGGGCAGCGGCGATGATCGCCAGCAGGCTGCCCGGGACGACGAGGGTGACGGTCTCCATCGACGGGATGGTGCTCTGCACCGTGATCTCACCCGTGTCCGAGTCCTGGCTCACGGTGACCGTGTCGTTGTCGGTCGTCGTCTCGACGGTGACCTCGTCGACGCTGCCGGAGACGGTGATCGGCTCCAGACCCGTGTAGGTGATGGCCGAGCCGTCGAAGTCGATGACGCCTGAGTCGACACCGCTCGGGGTCGAGGTGACCGAGCCGCCCGAGGCGATGAGCTCGAGCACATCGAAGCCGCCGGCCCCGCCGTGGACGGTGCCGATGGAGCCACCGGCGTGCACGCGGAAGGTGTCGTCGCTCGCGGCGGTGCCGGTAAGGGATCCGAGGCCGGTGAAGGAGACGGCCGTGGCGTAGCCGGAAGCGGCGACCGATCCCGAACCGGTGCCGGTGACGTCCCAGACCACGTCGCCGCTCACCTGGATGGAGAGGGAGTCGGATAGGGTGCCGTTCACGACGATCGGGATGCCGAGGTCGAGCACAGCACCGTCGATGACGATGAGCGCGCCGTCGGTCGCGGTGATGGTAAGGCTCAGCAGGTCGGCGATGAGGAAGCGCTCGCTGCCGACGACGAGCTCGTCACCGTCGCGGGAGACCTGGATCGTGCCCGCGCCGACGACGACCGTCGGGTGCGGCTCCGGATCTTCGCCGTCGCCTTCGCCGCCCTCGTCGCCGAAGGCGCCGAAGAAGCCGGGGCCGAGCTCGGAACCCTCGGGACCGTCGGTCTCACCGGAGTCCTGCTCACCGTCGCCGGTCTCACCCTCGTCGCCGATATCGCCCGGGTCGTCGGTCTCGCCCTCGTCACCAGTCTCGGTTTCGTCACCGGTGCCGCTCGCGTAGCCGGAGCCGGAGGGGGCGAAGAAGAAACCGGCCTCCGGTTCGGACTCACCGCTGTCGCCGGGCTCAGGGCTGTCGCCGGGCTCAGGGGTCGGCTCGGGATCCGGGGTCGGCTCCGGGGTCGGGGTGGGCGTGGGGGTGGGGGTCGTGCCGACCGTCGTCGGCCCGACCGTACCGGGACCGCACACCAGGGTGCTACTGGTCGACGAACTCGACGAGGACGAGCCGTCCGAGTTCTGCACCGGGTCACCTGTCTCGACGTTCTTGAGCACGCAGTTGGAGAAGCCCGAACTCGACGAGCCGGGGGTGGCGGGCGTCGTCGAGACGACGAGCACGACCTGCTTGCGAACCTTCTGCACCTGCGGGCCTGTGACGGCGTCGATCGGCACTGTGACGGATGTCGGCACGGGGGCGTTCGGGATCACCGGCTGCGGAAGGACCGAGTGCAAGATCACGGGGGGGTCTGGCTCGAACTCGGCGGCCGCAGCGGGCGAGACGGGCGCGAACAGGAGGCTCGCGACCATCGCCGGGGCGACGACGAGGCGGACCCCGCGATCCCACCAGGGCAGGAGGTGGCGTCGCATCGCGCCTCCACCGGTCACATGCCCTTGTGCCATCAGCCGTCTCTTCTGAAGAGGAACTCAACCGAATCCTGGAGGATGCCCCCGCATCCGACGCGCGCCCTGGAACGCACCCGTTTTTGACACTAGCGCACCTTGGTGTCTGAGGGAATAGCGGTGCGGACCCGCCTGACCTTTAGCGACTTCTGACCACAAGAGGTCCATCACGACACACAGAAACGGACTCTGGCGCTCAGGCATCCACTGCACTAGCGTGTCGGCATGAGTGAAGCAGAAGACCCGTCGTCCGCAGACGCCACCGAACACCCCACACCGCAAGCGATGGCACGAACCGGGACTATGGGCGTGATCGGCCTGGAGCTGCGCGGCGAGACGCCCCCGTCGAAGAAGAAAGTGTATTCCTGGGCGCTGTGGGACTGGGCGACGCAGCCCTTCAATACGGTGCTGCTGACCTTCGTCTGGGTACCGAGCTTCCTCACCGCCCACTTCTTCCTCGACCCCGAGCTCGCCGCTTCCGGCCTCCGCCCCGACGGCAAGACGAGGATCACCTGCGACACCGGTGCAAACGCCCTTACCGAATACTGCGGCGGCCTCGGGAATCTCGCCGCCAATCTCGGCTGGGGCATCGCGATCGCAGGCCTGCTGATCGCACTTCTCGCCCCGGTCCTCGGTCAGCGCGCCGACGCTCTGGGCCGCAAGAAGATGATGCTCGGGGTGTTCACGGGACTCCTCGTCCTCGCCCAGGTCGGCATGTTCTTCGTCGATGGCACCCCCGACCTCTTCTGGATGGGTGTCACGCTGATCGCCGCGGGCAGCATCTTCGCAGAGATCGCGAACGTCAACTACTACGCCCTGATCGTCACGGTGTCGACGAAGAAGACCGTCGGGCGCGTGAGCGGTCTCGGCTGGGGATTCGGATACATCGGCGGCATCTTCGCGCTCGTGCTCGTCGTGGGTGCGATCATGGGTGGTCTGCTCGATGGCGAGAACCCGATGACCTTCCGCATCGTGGCCCTCGGTGCGGCGATCTGGACGATCGTCTTCTCGATCCCGATCTTCCTCGCGGTTCCCGAACCCATGGCGACGCCCGACAGCAGAAAGGTGGGGTTCTTCGCGGGCTACGCCGAACTCGGCCGCAGCATCGCGCGGCTCTGGCGGGACTCGCGGCATACCTTCTGGTTCCTGGCTGCCAGCGCCGTGTACCGGGATGGGCTCGCGGCGGTGTTCACCTTCGGCACGGTCGTGGCGGGCCAGGTGTTCGGCTTCGAGTTCGTCGACCTGGTGATCTTCGGCGTGGCGCTCAACCTCGTCGCGGGCGTCTCGACGATCCTCGCCGGGAGGCTGGATGACCGCTTCGGGCCGAAGCCCGTGATCCTCGTCTCCATCGGCGGGCTCGTCATCTGCTGCCTCGTCGTGTTCTTCGGTGCCGCTGGCGGAATGACGATGTTCTGGATCGTAGGGATCGTCCTGGCGTTGTTCGTCGGACCCGCGCAATCCGCGTCGCGCTCCTTCCTCGTGCGCGTCACTCCGCCCGGACACGAGGGCGAGCTGTTCGGCCTCTACGCCACGACCGGGCGCGCCGCGGGCTGGATGGGTGCGGCCCTCTGGGGCGCGGCCATCGCGATCTTCGCGAACCAGACCATCTACGGCATCCTCGGCATCGCTCTGCTCTTGACCATCGGCTTCGTGCTGCTGTGGTTCGTCAAGGCCCCGGAGAAGGAGACTTCGGCCGCGTAGTCCCCCTCACGGGCGCACGGTTCCACCAGCGCACCGACGCGGTCAGCGACCGCGAGCACATCGCGAAAGGCCGCTCGAGTCAGAGCCCTCTTTCACGGGGGGCACTCGCAGGGGACGACCTTGAGCCGCGGCTGAACGTGGGCCGCGTCAGTTCATGCAGGATGATTCCCCGACCCATGGGATTCGTATGCCACGTCTCTGGTCCGCTGAACGGCCCTGTGGCGCTCACGTAGAGAGCATGCGCGAGTGAGGGCGGAAGGCTCGCGAGCACGTGCAGGCGATGGAAGCCCGAGGAGAGTATCGCTATGCGCTTGCTGCGCGGTTCGGCGATCCGCGTCGCGATCAGCCGCTCTGCATGTCGCAGGTTCTCGACGGTGTTCGTCGAGTGCTCGTCGAGGAGCACTCGCTCCTGGGCGATCCCCTCTGTCAGGAGGATCGCCCGGATGAGCTCCGCCTCAGGCGGACCGCTGAGGGTGGGGTTCGCGCCGCAGGCGACGAAGACGACCCGCTCGTTCGCGCCGAACAGCTCGGCGGCGCGGCGCGCCTTGTACTCGCAGTTGCGGCTGCCGAGTACGACGCAGACCTCGATCTCTGCGAGTGCGCTCTGCGGGGGGTCCTGTGTGAACAGGATCCCGTTGACCTCGTCGATCGTCGCCTGCGGGACCGGCTGCTCGAGTCGTCCGATCACATCCCATGCCGGCTTGTATCTCATTCGACCAGAGCACCCGCCCGCTCCGAGTGCAGCGTTCGCGGACGGTGCTGACCCTCGAAGCGCGTGAATCGGTCGAGGATCGACTCGAACTCGGCGCGCATGCCCCGCCACCCGAGAAGCTGACGGGTCTTGACCTGCCAGCTGTAGACGATCAGCGACGCGGCGTTGCCCTCGACGATGGCAGGTCCCGTCGGTGCGCATGCCACATCCCAGCCGATGAACGGCAACTCTGGGACCAGCAGCGCGGCAGCCGATGCCAGGCGGCCCGCCTCGGCGGCGAACGGGACGGTGGCACCGCGGAAGAGCACCCCCGAGTCGGGATGGCGCTCAAGCACCTCATCCTCGGTCATCCCGTCGGTCGTGATGACACCGGATGCGAGGTCGAAGTACGCTCTGATCGCCCCTGCGTTGTTCGTCGTGCCCCCCTTGCTGCCGAAGCCGACCGCGGTGGGAAGGACGATCTGCACCTCTCCGCCGAGGTTGAGCGTGTGGATCCGCAGCGTCGCGAGCGCGCTGCCGTAGAAGCGCGCGAGATCCGGATGCTGCGCGAGGTAGGCCTCGAGAACATACTGCTTCCGTGCGAGGAATCGTTCGTAGAGATCGGTGGCGTCTGCACCCTCCGCGGCCACGTCGACGATGTCCAGGCCCTTGCTTCCCATCCCGTTGAACTCCTTCGCGACGATGCGGTCGGAGCGGTCGAGGAAGGCGGCGAACTCGGAGAAGGATGCGCGCCGCAGATCGAGCCAGTCCCGGCGGAGGAAGTCCTGTGCAGGGGCCTCGGCCAGTCGCCTGAGCAGGATCGCCTTGTCCCGGAGCAGGTTCCGGAAGCGCTCGTCGTTGATCCGGTCGAGAAAGTGCTCGTAGTCGGCGAGGTAGTAATAGCGTGCCCGTTCCCGGCGGCTGGCGGTGGTGAGCCCGAGTCGCTCGAGTTCCCGTGTCCGGTCGATCTCGCGCCGGCGCCTCTGCAGGACTCGTCGATCCTCGAGCTGTCGCAGCATCCTTACGAGCGCCGTCGCAACCCCGCTCGGCCGCGCCCTCACGGCGAACTGCACGAGGCGTGCGCGTCTGGAGCCGGCGTCGTCCCGGGAGACAAGACGAGCGCCGGCCCCGGCCGCACGCAGTTCACGCAGACCCTCGCGCACCGAGGCGCCGTCTCCGCTTCGGTCTCGTCGGATCAGTTCTCGGGCCGCGTCATCGAGGAGCCGGCTCGTCTCACTCCTTCTGAAGTCCGCGAGATCAGATTCCGCGTAGCCGTAGGAGCGGAACAGATCGAGCTTCGCCTCCGACAACGCCAGCAGTGCTCGGATCCGGTTGAGCTCCGGGGCGGCGGACAGAGTGCCGGGGTGACCGCAGTGGTAGACGAGCAACCGTTCCTTCATCGTGAGCACCGAGCCGGCGTGTCTCAGATATGCGTAGTTGAACAGCCGCCCCTCACCGAAACGGAGATGCTCCGGGAACCTCAGCTGGTGCGCCTCGATGACGCTATGGCGGTAGAGCTTGTTGCTCTGCGAGCACACGAGCATCTGCTTCTGGTCCAGGTACTCCCGGATGAAGGCATCGGCACGCTCGCCCTCGCCGGGGAAGTAGCGGTCCTCCAGTGTCGCCAGACGCGGTGCCCAGACGTAGATGTAGGCGCGGACGCTCTTGATCGAGAAGACGACCAGACCGACATCGCGCGCGCCGACCCGCTCGAGGATGGTCTCGAAGGCATCGGGCGCGTACTCGTCATCGGCATCGAGGAAGGCGAGCCATTCTCCTCCGGCGACATCGATGCCGGCGTTGCGTGCCGCACTCGGACCTGCGTGCGCGCTCCGCAGCAGGCGTACGCGCGGGTCTCGCCGGATGTGGAACTCGACGACCTCCGCGGTCGCGTCTGTGGAACCGTCATCAACGACGATGGCCTCGAGGTCGGGGGAGCTCTGTGCCAGCACCGAATCCAGCGCGCGTCCGATGGTCTCCTCGGCGTTGTGCGCAGGAATGATGACCGAGATCACGGTCCCTGTCCTCCTCACGAGGTCTTGCAGACGCCTGCGCTGTGGGTCACTTGCAGGCCCGCTCATACTACCGGCGGGCGGGATGGGAGTCGCCCCCGCTCCGCACTAGGCTTGCCCACAGCCGACAACACGGCCGAGAAGTCAGGAGCGCCTGTGGTTCATGTCGCCGCCCCGGTCATCCGCGCTGAGGGCGATCACTGCGTGGTCGAAGCCGGGGTGTCCGTCGCCGGGTCGACGCACACGCTCTGGTACCGGCTGCCCCGCGAGCACCGGCCGGCAGAAGACACGCTGGGCGATGCGCTCTTCGCCGCGACGCTGATCCTGGCGATGGCGACAGACCGTCACCTGCGGATCGATGCACCCGTCTCGCACCTCTTAGCGGCGCAGGCAGAGACGATCCAGGACATCTTCACCCTCTGGTTCCCCCAGCGACTGGAGAGAACCAGGATCGAGACGCAGCTGCCTGCCGAGCCCAGCAAGACGGCGGGCGGCGGTGGATCTCTCTCGTGCTTCACCGGCGGCGTCGACTCGTTCTACTCGCTGGAGAAGAACAGGGAGTCGATCACGAGCCTGCTGTTCGTGCACGGGTTCGACATCCCCCTGTCCGAGGAGGCCTTCCGGCGAGAGACCTCAGAGCGCCTGCGCCGGGCCGCCCGCGCAGCAGGCTTGGAGCTGATCGAGGTCGAGACCAACCTGCGCGAACTTCTCGATCCCGCGCTCTCGTGGGGAGGGATGTCGCAGGGAGCCGCGCTCGCAAGCGTGGCGCTCCTGCTCACCGGAAACCACTCGACGCTGATCGTTCCGGCCTCGCACAGCTACGCCGACCTGCTCCCGCGCGGCTCGCACGTCGTACTCGACCATCTGTGGTCCACCGAGCGGCTGCGAATCGTCCACGACGGGGCCGAGGCGTCGCGGACGGCGAAGACCCGTTCGCTGCTCTCGAACGAATCGGCGCAGCAGCATCTTCGCGTCTGCTGGCAGATGAAGGGTGCGTACAACTGCGGCGAGTGCGAGAAGTGCCTGCGCACGCAGATCACCCTCGACCTGCTCGGAGCCCTCGACGACTTCCGCGTGTTCGACGCGACGCTGACGCCAGAGCGGCTCCGAAGGCTCAGGGTCAAGAACCATGTGCAGTTGACCTACGCGCGAGAGAACCTGGAACTGGCCGAGCAGATCGATCCGGCCTCGGTGGCGGCGCGGGCGCTGCGGCGCGGCATCCGCCGGTATCAGTTCGCTCGCGCGGGCCGTCTGTTCGCCGACGGGGCGGCGAGAACGTTCACGAGGGCGAGACGCTCTGGCGGGTCTTCGGAGGAGGGACGATGAGCGCGCAGGTTCTCGTCGCGCGCACACTGCGACTGATGCTCCGGGTGCTGTACGCGCCGCTGAAGCTCTTGCCCGTGCGGCGCAAGGTCGTGATGATCAGCCGTCAGCACGACGAGGTGCCGCAGGACTTCGCGCTGCTGCGGGACGCGATCCGGCGCGCCGACCCCACCATCGAGATCGTGATCCTGGCGCGGATGCTGCACCCGGGCATCTGGGCGAAGATCTCCTACGCGCTGCACCTTCTCAGGCAACTGCGTCACGTTGCCACCGCCCGGGTGCTCGTGCTGGACACGTACTCGATCGTCGCGAGTCTGCTCCACCACAAGCGTTCGCTGACGGTCATCCAGATCTGGCACGCGGTCAGCGCGTTCAAGAAGTTCGGCCTCAGCATCCTGGGGCAGACCGAGGGGCGCGACGAGGAACTCGCGACAGCCATGCGCATGCACGTCGGCTACGACATCGCCCTTGCCGGCGGCGAGGCCGCCCGCGCCCCCTTCGCCGAGGCGTTCGGGATGCCGGTCGAGAGGATCGTGGTCGCCCCCCTCCCCCGCGTCGACTTCCTGCGCGACCCGGCCGAGGCCGAAGCCGCCCGGGAGCGCATCTTCTGCGCGCACCCGCACCTGCGCGGCGAGCGGATCGCCCTGTACGCGCCGACCTACCGCGTCGTCGAGGGTGCCTTCGTCGACGCCGGCGTGGACGCGTCCGCTCTCACGGCGAAGCTGGACGCCATCGGCCTCCGGGCGGTCGTGAAGCTGCACCCGCTCACGACCGCCGATCTCGGACCCGGGGTCGAGACGGCCCCGGGGGTGTCGACCCAGGACCTGCTGCACGTCGCCGAGGTGTTCATCACCGACTACTCCTCCACGATCTTCGAAGCGGCGGTTCTCGGGATCCCGAGCTACTTCCTCGCCCCCGATCTCGAGGAGTACCTCGCCACGCGCGACTTCTACCTCGACTACTCCCGCGACCTGCCTGGCCCCGTCGTTCGCAACGAGACCGAACTGGCCGAAGCGATCGCCCGTGGCAAGGCCACCGCAGAGCAGGTCTCCGCCTTCGCGCAGCGGTGGGTGCAGGTGCCGGACGCCAAGGGCGCGACACCCTGCGCCGACGAGATCGCGCGCATCGTTCTGGGTGCGATGGCTCGGGGCTGAAAGGCCGCGTCGAGAGGCACCGGTCGCTGAGCCTGTCGAAGCGCCCGGCACTGAGGGCTCGCCCTTCGACAGGCTCAGGGACCGAACCCGCGCGCCTATCCGCGCACCCTCTTATCTGCGAGGATCGAACCATGACGGCTGACATGCCACCGGCCAGCAGGCGGCTGAGCTACCGCGAGTTCCGGGCGATCGCGCACAAGGGCTCGGACGAGGTCTACTACATCGACAAGTACCTGTTTCGGCGCATCTCGGTCGGCGGCTCCTACCTGCTCTCGTTCACGCGCATCCCGCCGAACGTCGTCACCTTCCTCAGCTTCATGCTCGCGGTGGCGGCGGTGTGGTTCTTCATGACCCCGGAACCGGTGTTCCTCCTCATCGGGTGCGCCCTGGTCTTCCTCTACCACTATCTCGACCACGTCGACGGGGAGCTGGCCCGGGTCTATGCGGCGACGCGGGGCTACCGATCCGGGATCGCCGGCGCCTACCTCGACGTGCTCTGCCACTCGTTCACGGTGAACCTGTGGCTGCCCGCCCTCGCCTTCGGCCTGTACCTCCAGACCGAGCAGCCGCTGGTGATGCTGCTCGGGATCGCCGCCATGCCCGCGATGAGCAACTTCACCCAGTACGTCGGCACCTATATGTTCGCCACGCGCCTGGTCGCCGACCCGGACCTCCCCAACCGGGAGGAGGGCCGGGCCGCGCTCGAGGAGCTCACCGGTCGCCACCGGCAGGCGGCCGCGGTGCAGGCCGGCGCGAGCAGCCGACGTGGCCTGGTGAAACTCGCCAAAGAGATCATCGGGTACCCCGGGATGATCTTCCTCGTCATCATCGCCGTCGTGTGCGACGCGCTTCTCGGCACCCTCTGGGGCCGGCTCGGGGTCCTGGCGCTGCTGACCGCCTTCCACGCGGCCAACAACGTGCGCCGGATGCTGCGGATATCCCGCCGCTTCGCGCAGATCGGCTGAACCGGCGGCTCTCAGCGAGCGCACGGGTGAGCGGAAGCCCGTTGGATAGACTCGATGGGCCGTCGCTTCGGCTTCATCAACTCTTCTCCTCAAGGACACTGGATGTCTGACCCCAAGACCGTTTATATCGCCATCTCCTCTGACATACTCCACCGCGGGCACCTCAACATCATCGAAGAAGGCGCGAAGCTCGGCGAAGTCACCATCGGCCTGCTCACCGACAGCGCCATCGCCACCTACAAGCGCGCACCGATCCTGGACTGGGAGACGCGCAAGGTAACGCTGGCGAACATGCGCCAGGTGAGTCGCGTCATTCCGCAGGAGACGCTCTCCTACGCGCAGAACATCCGGGACCTGAAGCCCGACTACGTCGTGCACGGCGACGACTGGCGCACCGGCATCCAGTCTGTGGTGCGCGCCGAGGTCCTGACTCTGCTGGCCGAGTACGGCGGCGAACTCATCGAGATCGCCTACACCGAGGGCGTCTCGGGTACCGACCTCGAAGCGGCCCTGCGCCCGGCTTTGAACACCACCGACTCCCGCCGCGCGAAGCTGCGCAAGCTCTTGCAGATGAAGCCGTGGCTGCGCGCGATCGAGGCCTCCAACGGCCTCTCGGCGCTCATCGTCGAGAACATCTCGGTCGAGGACCCCGACAACGGCGGCATGCGCGAGTACGACGCCATGTGGGTCTCGAGCCTGTGCGACTCGACGTTCAAGGGCAAGCCCGACACCGAGCTGGTCGACTTCACCAGCCGGATGCGCACCATCCACGACATCATGGAGGTCAGCACCAAGCCGATCATCCTCGACGGCGACACCGGCGGCAAGACCGAGCACTTCCCGCACATGATCCGCACCCTCGAGCGCGTGGGAGTCTCGGCGGTGATCATCGAGGACAAGACCGGCCTCAAGCAGAACTCGCTGTTCGGCACGGATGCCGTGCAGACCCTCGATGACCCGCACGCCTTCGCCGCCAAGCTCAACGTCGGCAAGCAGGCCCAGGTCGGCGATGACTTCATGATCATCGCGCGCCTGGAGAGCCTCATCGCCGACATGGGCGTCGACGACGCGATGATGCGCGCGAAGATCTATATAGAGGAAGGCGGCGCGGACGGCATCATGATCCACAGCCGCCACAAGGACGGCGAGGAGATTCGCGAATTCATGCGCCGCTTCCGCGAGTACACCACCGAGATCCCGGTCGTGGTCGTGCCGACCTCTTACAACCACATCCCCGAGTCGGAACTGTCCGAGATGGGGGCGAGCATCGTCATCCACGCGAACCACCTGCTGCGCGCCGCCTACCCGGCGATGCTCAACACCGCCACGCGGATCCTCGAGAACGGTCGCAGCAAGGAAGTGGACGACGAGCTCATGTCGATCAAGGATGTCCTGAGGCTGATCCCCGAATGAGCGAGACGATTGCCCCCGCCGAGTTCTACGACCTGCTCGGCCAGAACGACATCGACCTGTTCGCCGGAGTCCCCGACTCGCTGCTGCAGGATCTCGCCGCCTATATCGAGCAGGCGTCCCCGCCCGAGAAGAACATCATCACGGCGAACGAGGGCAACGCCGTCGCCCTCGCCTGCGGCTATCACATCGCCACGGGGCGGCTCGCGGCGGTCTATCTGCAGAACTCCGGTCTCGGAAACACCGTGAACCCTCTGCTCTCGCTCGCCGATGAGGCGGTCTACAGCATCCCGATGCTGATGATCATCGGGTGGCGCGGCGAACCCGGGGTGAAGGACGAGCCCCAGCATGTCACCCAGGGGCGGCTGAACAATCCGCTGCTGGAGACCATGGGCGTCGAGTACGCCGTGCTCGATCCGGCGTCGTGGCGGGATCAGGTGAGCTGGGCGGTCTCGCGACTGCGCGAGGCGAACAAGCCGGTGGCACTCGTCGTGCGCAAGGGGCTGTTCGGCACGCATGCCGCCGCAGAGCGCCCGACCGACCTCCCCCTCACGCGCGAGGATGCCCTCGAGGCGATCATCGAGAACATCGATCCCGCCGACTTCATCGTCTCGACCACGGGCAAGACCTCGCGCGAGGTCTTCGAGATCCGCGAGCGTCGCGGCGAAGGGCACGCGCAGGACTTCCTCACCGTGGGCGGCATGGGCCACGCCTCATCGATCGCGGTGGGCATGTGCCTGGGCACCGACCGCCGGGTGTACTGCATCGACGGCGACGGTGCGTTCCTCATGCACATGGGCGCGATCGCGATCGCCGCGCAGAAGGCGCGAGAGAACTTCCGCTATGTGCTCATCAACAACGGCGCGCACGAGTCAGTGGGCGGGCAGCCCACGGTCGCCTTCGACATCGACATCCCCGGGATCCTCACCGCTTCGGGCTTCGACGCCGTCGAGACGGTGCGCGAGCCGAGCGAGCTGGCGGCGGCGGTCCGCCGTCTCGCCGATGTCCCGCGCACGGCGCTCGTCATCGAGGTCGCGCAGGGATCCCGCCCCGACCTCGGCCGCCCCACGACGACACCGGTGCAGAACAAGCTCGACATGATGCGGGAGTTCCAAGCGGGGCGGAGCTGATGAAGGCTCTCATCTTCAACTCCGGCCTCGGAAAGAGGATGGGTGAGCTCACCCGGGCGCACCACAAGTCGATGGCACGGCTGAGCCGTGGCGAGACGATCTTCGGGCGCCAGTTGCGACTTCTCGCTGCGGCCGGAGTCACCGAGTTCGTCATCACCACCGGTCCCTTCGCTGAGCAGTTGCGTGCCGAGACCCAGGCACCGCACCTGGCGGGGCTGGATTTCACCTTCGTCCCGAACGAGGTCTACGACTCGACCAACTACATCTATTCGATGCACCTCGCCCGCGAGCACCTGGACGACGACCTGCTGATGCTGCACGGCGACCTGGTGTTCGACGCCGGCGTGCTCGCGGCGCTGCTCGCGGACGAGCGGCCCGACCTCGGGATGGTCAACGCGCAGCTGCCCCAGCCCGAGAAGGACTTCAAGGCGCGGGTCGTGAGCGACGTCATCCGCGAGGTGTCCGTCAGCATCACGGATGCCGACTGCCACGCCTTCCAGCCGATGTACAAGCTGAGCGCGCGCGCCATCCGCATCTGGCGGGACCGCGTCGCTGCCTTCGTCGAGCGCGGCGAGACGAGCGTCTACGCCGAGAACGCCCTGAACGACGTGGCGGAGGAAGCCGGCATCCAGGCCTTCTCGTACGCCGGGCACTCGGTGAACGAAGTCGACACCCCCGAGGATCTGGCCGCCGTCTCGGCCCAGATCCGGCTGTTCGACTTCGCCCAGCAGCCGGTGCTGGCAGAGGCCGGCGACTACCGGCGCATCCCCGAGCTGCTGGCGTCAGCGAAGGTGCGTCGCCCGCTGCTCGTGGGCGGGCAGAGTTTCGAGGCGTCCTTCCTCAAGCCCTTCCTCGAGGAGTCGGGCGTCGAGCTCATCCGCTTCAGCGACTACTCAGCGAATCCGAAGCTCGAAGAGGTGCACGCGGGTCTTGCGCTGTTCATCGATGAAGGATGCGACGCGATCATCTCGATCGGCGGCGGCAGCGCCGTGGATGTGGCCAAGTGCATCAAACTGCTCGCGGCATCCGGGACCCCGGAGTTCCCCGCATTCGGGGCCAGTCTCGCGCGCACGATCCCGCACCTGTCCCTGCCGACGACAGCGGGCACCGGCAGCGAGTCGACGCACTTCGCCGTGGTCTACATCGACGGCGAGAAGCACTCCATCGCGCACGATGCGTGCCTGCCCGAGTGGGTCGTGCTCGAGCCCCGGTTGCTCTCGACCCTGCCCGAGTACCACAAGAAGGCGAGCCTGCTCGATGCTCTCGGGCAGTGCGTCGAGTCGAGCTGGGCGGCCAGCGCCACCGAGCAGAGCCTTGACTATGCCCTGGGGGGGATCGAGATCATCCTCGACGGCTTCTTCGCCTACTTCCACAAGGGCGGCTTCGACGAAGATGTGACTCGCCGGATGCTGGTGGCCGCGAACCTCGGCGGCAAGGCGATCAACCTCACCAAGACCACCGCCCCGCACGCGATGAGCTACAAGATGACCTCGCTCTACGGAATCGCGCACGGCCACGCCGTGGCGCTGTGCCTGGTCGGGGTGTGGTGGCTGTTCACCAGGCTCGCGGACGAGGCAACGCCAGAGGGGCAGGCCGTGACACCCGCGCTGGACCGCCTCGCAGCCGCCTTCCGGGCGAAGTCCCGCCGGGGCGCGGTCGACACGCTCGAGGTCATGCTCGAGGCCCTGCAGCTCACGAGCCCTGAACTCAGCAGCCCCGCCGAGCTCGACGAGCTCGTGGGTTCGGTCAACCAGGAGCGCCTCGGCAACAGCCCGGTACCGCTCAGCGCTGACCAGATCCGTCACGTCTACGAGTTCGTGTTCGGCCTGCGTCCCGCGCCCTTCCCCGATACGGCGCTCGAGCACGCTGCAACGACCGAGGCGCTGCCGCCAGCGCGTGAACGGTATGCGAGCCTGGCCGCCCTCCAGGCCTATGAGCTGGACATCCTCACCGCTTTCGACGCCTTCTGCACCGAGCACGACCTGCAGTACTACCTCAGCGAGGGGACGATGCTCGGTGCCATCCGGCACGGCGGGATGATCCCCTGGGATGACGATATCGACGTCATGATGCCGCGTGCCGACTACCGCCGTTTCGTCCAGCTCGCCCAGCAGGGTGCGCTTCCGCCGCGGTACAACCTCGATAGCTTCGAGACGAACGAGAAGCACTGGGTGTTCGGCGCGAAGCTGCAGCTGACCGAGTCCACCGAGTTCCATCTTCCCGGCATCACCGGGCTGGCGCACTACGACGGACCCTACATCGACGTCTTCCCGGTCGACGCGGTCGCGCAGACCTCGGGTCTGCGGTACAAGATCCAGAAGTTCTGGCTGCGCGGGCTGCGGCGCATGCTGTTCATGAGTACGGGGCGTTCGCGCCAACTCACCCCGAAGCCTCACGTGCGGGTGCCGCTGCTCGTGCTGAGCAGCTTCATCCCGACCACGACGCTGCACCGCTGGATCGAGGGAACGCAGTCGCGCTACAACTCATCTCCCGAAGCGACGCACTGGGCGAACCTCTGCACCTACTACGCGGTCGACCGCGAGGTCTTCCCGCGCGAGTGGTTCGGTGAGGGCAAGCGCGTCACGTTTGAGGGACTGCCGCTTCTGGTGCCGAGCGAAGCCGAGCGGATGCTCGAGCGCATCTACGGCAAGGACTGGGCCGGGATTCCCAGCGTGGAGGCGAAGAACGCGCGCGGGCACGACTTCGCCACGAAGGACATGGAGTAGGCGAGAATCTCACCCTGGGCAAGCGGGCGGGGTGCCCGGTAACCTGAGGTGGGCATGGTGGGATGCCCCTCACGCTGACAGCGTCGTCGGCAAGAAGGGTGAGAAGTGAAAATCGCACTCATCGGGATCAACCGGTACTCGTTCTATCTGAACTTCGCCGGCAACCTGCACGCCTATGCCTTCCAGCAGTTCCTCGCTCAGCACGGCTACGAGTCGACCATCCTGAACTACAAGCCCGTCCACCACGGCGGTGCCGACCGGCGCTGGCCAGCGGACTACGCCGAGGAGAAGTACCGTGACGCGATCCTCGCCAAGGCCCGCACGCCACGGCAGAACGCCGCCCGCCGCGCGGAGCGCGAGAAGTGGGCGAAGCTCGCCATCGGCTACCGCAGTGCGGCTGAGGAGCGAGCGCGCCGCCACGACAAGTTCGACGCCTTCATCGCCGCCCACCTCCGGTACACCGAGCGCGTGTACGACTCCGATCTGCTCGAGTTCGAGGATCCGGGGTTCGACTGCTACCTCTGCGTGAGCGACATCATCTGGCGGCGCACCTCGATCTACACCTTCGACCGGGGGTTCCTGCTCGGGAGCCGTGCCTTTGAGGGCAAGAAGAAGATCTCCTACGCCGCCAGCCGCGGGCTATCCAAGGATTTCAGCAAGCGGGATGCCAAGCAGTTCTTCCGATACCTCGAAGACTTCGACGCGATCAGCGTGCGGGAGCGCGACTTCAGCGAGTACATCGAACGCAATTCGGCCTTCGCTGCCTCCACGGTCCTGGATCCTGTTCTGCTGCACGACAGGGAGTTCTGGGCGAGGATCGCGGTGAAGCCGCCGGAAGAGCGGTTCCTGTTGCTCTACTACGTCACCGACCTCGCCGAGGACACCATCAAGAAAGCCGTCGAGTACGCGAAGGCGCACGACCTCACGGTGGTCGAGCTCTCAGAGCGGCCGCTGAAGTATGGTGCCGTCACCGATCCCGACGTGCGGCATATCTCGCGCCACGACATCGGCCCGGACGAGTGGCTCGGCTACATCGAGCACGCCGAAGTCATCTTCACGAACTCCTTTCACGGATGCTGCTTCGCGTTCCTGTTCGGGAAGCCCTTCTTCGTGGGTCCCCGCGACGGGTCGAAGCTCACGAACTTCTTCACGACCTTCGACCTCGCGGACCGGCGCGTGTTGCCCGAGGATGACGTGAAGGACCTCTCCCTGACCGTCGACTTCGCCCCGGCGCGGGCGCTGCTGGAGCAGCAGCGCGCGCACTCGCGCGACTTCATCCTCACCGCCCTGCGCACCGCCGAGCAGACCGTCGTCCCGAACGGCGCGATCGACCGCGCGAAGTACGAGGCCCGGCGTCGCGGCCTGACCTACCCGATCCGCTTCAGCAGCGGGCACACCGGCGCACCCGTGTATCTGTCGCGCCTGGCCCCGAAGCTGTTCTTCGATGCCGACTACCTGGACGACGACTCCCTGGAGTACGAACAGCCCCTGGTGCGCTGCGTCAACGACGGATCCGCCCGGGTGCGGCTGAGGAACCTGTTCCGGGTGCCGGGGCATCGCTTCGCGGGATGGACCCTGCGGTTCAGGATCGACAACCGCTGGTTCTGGTGGCTGAAGGACGGCTCCTTCGCCGAGGGGGATGCGATCGGGGCGCAGCTCGAGATCGACAAGGCCGTGATCGGCCGGGGCGCGAGGCTCCCGCACTTCCCGGTCAACCACATCAGCACCGCGGTCCTGGTCGCGCGCTGGCACCCGCACAACTCTCCGCTCAGCCGCGTGCGCCGCCGGACCGGACCGCTGCTGTCCCTGCCCGGGCGGGCGCTGCGCACGCTGCGGCGCGGACGCTAGCTCATCAGTCGCCTGCCGATCCGCCCGGATCTCGGCCAAGCTCTCTGAGGAGCCGACGACGCAAGGAAGCCTTTGTCGGGCGATGGCGCGATGGTGCCCGAACGCTAGGCTCGACTTGTGCACGCAGGGCAACAGGGAGACGCGATGGAGGCCGCAGCAGCGAAGGTCGTCGTCATCGGCGACATCGGATGGAAGCATCAGTACCACCTCGGTGACGAAGCGATGACCGAGGCCGCGCTGCAACTGCTGCACGCCCGCGGCATCACGGACATCACCCTGATCGCCGGCAAGCCCGAGGTGGCGACAGCCATGTATGGTCTGCCCGCCGTGCCGCGATTCGGGTTCCACACGCCGTGGTCGCGGCGACGTCATGAAGAGACGCTGCTCGGGGTGTCGACGCTGCTCGAGGCCTTCGTGCCGACCGATGGCCCGCCACAGAACGTCATCGAGGCGGTCGCGCAGGCCGATGCCGTCGTCATCGCCGGCGGCGGCAACATGAACTCCCGCTACATCCACCACCTCTATGAGCGCGTGGCCCTGACGCGAGTGGCGAAGCACTTCGGCAAGCCCCTGTTCGTCACGAGTCAGACGGTCGGTCCGGCGCTGCGCGAGCCGGACGCAGCCTTCGTGCGAGAGATCATGGACTACGCGCGCTGCTTCGGCGCGCGTGAGGGCTTCACGCACGAGCTGCTTCGGCAGCACGGCGGGGATCCCGAGCGCGTCCGTCTCACCATGGACGACGCCGTCCTGCTCACGCCACGCCCCGAAGACATCGAGTTCGCCGACTCGGTGAAGCCGGCGGGGCCCTATGTCATCGGTAGCTTCTCGATGCACGACGGCGCCGGGAGCCTCGAAGCGGATGAGTACTACGCGATGGTCGCATCCGGTCTCGACCAGATCGTCGCAGCACTGGATGCCGAGATCCTGCTCGTTCCGCACGTGAGCTCGCTCACATCCACTGTTCAGAAGGCCGACGAGATCGCCAACCGTGAACTCGTGAAGGCGATGACCTCCGACCGGGTGACCGCCCTGCCGATGATGACCGCGCGGCAGGTCGTCGCTCTGACCGCCGATGCGCTGCTCTCGGTGTCGAGCCGGTACCACGCCGCCGTGTTCGCCGCCGGTCTCGGCGTCCCTGCACTCACTCTCGTCACGAGCCACTACTCGTCGGTGCGCATGTGCGGCGCGCTGGCGAGCGTGGGCATGGAGCCTTACGCGCTGCCCATGGACAGCTGGCAGCACGCTCCTCTCACCGCGGCTCTCGCGGACCTGACCAACCCCGACCTGGATGTGCGCGGCCACCTGAGCAAGGCTGCCCAGACCCGGCGGGCAGAACAGGATCGGTGGTGGGATGCTGTCGCCGCCTCTCTTCGCGGCGCCGAGTGGACCCCGCCTGCGCCCCCGGCCGAGGTGGCCCCCTTCGCCCCTTCACCCTGGCACGACGAAGTCGCGGTCGCCCGCCGCATCTCGGATCGGCTCGGCCGCGAGATCGAGCAGCTGCGAGAATCGCTCGCGCAGGCCGCGCTGCCGACCGGGCACTCGGGCGAGCAACTCGGCATCGACCAGGTCGCTCACTATGAGAAGGTCGTTCGCGAGCTCGAGCGGCTGAAGAAACGACGAGTCATCAGATTCGCAGACAAGTTGAGTAAGGTACGACGGCGGTTGACCTTCCGCTGAGGGCGCTCCTTCTCTCGGCGTGGCGACCGGTAGACGGATACAACTGGACCACTCTCAGAAGGTCGCCCTGATATGAGCAAGGACTCCCCGCTCGGAGCCTCCCCCCTGACCGCACCGCTCGTCTCTCTCGTCGTGTCGATGTACAAGGTCGAGCAGTACCTCCCCGCGTTCCTCGGCAGCCTCAGCGCGCAGGGCGGATCCCTCGCCTCGGCCGAGGTGCTGTTCGTCGATGACGGATCACCCGACGACTCCGCCGTGCTCGCCCAGGAGTGGCTTGCTGCCAGCGGCACGCGCGGACGGGTGCTGACCAAGCAGAACGGCGGACTCAGCTCGGCGCGGAACCTGGGAATCGAGCACGCCCGCGGCGAGTGGATCTCGTTCCCGGATCCGGATGACGTCCTCACCCCGGGGTACCTGGACGCGGTGCTGGACGTGATCGGATCCAAGGCCGCGCCCGCTGCGAGCACCGTGGCGACGAACATCGTCTATCTCGACGACGAAACGGGCCGCGAGCGGGATCGCCATCCGCTGCGCAAGATGTTCTCGATGGGCAGGCGACTGTTCGACCTGACATCCGAGCCCCAGTCCGTGAAGCTGCAGGCTGCGACCACGTTCTACCGGATGGATACGATCCGCCAGAACGGACTCCGCTTCGACCCCCGGGTCAAGCCCAACTTCGAGGACGGTGCATTCTCGGCGCTCTACCATCTGACCTTCGCGAAACCTGCGATCCTGGCGGTGCCCGACGCGCGCTACCTCTACCGCCGTCGCGCGGATGGCAGCTCGCTGGTCGTCACCAGTTGGATGAAGCGCGAGAAATACCTCGACCTTCCCCGCTACGGATGGCTCGAGATCCTGAAGGCAGCGCACGAACAGCTCGGCGAGGCACCCGAGTGGCTCGAGCACATCGTGCTCTACGACATCTCGTTCTACTTCAGCCGCGACTCCAGGGTGCACACCCCGACACGGTTCATCGATGCCAAGACGGCGTCCGCGTTCCTGAAGGTGCTGAGCGATGTGCTCACGCTCATCCGGCCCGAAAGCATCCTCGCCTACCAGGTGACGGCGATGACGTACGAGGTGCGGATGGTGCTGTTCGCCCTCAAGGGTGAGACGATCCCGCTCTCACCGGTGCACGTGCCGCGAATCGATCGTGCGCAGGACCTGATGCTGATCAAGTTCTACTTCGCCGGTGAGCCGCCCGAGGTCCAGTTCCAGACCCGGTCGGGATCTATCGAGCCCGTGCACGCGAAGAACCGCGGTATCGACTACTTCGGGCACACCGTGCTGTACGAGAAGATCGCGTGGCTTCCGATCGCCAACGGCTTGACGGTGCACCTGAACGGATCCCGTGCGGATGTTCACTACGGGGTACCCGAGGGACCCGCGTGGTCGGTGTCGACCTCGGAACTGACCGAGCAGTTCGCACTCACGCAGGGCCAGCGGGTGGTCGCGGGCAGGTCGTCCCGCTCCCGTCTGAGGCACCTGCCACGCCGCGCGCTGCGCGCCGCACACCGGCGGGCGGGGCAGCTATCGCGCCTGGTCCGGGGCAAGAGTGAGCGCGGTGTGCACCCACTCGACATCTTCGCGAAGCGGATGTCACGACTGCGCCCGATCCGGACCCGGTTCGCCAAGGCCTGGACGCTCATGGACCGGGATGTCCAGGCGCAGGACAATGCCGAGCATCTCTATCGCTGGATCCGGGCGAACCGCTCGGACCTCAACGCCTGGTTCGTGCTGAGCACACGCAGCACCGACTGGCGGCGTCTGAAGAAGGAGGGCTTCCGGCTCGTTGCGCACGGCAGCTTCCGGCACAAGCTGCTGCTGCTGAACACGATCCATCTGATCTCTTCGCACGCCGACGACTACGTGGTCAACCCTCTGAACCGACGTCGCTTCGGGCCGAACCGATGGAGCTTCACGTTCTTGCAGCACGGCGTGACCAAGGACGACATCTCGCGCTGGCTGAACAAGAAGCCGATCTCGCTGATCATCACGACGGGAGCGGCCGAGCAGCGGGGGCTGATCGCAGACGGAACTCCCTTCGAGTTCACCGGCCACGAGGCCAAGGTGACGGGGTTCCCTCGTCATGACGCGCTCCTGCAGAAGTCGGCGGCGCTCGCACCGGAGGACCGCGACCTGATCCTGGTCATGCCGACCTGGCGGGAGTACCTGATGACCGATCGCGTCGGCAAGGGCAACCTGCGCGGCATCCGAGACGACTTCGCCACGTCCGAGTACCTGCGCACCTGGTACGACTTTCTCGCTTCGCCGAGCCTGCACGAGACCGCCCGGCAGCAGGGTGCCACGATCGCCTTCGTCCCGCATCCCAACTTCGATCCGCACACGACCCCGGATCACCTCCCTGCAGGCGTGACGCTGCTGCGCTACTCGGATGACGACATCCAGAACACCCTGTCGCGGTCCCGCGTGCTGGTGACCGACTATTCGTCCATCGCCTTCGAGGCCGCGCTGCTGAAGACTCCGGTCGTGTACCTGCAGTTCGATCGCGAGCAGTTCTTCGCAGCTCACCCCCATCGGCCCGGGTACTTCGACTACCCCCGCGACGGCTTCGGCCCCGTGATGCCGGGCGTGGATGAGGCCGTTGCGGCTACGCGAACAGCTCTCGCCGCACCGAGCGAGCTCGCCCCGAAGTATGCCAGACGGGCAAGGGACTTCTTCGCGTACCGAGACGATCAGAGCTGCCGTCGCGTGGTCGACGAGATCGAGCTGCTGCGCAAGAGCTGAGGCCGCATAGGCATCAGAGCCGGACCCCTCGGCGCGGTATGCTCTCCCTGAGCCATCACCTCACTACCCGCACGCACAAGTGGAAGCCCATGCGTCCTGAGTCCCGCCGAAGCGGCATCCTGCGTAGGCTGGCCCCGCGTTCCCTGCAGACGAGAGTGCGCTCACTGCTGGAGCGGTCCCACGTCCCGAAGGTGCCCTGCGCGACCGACCGCGCCCGGGACGGCTTCGAGGCCGAGCGGACGATCACGGAGATTCTGCTCCGCGTGGCGAAGGAGCAGGGCATTGCGCTCTGGATGCTGCCGACGCCGACCGGGCGGCGGCTGGCCACTTCGCAGGCACCACGGTCGCCCTTCGCCGAACGGGTCCGCGGTGCGATCAAGGCGCATAACTCGCGCGAGCCCCGTCAGCAGTTCACGATCGCGGCCGGCGAGGTGCGCAACAGAAAGAACTTCTACGAGTTCGACGAAGAGCAGTTCGTCACTCCGGCTGTCGCGGCATTCCTGCGAATCCACCCGACGCCGACCTGCAAGGACGATGGCGACTACCTGCTCGAGCGGGGCGTCACGCTGGAGTTCATCGAGGATCACGAAGAGTTCCTCGTCATCCCCATGCCCGGTAAGGGTCCGCGCGTCTACCAGCGCGATCTGCTGCCCGAGGCGTCCCTCGACGCTTCCGCGGGTTCGCCGTGGCCCTTCCCGATCGACCTGGTCTACACCTGGGTGGACTCCGACGATCCGATCTGGCAGCGAAACTACGACTCCGTCAAGCATGAGACAGCGCTCACCGCAGGTCTCAAGGCAGCGACCAACACCTCGCGCTGGCACTCCCACGACGAGCTGAAGTTCAGCATGCGCTCGATCGAGATGTACGCGCCCTTCGTCCGGAACATCTACATCGTCACCAACGGGCAGCGGCCGAAGTGGCTGACCGAGCATCCGCGGGTCACCGTCGTCTCGCACGAGGAGCTGTATCCCGACCCCTCCGTGCTGCCGACCTTCAACTCGAACCACATCGAGACCGTGCTGCACCGCATCCCCGGGATCGCCGAGCACTTCCTGTATCTGAACGACGACTTCTTCTTCTCGCGGCCCTGCAGCCCCGCGGACTTCTTCGCGATAGGCGGCATCGGCAAGATCTTCTTCTCACCCCGCTACCTCGGCAGAGGACCGGTCCTGCCCGGGGATCGGGCGACCATGGCCTGCCACAAGAACACCCGCGACCTTCTCGAGGCCCGCTTCGGCAGCGACTGCTCGCAGAAGTTCCAGCACGCCCCCTATGTCATGCGCCGCAGCGTCTGGGATCAGATCGAGAGCGACTTCGGTTCGGAGCTCGCGGCGACCAGAGCGAACCGCTTCCGCTCGCGTGCCGACCTCAACGGCCAGTTCCTCTACGCCTACTTCGCACTGCTGACGGGATCCGCTGTCCCCGGTGAGATCTCCTACAACTACCTCGAGGTCGCCGACGGGCACATCGGCGACAAGCTCGCCGCGATCGAGAAGCGACGTGTGAAGGTCTTCTGCGTGAACGACTCGAACACCGATGGCCACGACGAGGCCGAGAGCGAGGTGCGGGCGATCCTCACCGCCCGATTCCCGGTTCCGGCCCCCTGGGAAGCTGAGCAGACCGGGTGACCCTTTAGAGCGAGTCGAGCATCCCGACGAACTGCCGGTATGCCGCAGCGTTGTACTCTTCGGCGTTGAAGGCATAGCCGGTGGGGACTTCGCCGTGCACGAACGCGGTGAGCCCCTGGCAGATCTCCTCGGGCGTGACCCCGATGACGTACTGCCCCCCGGGCATCGACACCGAGCCGAGCGCGGCGAAGTCCGAGACGATGATGGGCAGGCCCAGCACCCGCACCTCCGAGACGACCAGCCCGAATCCCTCGTAGAGCGAGGGAAGGATGAAGCAGTCGCAGCGCCGGGCGATGGCGAAGGGGTTGGACAGGTGACCGGCAATCGAGACGCGGTCGGTGACTCCCAGATCCTCGGCCACCTGCTCGAGGCCGGCGTGCAGATCGCCATCGCCGAGGATGAACAGCCGCGAGTTCGGATGGTGCCGCACGAACGCGGCGAAGCCGCGAATGAGATTCGCGTGATTCTTCTCGGGCGAGAGCCTGCCGATCGTCACGAAGGTGCGATAGGCCTCGCCCGGTTCGGGTGCCGGCGGAAAGTCGGGAAGCAGAGTGAGGCGCTGCGCCGAGGCGGATCCCGCGACCTCCGCCACGATGTACCCGTCCGCCGCTGCGGCCGGCTCGATCGCCGCCAGGCGCTTGACCCTGCTGGTCTCGACGAGGTTGTTCACGAAGGTGAACTTCTGTTCCGTCTTCGGCGTCGCAAGCGCCGCACTATTGATGTCCCGCACCGGTTCCCCGCAGGCAACGACCCTGTCGCACCGCGCGTAGGCATCCTGAATGCCAGCCAGCGTCGTATTGATGCCGCGATACCTCGGCAGCTCCCGCTTGTCGGCGTTCCCGAACTCCGAAGCGATGTCGCTGTGCTGCCAGATCACCTTCTTCGCCGGGCCGTGCTGTGCGAGCACGGCGGGGATCAGCACGCCGTATCCCGAGAAGTCGATGGCGTAGTCGAACTCCGCGTCGCCGAAGTTCCGATGAAACTCCCGCCGCAGCGCGCGGCGCGGACGGAACATCCACAGCAGCTTCCCGCCCCGTCCGTAGCGCTGGATGTAGGAGATGCCGATGCGCTCCCACCGGGTGAGCGAGAATCCGCCGATCCAGGGCATCGCCCGCACGTCCGTGAGCGCGCGGTAGTTCGACGCGCTGGCCCCGTCTCTGATGAAGCCCCAGACCGTGACGTCGTACTCGGCCCGATCGATGCGCTCGAGCAGCGCACGGAAGGCGCTCGAGACGCCGTTGGAGGTGAAGCCGGCGACATAGAACAAGAGGCGCTTGCGCGCCGCCGGAACGAAGTCACGGATCAAGCCGGGCATCTCCTGCCCGTCGAAAACCACCTGCACGACGCGCTCGGCAGCGCGACCGTCGTCGTGCTCGCAGGCCCACGCGCGCACCCGTTCGTATCGGTCCCGGTACTGCTCCGAGACGACGTCGATGTCGCCGATCCATGTCGCGATGTCGGCGATGTCCTTCGTGGCAGGTCCCGGCAACTCGTCGAGCGAGAAGTACACCCCGCGATCCTCTGCGTACTCGTCCTCGTCCGGCACATAGAAGAGGACCGGCCGGCCGGTGAGGAGGTGGTCGAAATAGATACTGGAGTAATCGGAGATCAGGATGTCTACCGCCGCGAGCAGTTCATTGGTGTCGACCTGCCGGGGGATGAAGTCCCCCGAGGCGCGCTCCTGGTCGGTGAGCAGGGAGTCGACGAGATGATGGCCCTTGACCAGCACCTGGTATTCGTCGGTGTCGATCCCACGGAGGATCTCATCCCGTACGCGCAGCAGTTCCGCGCCGTCCGCCCTGGTTCCTGCCGGCGAGGGACCCCGCCAGGTGGGGGCGTAGAGCACGATCTTCTTGTCGGGATCGACCCTGACGCCGCGTGCCTGAAGCCGCCGGATCACCTCGGCGCGGTCGGCGCGCAGCGTGACATCGTTTCTCGGGTATCCCATCTCGAGGACGGTGCCGGTGTAGAGGTCCTGCAGGCGGTAGGACTCCCGGAACACCTTCGTCATGAAGGCATTGGGCGAGACGATGTAGTCCGAGATCAGCAGGCTCCGGATGACATTGCGGCTCTGGATGTTGCCATCCGGCATATCGAAGCCGAGTGTCTTCACGGTGGTGCTGTGCCAGGTGTTGACGCAGACCTGCCCCGGGCGCTTCACGAAGAACGGGGGATAGGAGGTGTTCTGGATGATGTACTTCGCCGTCGCCAGCGCGCGTACGTACTCACGGCTGTCGCGCAGCACGAAGGTGACTCTGCGCCGACCCTTCCACTCGCTGCGGAGCACCTCGATCTCGTCCTCGGTGCTGATCACCCAGACGTGGCGCAGCCTCTTGTGAGTGGGGTCATCGATGAGCGCCTGGAAGATGGCGAGGGGATTGCAGATCATCCCGGCGCCCACATGGGATTCGTAGAACACGAGCCGCGGGTCCAGGGGCCGCCAGTTCGAGCAGCGCACGAACTCGCGAGCGAGCTTCGAGACGCGCCGCCGCGGAGAAGCCCAAGCCGCGTAGAGATAGCGCCTGATCGCATCCCCGAAAGACGCGAAGGGACCGCGCGGTGATTCCTCGCTCTCTTGGTGCAACCCGCCCTCGCTTACTCACCCAGACGCTACCGAGACCACCTGATCTCCATCGTGACGAGAACCCGCGGCGAGCACCCGCACGATATCCATCTGGGGCATGCTTTCCCTAGGCTACCGCAGCGGCTCGCAGGCCTCTCCCCTTGAGCGGGATCACACGGACCACCTGAGGGGTGATGGAGCGCCGCGGGACCGATTGCTCGTATCGTAGAGGTATTCATCGAAGAAGCGGAGGCCGCGCAGGTGCACTCTCTCATCCTCCTGAACGGCGGCATCGGCACCCGCGTCGGCGCGGGCCAGCCCAAGCAGCTCTTGAAGATCAATGGCATCCCGATCCTGATCTACTCGCTCATCGCCGTCGATCGAATCGGCCAGATCGGGCAGATCGTGATGAACTACCCCGAGGGCTGGCGTCCCGCCGTCGAGAAGCTCCTCGCCGACTACGCGATCAAGACCCCGGTGACGCTCGTCGAGGCGGGGGACTCTCGCCATGCCTCGGTCGCCGCGATGATCCCGCACTGCGTGCACGAAAGCGTGCTCATCCACGAAGCCGCCCGCCCCCTCGTGACCTCGGAGGACTTCACGCGACTCATCGACCACCCCGAAGACAACGTCTCGCTCATGCTCGAGATCCCCTTCACCGTGGCACCGGTCGACCCCGAGACGAAGCTCGTGACGGGATCGCTCGAGCGTGAGCGGCTGCGCAACGTGCAGTTGCCCCAGAAGTTCCGCACGTCCGACCTCGCCGACGCCCATACGCGCGCGGCGGCGGACGGCATCGTGTTCACCGAGGACGCCACGCTCGTCGCGGCATCCGGCTACCGCGTGGCCTTCATTCCGGGGCGTGATGAGAACTTCAAAGTGACCACGCCGACAGACATCCGGCTGGCGACGTTCCTGAACCAGAATCAGGAGGTCGAGGCCAGCTATGAGTAGGACAGCACTGGTCACGGGTGCCTCGCGCGGCATCGGGCTGCACACCGCGACCCGCTTCATCGAGTCCGAGAACGACATCGGCACGGTCGTCATGTGGGCCCGAGAGTCGGACGACTTCGCCGCCGCGGTCGCCGCACTCGCCGAGAAGGCTGCGGCCCGGGGCAAGAGGGTGGTCGCGCAGGCCGTCGACGTGGGCGACCTCGACGCTCTACGGTTCGCCGCCCGCGAGGTCCACAGCGAGGTCGGCAACATCGACATCCTGGTCAACAACGCCGGCTACACGAATCCCGTGCCGATCCACCAGGTCGAGTTCGCGGACTTCGAACGGACGATGTCGGTGAATCTGTACGCGCCGTTCCTGCTCATCCAGGGCCTCTTGCACGCGGGCAATACCTTCGCGCTGATCGTGAACATCGCCTCGACCGCGGGGATCAATGGGCGCTCGGGATGGCTCACCTATTCGGCATCCAAGGCCGCTGTGATCAACATGAGCCAGGTGCTGCGCGAGGAGCTGTCGATCTACGGCACCCGGGTGGTCTGCCTGTCGCCGGGCCGCACGGCTACGGCCCTGCGGCGCGTGCTCGCCCCCGACGAGGACCCCACGACGATCATGCAGCCCGAGCAGGTCGCCCAGGTGATCGAGACCTTCGCCTCGCCGGTGGGCAGCTTCATCGACTCCGAGAACATCGTCGTCCGGCTCTGAGGGGGCCCCGCCCGGCTCAGCCGGGCCAGTTGTCGGCGAGCCTGGTCAGCAGGCGAGCGAGCTCGGTCTGCTCTTCGTCCGTGAGTGCCTTCAGCGCCTGTCGCACCGAGTCGCGGCGCTCGCCGCGGGCCGCGCGCGCGAGGTGACGCCCCTGCTCGGTGAGCGCGATGCGGGTGCGTCGCGCGTCGTCGGGGTCGACCTCGCGGGCGACAAGACCTAACTCGACACCCTGCTGCACGAGACGCGAGGCGCGCGGCTGGTCCACACCGACCGCTTCACCTATCGCCGAGACGCTCAGGGGTTCGGATGCCGCGGCGAGTGCCTCGAGCATCCGCATGCGTGCGGGGCCTCGACGCTCCATGGGAGCGCCGGCGCCGTGCGGGCCGAAGTACTGGTGCGGACCGTGGTGATGATGGTGGCGTCCGTGCCGGCGTGGGCCGCGCAGGCGCGAGAGGGCCAGAACGATGGCTTCGACAGGATCGGGAGAGCTCACAGTCCGATTTTACATGCGATTTGACATGTATCGGGAATGTATGTCACAATACATATACATGTTCTTTGACAAGTAAGGAAATCTACAATGAACACCACAGACACACATGAGAATCTCCGCCCACTCGGCTTCTGGCTGAAGACCGTCGATCGGTTGCTCGCCGACGAGTTCGCTCGCGCTTTCGAGGCCGAAGGCGCCTCGCGCCGCGACTGGCGGATGCTGAACGTCCTCTCCGGCGCTGCCGCCCCCTATGGCCGGCTCGCGGAACACAAACTGCACCGGCTCATCGAGCGCGGTTGGGTTGCCACCGGCGACGACGGCTTCGTCCTGACCGAGGAAGGGCGGGCTGCCACCGGCCGACTGGGTGAGATCGCGACCCGCATTCGTGCCCGCGTCACCGACGCGGTGCCCGAGGCGGACCTCGCGATCGCGATGGGCGCACTCGAGAAGATCGCTCGCGCCTTCGGATGGAACGAGAACGACCCGATGCCGCACCGTCGCGCGGGTCGGCGACCCCGGCATCCTCACCACGCCCACAGCCGCGGTGAGAGCCACGGTTTCGGGCCGCACCGGCACGGCAACCGCGCCGTGCGGATCGCGCGCTTCGGCCAGCGCTCCTACGAGCGCGGGTTCGACGCCGGCTTCAGCCGGGGACGCGACGCCTGATCCCGGATGCGGAAAGGGGCGTGGGTGCTGCGGCATCCACGCCCCTTTCTTCGTGCCCGTCCGCTCAGCCCCCCGTCGCGCCCAGGTCGGTGACGCCGACATCGGTGCGGTGGAAGTTCTGGAAGGAGCGCGAGGCCGTCGGCCCTCGCTGACCCTGATAGCGGTTGCCGTAGGGGCCGGAGCCGTAGGGACTCTCGGCCGGCGAGGTCAGCCGGAAGAAGCAGAGCTGGCCGATCTTCATCCCGGGCCACAGCTTGATCGGCAGGGTCGCGACGTTCGCGAGCTCGAGCGTGACGTGCCCGGTGAATCCCGGGTCGATGAAGCCGGCCGTGGAGTGGGTGATCAGCCCCAGGCGTCCGAGCGAGGACTTGCCCTCCAGCCGCGCGGCGATGTCGTCCGCGAGCGAGACCTGCTCGAAGGTCGCACCCAGCGCGAACTCGCCGGGGTGCAGGATGAACGCCTCGTCGGGCTCGACCTGGATCAGATGCGTGAGGTCGGGCTGATCCTCGGCGGGATCGATGAAGGGGTATCTGTGGTTGTCGAACAGCCGGAAGTAGCGGTCGAGCCGCACATCGATGCTCGAGGGCTGGATCATCGCCGGATCGTGCGGTTCGAGCCCGATACGTCCGGCGGCGAGTTCGGTGCGGATGTCGCGGTCACTGAGGAGCACGGCACCAGCCTAACGGGCTCGGCCGGCCTCGAGTTTGTTATGCTGGCCAGACGCCGTATGCGCACGGGGATGTAGTTCAATGGCAGAACTTCAGCTTCCCAAGCTGATAGCGCGGGTTCGATTCCCGTCATCCCCTCCATCGCGAGACCACCCGGGCTCGGTGATCGCCTGGCGGACGGCACCACTCGCTCTGCACGGGTAGCTCTGGACGACCGCTTGTTCATGTCCGGCCCCTTTTGCACCGGCCGCCACCCGGCCCCACGTAGCCTGGCGACATGACATCCCGATTGCTAGCATTGACTGCGTTGCACTCATCGACTCCGAGTGAGGAGAGCCCCGTGGCGACGCTGACGATTCGTGACCTGGATGACGAGGTCAAGCGCCGGCTGCGCGTGCGCGCCGCCGAGAAGGGGGTCTCGATGGAGGCCGAGGTCCGGGCGATCCTCGCCGAGGCGGTGCGGGAGCAGCCGGCGGAAGAGCCGGGTGCCTGGTACCGGCGGATGCGTGAGCGGCTCGCAGCGACCGGAGCCTACTGGGATGACGTCCCGCTGCCGGACCGTAAGTCGAAGTGGGCCGTCTCGCCTGAGGAGATCGCGCAGTTGCGCGCCGAGGCGGACGCGCGCGAGGGTGCCGAGGGCAGTACGAGAGCCGACGAGCCATGATCGTTCTCGACACCAATGTCATCTCCGAGGCCCGAAAGCTACGACGAAGCCCAGACGTGGACAGGTGGGTGGCGGATCAGGAGCCCGAAGAACTGCATCTCACCGCGACGGTCGTCGGAGAGCTCAGCGCCGGGGTGATGATCCTCCCGCACGGGAGAAGGCGCCTGAACCTGCAGGACGATCTCGACCTGATCGTCGGGCACGATTTCGCCGGCCGCGTCCTGCCCTTCGACACCGCCGCCGCCCTCGCCTACGGACATGTCCTCGAGATCCGCCGCGCCCTCGGCCTCCCGATCGAGGTCGCCGACGCTCAGATCGCCGCCGTCTGCCTTGTGCACGACGCGGCCCTGGCCACCCGCAACACCGAGGACTTCGCGGGGCTCGGCCTCACCCTCATCGATCCCTGGGCGGGCTGAGGCTATCTCTCTCCGCGCCCCGTGAACTCGTCCATCGAGGAGTACACGTGGAATACCCGGCCGGCGATGGCATCCCAGCCGCGGGTCGGCAGCACACCGCGCAGCGCGGCGGCGAGCTTGACCGTCCAGGGTCGCATGACGACGGGAGTGCCGCGCAGCATCCCGTTCCAGGCTGCGAGCGTGGCCTTCTCCGGGGTCATGATCGGAGTCAGCAGCGGACCCCGCGCGCCCGCGAACATCCCGGTCGAGATGTAGCTCGGGCAGAAGGTCGTCACGGCGATGTGGCGGTGCCCCGCCCGCTCCAGCTCCAGCCGCAGCGACTCGCCCCAGCCGATCATCGCCCACTTCGATGCCGCGTAGACGCTCATGTTGGGGTTGCCGAGCGTGCCCGCTGCCGAGGCGATGTTGAGGATCCGCTGCGACCGCGCAGTGTCGGCGATCATGTCGGGGAGCACCTCACGAGTCAGCCACATCGCCGCGAGCGTGTTCACGCGCATCGTCGCCTCGATGTCGCGCACCGGGTCGTGATCCCAGAAGGGCGCGCCGCGCACGATCCCGGCGTTGTTGATCAGCACCGTCGGGGATCCCATGTCCCGGCGCGTGCGCTTCAGTCCGCGCCGGATGTCGTCGAGCGAGGAGACGTCGACGCGGTAGGGCACCACCTGTACACCCGAGCGCGCAAGGTCTGCGGCGAGCGTCTTGCCTGCATCCCCATCGATGTCCCACAGAGCGACGGCCCGCGCTCCCGCGCCCACGGCCCGCCGCGCGTAGAGCGCGCCCATGCCCCGGGCGGCACCTGTGATCAGCACCGTCGCGTCGCGCACGGGATGTCTCGGGGACTCGGATGTCACGACCGCTCCTCTCCGTAGCACCGCTGAGGTGCCGGTCACCGTCAGACTACGCCACGGGCTCGGTCGCCGCCGCAGCGCGCTCACGTGCGGCCCAGACAGCACCGGCGCTGGCCACGACGACGAGTGCGATCCCGAGGATCTCCCAGCCGGTGAGGTGCTGACCCAGCAGCACGAAGCCGGCGAGCGCCGCCGTGGCCGGAGCGAGGCTCATCAGGATGCCGAACACCGCCGGGGCCAGCCGTCGCAGCGCGATCAGTTCGAGGGCGTAGGGGATCGTGGAGCTGAGCAGAGCCACGGCTGCCCCGAGTGCCAGCAGTTCGGGGCGCAGAAGGGCCGGTCCCGCCGTGGCGAAGCCGAAGGGCAGTGCGACCAGGGCGCCCACGACCATCGCGAGCGCGAGCCCGTCGAGCTTCGGGATGGCACGGCCCACCGACGCCGCCGAGAGGATGTAGAGCGCCCAGCAGACCGCGGCCCCCAGCGCGAAGACGACGCCGAGCGCATCCAGCCGATCCCAGCCGCCTCCTCCCAGGGCCACGACGCCGAGGAGGGCGATCGCCGCCCAGAGCCACACGATCCGACGGCGTGCCGTGATCACGGCCAGCGCGAGCGGGCCCAGCACCTCGATCGTCACCGTCACACCGAGCGAGAGCCGCTCGAGCGCCAGATAGAACAGACCGTTCATCACCGCCAGCGAGAACCCCAGTGCGCACACCGCGCGCCACGCCGAGACGCTACGGCCACGCACCCGGGGCCGAGCCAGCAGAAGCAGGATCACCGCCGAGAAGAACAGGCGCAGCGCCACCATCCCGAGCGGCCCTGCTGCCGGGAACAGCAGCACCGCGATCGAGGCGCCGATCTCCTGACAGATGAGGCCCACGACGACGAGGGCAACCGCGCCGCCGCTGGCCGAGAGCCGTGGCATCCGGGGCCTTATCCTTCGGTTTCCTCGGGTTCAGTGGGCTCGAGTTCCGGCTCGACACAGGTCAGCGCACGATATGCGATCGCCTCGTGCATGCCTTCGGCCGTGAAAGGCAGCGCGAACTGGGAACCGACGCTCGCGGTCGACACAATGGCAGCCAGCTCCCAGGCCAGGTACGCCGCGATCATGCCTCCGTCGGTGGAATCATTCAGCACGACGGCCACAGTGAACCCCGTGGCCGGGTCGGAGAAGGCTGCCGTGGCGTAGCCCGGGATCGCGCCGTACTGCCCGATGAGCGGGCCGACCAGATGTGCGCCGCCGGTCGCCTGTCGCCATCCCTCGTTATCATCCGAGAGGGCTCGAGGATCGGCGAAGCGCGAGGACTGCGCACCGCCCGCGAGCACCTGCGCGGCCACCGCCTGCACGTAGCGACCCAGATCGTCGATCGTCGAGACCACCCCCGAGTCGGTGAATCCCACGCTCGACGAGAGCGTCGTGACCTCCACTGGCGCGGAGCAGATGAAGCCGTCGCCGGCCTGGGGGAGGAAGTACCCGTGCATCGCCGGCTCGCCCGGTGCTGCCGCCGCTGCCCGCGGGAGCGAGGTCGACTCCAGGCCCAGGGGTGTGGTCACGTACCGGTCGATCAACTGGGATGCCGACATGCCGCTGGCGCGCTCCAGCGCGAGACCGAGCAGTACGTAGGACGTGTCCGAACTGCGATAGACCGCGCCAACCTCGGAACGAGGCTGACCCAACCCATAAGAGGCGAGTTCCTGCGGGCTCCACTCCCGCTCGGGCATCCGGTGAAAGACGTCGCGCAGCGCAGGCTCGAAGGAACCGACGCCAGCGGTGCCGTTGCACAGGTCGCGCAGTGTGACATCCATCAGGTTCGGGGCACTCGATAGGTACTGCGCCGCGACCGCGCGCGCCGGAAGCAACCCGTCACGTTCCAGCCCGTCGAGCACGTCGCAGGTCATCAGCCGCGTGACATCGCCGATGCGGAACGCCATGTCCGGCGTGACCACCGTGGAGGAGTCCGCGCCCTGCGTTCCGATCCCCGCGGTCCACACGCCCGACCCGGGCACCCATACCCCGACGATCGCCCCCGGGGCACCAGCGGCCTCCATCGCGTGCTCCACGGCCGCGTGCAACTGAGCGGTGAGGTCCCCGGGCAGGCTGCCCTCGATGACCGGTGGGGTGTACCTCGGGATCTCGGGCTCTTCAGCGGGGCCGCACGCGGTGAGGGCGAGCGTCAGAGCGAGCGCGCCTGCGGCAGCAGCACTGAGGCGGTGCGAGCGTGAACGTGGCATCCGGACCCCTTCGATCCCGGCCATTCTAATCGTCCCCGGCTGTGATCTTGGTGGTCACAAGACCCTCGCTCTATGCTGGCGGGATGCCGCATGAGTTCGATCCCGCCGTCGTCACCGCCGTCCTCAAGCACATGAACGAGGACCACCAGGACGACAGCCTGCTGATAGCCCGCGCCTTCGCGACCGAGCCCGACACGATCGCCGAAGCAGTGATGACCGGACTCGATGGGGATGTCGGGATCTGGCGGATCGAGCGCGGTGACGACGCCGAGGAACTGCGCGTGCCCTGGCCCGGCGGCCCGATCAGCGAGCGCCCCGAGGTGCGGCGCGAGGTCGTCGCGCTGTACGACCTCGCCTGCGAGAGGCTCGGCGTCGCACCCCGCCCGCACGACTGAGCGCCGCCGAGCGCGACGCCCCGTGCATGCCAAGTGAGGCAAGCCTTACAATAGCTGTATGGCCGAGATCATCCCCTTCTCCACCGCACTGCGCGAGCGCTCTGCTCAGTCCCACTCGCAGAGCGAGACCTCCGGGTTCATGTCGGAGCTGCTGAAGGGCGAGGGTTCGCGCGAGGACTACATCGCCCTCGTGGTGCAGCACTACTTCATCTACGAGGCACTCGAAGCCGCCGCCGAGCGCATGCGCCAGGACCCGGTGGCCTCGGTCTTCATCACCGACAAGCTCACGCGCCTTCCCGCTCTCGAAGCCGACCTCGAGTTCCTGATCGGCCCGGACTGGCGGGATCAGGTCACGCCGTTGGCCACCACCCAGCGTTACGTCGACCGCATCAACCAGGTCGGCGCCACCTGGGCCGGGGGCTTCGTCGCACATCACTACACCCGCTACCTCGGCGACCTCTCCGGGGGTTTGTTCATCGGCAAGGTCATGCAGCGTCGCTTCGGCTTCGAGACCAACGGCGTGGGCTTCTATCTCTTCGACGACATCGCCGATCCCCGCGCCTTCAAGGACGTCTACCGCGAGCAGCTGGACGCCGCGCCCTGGGATGAGGCCGAGCAGGCGCGCGTGATAGACGAGGTGCTACTGGCCTACCGCTTCAACACCGAGCTCTTCGAGGAGCTCGACCGGACCCGCCAGGCCGCGTAGTCAGGCGGCGCGCAGCGCCTCGGCCATGAAGCGAGCGACGTCCGGATCCACGCGGATGTCACTCGGTCGCAACGGCCGAGTGAGGTACAGGCCCTCGAGCGAAGTCAGCCGTGACAGGGCGACGTAGGTCTGCCCGGGCGCGAAGGCACCCGATCCCAGGTCGATGATCGCGCGCTCGTAGGTCTTGCCCTGCGACTTGTGGATAGTCACCGCCCAGGCCAGCCGCAACGGGAACTGCGTGAACTCGGCCACGACCTCGCGCGTCAGCGTACGCGTGCCGGGGTTGTAGGCATAGCGGAAACGCTCCCAGACGGCCGGCTCCACCTCGACCTCGTCCCCGTCGATCTCCACGCGCACCGTGCCGCCGAGGATTCGGGTCACCGTGCCGATCGTGCCGTTCACCCACCGCGGGAACTCACCCGCCGCCCCCGTGTCGTTGCGCAGGAACATCACCTGCGCCCCCACCTTGAGCTTCAGCTCGACATCCGCGGGGTGCGCGGCCTCGCCGCGCCCGAAGTCTCCGTTGATCTCGGCGACCGCCGTCTGCTCCCGTCCCGGGAGTGCCGCGAGGTGGCGGCGGTTGATCCCCTGCACGATGTCGTTGCGGGTGGCGAGCGTGATGATCGGCGTCTCGCCCGGCACCGGCTCCGGCGGCACGCGCACACCAGCGTCGTTGAGCACCCCGGCGATCTCGGCGGTGACCCTGCCGTGGCGTACGGCGTTGAGCATTGTCTTGAAGGCGTCGTCGGCCTGTCGATGGATCTCGACGAGTTCGCGCACGTGCAGTTCGGCACCGTGCCGACCGAGGTCGAGCACTCCATCACCGGCCCCCGAGCCGGTCGAAGGGTCGGTTGCCGAGTCCGTCGAACCGCCCGCCCACACTCGCGCGTCGAAGAACCAGAACGAGCGGTAGTGATCGCGGATGTAGTGCAGCTCGTCGCCCTTCGGAGGCACGGGGGCGAGCTGATAGGGATCCCCGAACATCACCAGCTGCGTGCCCCCGAAGGGCAACCCGCGCTTTCCGCGTGCCTGCCGGAGGGAACGGTCGATCGCATCCATCAGATCGGCGTTGACCATCGACACCTCGTCGATGACAAGCGCGTCAATGGCCTGCAGCAGCCGGCGGGTGGGGTCGGACTGCTCGAGATCGGATCCCCCGATCAGGCCGATCGGCAGCCGGAACAGCGAGTGGATCGTCTGGCCGCCGACGTTGAGGGCGGCCACGCCCGTCGGCGCGCAGATCGCCACCCGCTTGCGGGTGTGTGCGGCGAAGTGCGCCAGCAGCGTCGACTTTCCCGTGCCCGCCCGGCCGGTGATGAAGACGTGCGCATCCGTGTCTTCGATGAAGCGGAACAGCACCTGCTGCTCATCAGATAGGTCGGGGGTGCTCACGGAGATCTCGGAAGGTTGGCGGATGGGGACGACCCCACCCATGCTACGTCGAGCGGAGCTACCGGCACGCGTACGAGCCCTCGGGTTGTGCACAGCGCGGTCGTGTGGCGCGACCTCCCAGGTGCGCGCGACCTAAACTTGCCGCATGGATCGTTCCGCCACGAGCTCATCATTGCGCTCCGACCTGACGATCCTCGCCGTGGTCGGAGTGCTGCTGCTGGCCGCCTTCGCCGCGGGTGCAAGTGCGCTCTATCGTGCGGTCTACAGCCCCTCCGCCTTCGTCGAGCGCTACCTCGGGATGCTCGCCGACGGACGCGCCGCCGATGCACTGCAGCTGCCCGGTGTCGGTATCGACGGCGCCTCTCTCGTCGCCGCCGGCGTCCCGGCACCGATCTCAGACGCCCTGCTGCGCGAGGCAGCGCTGGCCGAACTCAGCGACGTCGAGATCCTCTCGGAGGAATCGGCCGACGGTGTCTGGATGGTGACGGCGAGCTATACCGCGGGTGGACAGGCCGGGCAGACCACCTTCGCGATCGAGCGTGACGGGTGGAACGGCATCGTCCCGCGCTGGCGTTTCGCCACACCGCCGCTGTCGGTCATCCAGCTCGTTGTCCGCGGTGCCAACGCCTTCACGGTGAACGGCTTCACCATCGACCGACGCCAGATCGCGGGCGTCGACTCAGATCCCCTCGATCCGATCTCGCTGCTGGCCTTCGTCCCGGGCCGGTACGCGGTGGGCGTGGATACGCCGATCTCGCACAGCACCGGGGTTCGGGTGCTGACTGAGCGCACCCTCGAGGTGCGGCCGGTCGACCTGCAGACCACCCCTACTGATGAGTTCCGCGGCGTCGTGCAGACGCGTGTGACCGAGTTCCTCGAGTCCTGCGCGACGCAGCAGGTACTGCTGCCGACCGGATGTCCCTTCGGGTTCCAAGTGCAGCATCGACTGGCCTCGCTGCCCGAGTGGTCGATCCGGCAGCACCCGCAAGTGAGTCTCGTGCCGGATGGCGCGAACTGGCGCATCCAGCCGTCCGACGCCCTGGCGCATATCGCCGTGGACGTACAGTCGATCTTTGACGGCTCGATCCATGCGCTGAGCGAAGACGTGCCCTTCCAGGTTGCGGGGACCGTGACGCTCCTCGCCGACGGCTCGGTTTCGATCCGGGTCGGGGTGCCGTAGATCTGGATCAGCGCGTGCGCTCGGCGGCGCGGCGGTCGCGCTCGGCGAGCTCAGCCAGGTGTGCGTTGTACGCGACCAGCTCGGCATCCCCCGTACGATCGGCATGCCGGTCGCGGCGGCGGGCGAGCCGCTCGTCGCTGCGGCTCCACAGGATTGCGACCGTGATCGCGAGGATCAGTGTGGGGATCTCGCCGATGGACCAGGCGATGCCCCCGCCGACGTACTGATCCTGCATCGGCGTCGGCCCCCACGTGCGGCCCATCGATCCGAACCATTCGGCGACCAGGAGCCCGGACTGCATCATCAGGGCTACCCCGAAGAAGGCATGCATCGCCATCGTGGTGATGAGCGTGACCAGCCGCCCGGCGTAGGGCAGACGATACGGGACGGGGTCGGAGCCGATGAGACTCATCGCGAACAGGTAGCCCGAGATGAGGAAGTGGATGATCATCCACTGGTGACCGAGGTGGTCGGACATCGACCAGCGGAACAGACCCGTGAAGTAGAAGGTCCACAGCGACAGGATGAAGACCGCCGCCGCCACGATCGGGTGCGTCACGATGCGCGACCAGCGTGAGTGCACCGCCCACAGGATCCACTCCCGGCCACCGCGCGTGCCGTCGTCTCGCTTGTGGATGGCGCGCAGGGCCAGCGTGACCGGCGCGCCCCCGACGAGCAGAAGCGGAATGCCCATGCCCAACAGCATGTGCCCGAGCATGTGCACGCTGAACAAGAACTCCTGGTAACGGTTTATCGAACCGCTCGTCACCCAGACCAGGATCAGCAGGCCGAGGATCCACAGCACAGTGCGGTGCACCGGCCAGCGGTCGCCGCGACGGTGCAGGCGGATGACGGCGGCGAGGTAGAAGAAGATCCCGAAACCGGCGACCAGTACCCAGAGGATGTCGATGTTCCACTCGGTGAGCCAGCGCGCGCCGGTCAGCTGGGGGGGGAGGGTCTCGCCCGTGAGGATCTGCGCGGGCGTGAGCGTGCCGGGCGGGGGGGGCACCGGTGTGGGAGTGCGCGCGAGCGCCGCCGCGGCCCCGGAGGCAAGCCCCATCAGGGCGAGTTCGGCGAGCACGAGACGCCAGAACCAGGCGGATGCCGCAGGCCCGGCGATCCGGGGGATGAGCCTGATCCGGTATCCGATGCCCAGCACCCCCAGCAGCACCAGGATCGCCGCCTTCGTCAGCAGGATCCCGCCGTATCCGGAAACCAGGTCGCTCCATTCGCGCAGGGTGACCACGGATCGTGAGATGCCAGTGATCCCGATCACGATGTAGGCAGCGAGCGCCAGGGAGGAATAGCGGCGCAGCAGTGGCTGCATCTCCGCCCCTCGGCCACGCAGCAGTACGACCAGCAGCAGTCCACCCAGCCACACCGCCGCGCCGAGCGTGTGCAAGAGGATCGAGTTGACAGCCAGGCCGTGCCCAGAGAGGTCGCCCGCGTGCCCTTGCGTGGCCATCGGCAGCAGGGCCGACATGGCGAGCACGGTGGCCAGCAGCACCGGGGTCCAGCTGCGCCAGGCGAACAGCGCCAGGGTGACGATCGCGCCGATCAGCACCGTGACCGACCAGGCGCGACCGAGGGGAAGAACGAAGAGGAAGCGGCCGAGTTGCTCACCGAACTCGCGTCCGACGCTCAGCGTCGGACTGAACTGATACATGAAGGTCAAGAATGCGGCCGTCGCGCTCGCGAGGGTGAACAGGGCGGCACCGATGGATGCGGCATCCACGGCCCTCTCGAAGGGACGCTCGCCGGCACGCAGCGCGAACAGCGCGAGCACCAGGGGACCGATCATGGCGGCCGCGGCGAGGCTGCTGACGAGCCGGGCGGTCGGCAGCCCCCAGCGCACGAGGGGGCCGGGATCGCCCAGCACGAGCGGGGCGGCTCCCCCGCCGAGGCTCAGGGCGGCGACGAGAGCGATCAGCGCGGCGAACAAGAGGATCGCGGGCCCGGCGGCCCGCATCGCGCGCGGGTTCACCGTTCCAGCCTACGGGGGTTCGGGTACCCAACGCGAAAGCCGCCCCCCGGCTGCGGGGAGCGGCTTCTGCGTGGGGGGCGTTACTTGACGGCGGCCTTGAGCTTGGAGCCTGCGGTCACCTTGACGCGCTTGCCGGCCGGGATGCTGATCTCGGCACCGGTCTGCGGGTTGCGGCCGGTGCGAGCGGCGGTGGCGACCTGCTCGAACGAGATCCAGCCGGGGATGGAGACCTTGCTGCCCTTGGCGACGGCCTCCGAGACGGTTGCGAACAGCGCGTCCAGCACGTTCGAGACGGCACCCTGGCTCTGGCCGGTGGCTGCCGCGAGGCGTGCGACGAGTTCGGTCTTGGTGATGTTGTCAGCCATGTCTTCCTCCAGCGGCGATCTGCCGCGTTTTTCTGTGGGGGCGAAGAGCGGATGCCCCTCGTCGGTCGGTCGACCCCCTTGAGGGTATCAACGGATCGCGACATCTCCCCGTGTTTCTGCGGGTTTTCGCCTATCTCGCGTCGGCCGGGATCACTCCGGTCACATCTGCCACATCCGTCACCGGGTCCGCCCCGATCCGGACCAGCAGCGACCGCGGTCACCACGAGCATGCGAAAGGCCCGCACCCCGAGGGATGCGGGCCTTTCGACAAAGGATTACCAGCTCGACTTGGTCACGCCGGGCAGTTCCCCTCGGTGGGCCATGTCGCGGAAGCG
>CAZHML010000009.1:0-47243 GCA_964533745.1 uncultured Microbacterium sp.
GGCGCGCGACGAGGTTCAGCACCATGACGATCAGGATCAGGGTGAGCGCGGCCGCCCACGCCCTCTCGAGCGAGGCGTCGGCGTTGGTGCCCTGGTTCATGTACTGGTTGTAGGCGAAGACGGGCAGGGTCATCATCTGGTTGGCGAACAGGTTCGTGTTCAGGCTCATGGTGTACCCGGCGGTCAGCAGGAGCGGTGCCGTCTCGCCGATGACGCGGGCGATGGCGAGCATGATCGAGGTCGTGATGCCGGCGATCGAGGTCGGGATCACGACCTTCAGGATCGTCAGCCACTTCGGCACGCCCAAGGCGTAGGCGGCCTCGCGCAGCTCGTTCGGCACGATCCGCAGCAGCTCCTCGCTGCCGCGCACGACGACGGGGATCATCAGCACCGCGAGAGCGAGCGCTCCCATGAACCCCATCGAGATCCCGGGCCGGATGAGCAGGGCGAAAACCGAGTAGATGAACAGGCCCGCCACGATCGAGGGGATCCCGGTCATCACGTCGACGAAGAAGGTGATCGCGCGTGCCAGCCGCCCGCGGCCGTACTCGACGAGGTAGATCGAGGTCATCAGGCCGATCGGCACCGAGATGACGGTCGCCGTCAGGGTGATCAGGACCGTTCCCCAGATGGCGTGCGCGATCCCGCCGCCGGCACCGACGACGTTGCGCATCGAGTGGCTGAAGAACTCCGGATCGAAGCGGCTGAGGCCATTGATCGTCACCGTCCACAGCAGCGAGATCAGCGGCAGCAGCGCGATCAGGAAGGCGGTGGAGACCAGCGCCGTCATCAGCCGATCGAACGCCTTGCGGCGGCTCTCGACGATCCCCGAGACGACCGCGATCAGCACGATGTAGAGCAGGGCCGCGATGAAGAGGGTCCCGGCGACGTTGAAGTCCACGAGGTCCTGGCCGAGCGAGGTGACGCCGAAGACGATCGCCGAGACCAGCAGCGAGAAGCCCAAGAGCGCCCACGGTGCCCAGGGGGCGAGCCGCCCGGCGGTGAGTCCGGCCGAGGCGATGCGGGGTGCGGTCGGCGAGGCCATGTCAGTTCGCCCCCGAGAACTCGGCGCGGCGCGAGACGATCCAGCGTGCCACGGCGTTGACCGCGAAAGTCACGACGAACAGGATGAGGCCGGTGGCGATGAGCGTGTTCACGCCCTGGCCGTGCGCCTCGGGAAACAGCAGCGCGATATTCGCGGGGATCGGAGTCGGGTTGGTCGAAGTGAGCACCTGGAAGGTGATGACGCCCGACGCCGAGAGCACCATGGTGACCGCCATCGTCTCGCCGAGCGCGCGGCCGAGAGCCAGCATCGCGGCTGACACCATCCCGCCGCGCGAGAAGGGCAGCACCGCCATCCGGATCATCTCCCACCGGGTGGCACCCAGGGCGAGGGCCGCCTCCTCGTGGAGCTTGGGGGTCTGCAGGAAGACCTCGCGGCAGATGGCGGTCATGATCGGGATGATCATCACCGCGAGCACCAGCGAGGCCGTGAGGATCGTGCGGCCGGTGGGCGAGACGACGCCGGAGAAGAGCGGGATCCAGCCGAGGTTCGCATTCAGCCAGACGAAGACCGGTTGCAGGAGCGGGGCGAGCACGAGGCCCCCCCAGAGCCCGAAGACGACCGAGGGGACGGCAGCAAGGAGATCCACGACGTAGCCGAGCGTCGAGGCGAGCCGGCGCGAAGCGTAGTGCGAAATGAACAGGGCGATCCCGAGGGCGATGGGGGCAGCGACCACGAGCGCGATGATCGAGGCCCACAGCGTCCCAAACACCAGCGGCCCGACATAGGGCCAGAAGGACTCGCCCTGCAGGATGTGGTTGTCGGTGGTATCGGACTGGAAGGCCGGCAGGCTCTGCACGGCAAGGAAGATCGTCACCCCGACGAGCACGGCGAGGATCGTCAGGCCCGCGCTCAGGGCCGAGCCCGAGAACACGAGATCGCCTCGTCGCCGCGGGGCCTTGATCGGTGCGGGCGGGGCGGGGGCCGGGATCGTGCTCATGATCTCCTCGTCTGGAAGGGGGTTCTCGCGCTGGCGACCTCGTGCCTTCCCTCCGCGATTTCGCCGCGGAGGGAAGGCACGTCAGTGCCGGGGTCAGCCGGCCTGGATCAGTTCGATCGCGGCGAAGGCCTTCTGGCGCAGGCTCTCTGAGATTGGGGCGTTGCCGGCATTGGCGGATGCCGCGGCCTGCCCCTCGGCGCTGGCCATGTACTGGAAGTAGGCCTTCACGAGAGCCGCGGTTCCCGCGTCGGCGTAGCGCTCGCAGCCGATCAGGTAGCTGACCAGAGCGATCGGGTAAGCGCCCGCGGGCGCGGCTGCGGGGTCCACGTCGAAGACCAGGTCGCCGGGGCCGCGGCCCTGACGCAGCGGCGAGTTCTCGACCAGGGCAGAGGCTGCCTCAGCCGAGAAGGCGATGAACTTGCCCTGGACCTCGATGAGGACCTGGCCGAGGCCGTCCGCGCGGGAGGCGTCGAGGAAGCCGATCGTGCCGACGCCCGCGGTGATCGCCTGCTTCACGCCCGAGGTGCCCTGAGCGGCCTCGCCGCCGGTGAGCGGCCAGGTGTCGGCGGGGTCGTGCGTCCAGACCTCGGGGGCCGCCGCCTTCAGGTACTTCGTGAAGGTCTCCTGCGTGCCCGAGGGGTCGGAGCGGTGAACCGGGGTGATCGCGAGACTCGGCAGCGTCACGCCGGGGTTGTCAGCGGCGATGGCCGCGTCGTTCCAGGTCGCGATGTCGCCGGCGAAGATCCCCGCGATGGTCGCCGCGTCGAGGTTCAGGGTCTGGATGCCGTCGAGATTGAAGGCGACCGCAACCGGCGAGATGTACAGCGGGACCTCGACGATCGCGTCGGTGGAGCAGGTGGCGAAGCCGCCCGCGGCGACCTCGGTGTCGTTGAACGCCCGGTCCGAGCCGATGAAGTCGCTCGCGCCCGTCTGGAAGTTGGTGCGGCCGGTGCCGGAGCCGGTGGGCTCGTAGTTCACGGTGACGCCGTTGCCGTGAATCGTCTGGAATCCGGCCATCCAGGCTTCCTGAGCGGAGGCCTGCGAGGACGCGCCGGTGGCGCTGATCGTGCCCGCCAGGGCGGGCGCACCCGGCTCCTCAGAGGTCGTGGGTACCGGGTCTTCGTTAGCCGCACAGCCGGTGAGGGCAAGTGCCGCGGCCACGCCGAGGGTGATGACGCGGGCGGTGGGTGAGATCTTCACTGTGGGTCCCTTTCGTGGGAGATGGGATGCGCCCGGTGCAGGGCTCACAGCGAAGCTATGTGCGGCTGTTGACCAGTGGTCACAGCGCGGGTGAACGGAGGGTGAACAGCGTGCGGCGGGCACGCAAAGGCGGCTTCAGGCCTTGGGCTCGTGCGTCTCGATCGCGATGATCCCCGAGCCCGGATGGGTGGCAGACAGATGCACCACCGAGAAGGCGGCGGGCGGCAGGTCGGCGGCATCGTTCAGATAGGTGCCGCGCAGGGTCCCCGTGGCAAGGGCGATCTCTTCGATGATCGTGCTCATCAGCGGCCGGTGGCTGCAGAGCAGGGCGGGGGCTCCCGAGCGCACGCGTTTGCCGATGACCTTCCGGATGTCGGCGGTGCCGGTCTCCCAGGCGTCCTGGCTGATCAGGGCGGTCTTTCTCGGCCGTGTTTCCAGCACCCGTGCCAGAGGCCGCACCGTCTCGACGCAGCGGATGGCATCCGAGGTGACGACCTTGCGCACGCCGAAGGCGGCCAGCGCCCCCGCGATCGCGGTCGCCTGCTTCTGGCCGCGCCCGGTCAGCGGGCGGGCGGCATCCGGCCCCTCCCACCTCTCTCGCGGCACCGCGCGCGCGTGGCGCAGAACGATCAGCGGCGTCGTGTGCAGGGCTCCGTGATCGACCATCGCAGCGAAGGTCTCGACGATCTCGACGTCGACCGGATAGGTCAGCATCTTGCGGGCCTTGCGCAGGCTCACCCACTCGAGGGCGGCGATCTCGCCGTTCGGGACGAAGCGGGACGAGCGGATGGACTCCTCGGTCGCCTCGGCGGCCCAGTAGTGCACGATCTTCTGACGTTTCGGTCGCAGGAAGTAGCGCGAGACCCCTACCGGCATGCCCAGATGCACTCGGATGCCGGTCTCCTCCTCGACCTCGCGCGCCGCCGTCTGCACGAGCATCTCGCCGGGATCCACCTTGCCCTTGGGCAGGGTGACGTCGCGGTACTTCGTACGGTGGATCAGCAGCACGCGCAGCTTCCCTCCGACGAGGCGCCAGACCACCGCCCCTGCCGCGTACACCGCGGAATCGCTCACCGCGGCGTCCTCGCTCGGCGACGCTGCTGCATCTCGAGCATGGTCTCGTCCTGAAGGTCACGCAGCGGCTCGTCGTCGGCACCGGTCGCGTGCCGCGTCCACTCGCCCTCGACACCCAGGTGCCAGGAGGACGTCTCATCGTCCATGGCGCGGTCGAACAGGCCCCAGAGCTGTTCGATGTGACGTGGCGCGGTCACCCGCACGAGCGCCTCGACGCGCCGGTCGAGGTTGCGGTGCATCATATCGGCGCTGCCGATGTAGACCTTCGGACTGCCGCCGCCGGCGAAGGCGAAGATGCGTGAGTGCTCGAGGTAGCGGCCGAGGATCGAGCGCACGACGATGTTGTCGCTGACGCCCGGCAGGTCGGTGCGCAGGCTGCAGATCCCGCGCACCCAGATCTCCGCCTTCACCCCCGCGGCACTCGCGCGGTAGAGGGCGTCGATGATCTCCTCGTCCACCATCGAGTTCACCTTGATGCGGATGCGCGCCTCCTCGCCCCGCAGGGCGTTGCGTCGCTCGGCGTTGATGAGGCGCAGCAGGCCTTTGCGCAGGTGCAGGGGCGCAACCAGCAGCCGCTTGAACTTCTTCTCGATCGCGTAGCCGGACAGCTCATTGAACAGCCGCGTGAGATCCTTGCCGACCTGCGGGTCGGTGGTGAACAGGCCGATGTCCTCGTAGACGCGGCTCGTCTTGGGGTTGTAGTTGCCGGTGCCGACGTGCGAGTAGGAGCGCAGCACACCGTCTTCCTCACGGATGACCAGGGCGAGTTTGCAGTGCGTCTTCATGCCTACCAGGCCGTAGACGACATGCACGCCGGCCTTTTCGAGCTTGCGCGCCCACAGGATGTTGGCGGCCTCGTCGAAGCGGGCCTTGACCTCGACCAGGGCGAGTACCTGCTTGCCGGATTCGGCCGCCTCGATGAGCGCCTGCACGAGCGCGCTGTCACCCGAGGTGCGGTACAGGGTCGGCTTGATGGCCAGCACCTTGGGATCGTGCGCCGCCTGTTCGAGGAAGGCCTGCACGCTCGTGGCGAAGGACTCGTAGGGATGGTGGACGAGCACGTCCTCGGCGCGGATCGCCGCGAAGACGTCGGCGCGCCCGTTCGGCTCGTCCGATTGGAAGGCCACCGGCGTCGTCGGCACGTGCGGGGGATAGCGCAGATCCGGCCGGTCGATGTCGGCGAGCGAGAAGAGCCCGCGCAGGTCCAGAGGACCCGGCAACCGGTAGACCTCCTGGTCGCCGACCTCAAGCTGACGGATCAGCAGGTCCAGGGTCACCTCGTCCATGTCGTCGACGATCTCGAGGCGAATGGGCGGGCCGAAGCGCCGTCGCAGGAGCTCTGCCTCCAGCGCCTGGATGAGGTTCTCGGTCTCGTCCTCCTCGATCACGACGTCCTCGTTGCGGGTGAGGCGGAAGGCGTGGTGATCGAGCACCTCCATGCCGGGGAACAGGTCCTCGAGGTGGTTGGCGATGAGTTCCTCGAGCGGCACATACCGGCTGATCTCGTTCTCGCCCGGCACCGCGACGAAGCGCGGCAGCATCGGCGGGATCTTCAGGCGTGCGAACTCCTGCCGTCCTGTGCGAGCGTTGCGGATGCGGATGGCAAGGTTCAGTGAGAGCCCGGAGATGTACGGAAAGGGATGCGCGGGATCCACCGCGAGCGGCATCAGCACCGGAAAGATGTGATCGCCGAAGTATGCCGAGAGCGCCTCGCGTTCGGCATCGGTGAGCATCGCCCAATCGACGATCTCGATCCCGGCGTCGGCGAGAGCGGGCCGGACGGAATCCCGCCAGGCCGTGGCGTGGCGCAGCTGCAGCCGGTAGGCCTCGCGCGAGATGTCCGCGAGCACGTCGCTCGCGGCGCGCCCGACGTTGCTGGGCAGGGCAAGGCCCGTGGCGATGCGGCGCTTCAGGCCCGCCGCGCGCACCATGAAGAACTCGTCCAGGTTGCTGGCGAAGATCGCCAGGAAGTTCGCCCGCTCCAGCTCCGGCAGATTCGGGTCCTCGGCCAGCTCGAGAACCCGCTGATTGAAGGCCAGCCAGCTCAGCTCCCGGTCGAGGTAGCGGTGGTCGGGCAGCTCCGCATCCGGGGCCTCGAAGATCGCGTCGAAGTCGTCGTCCTCGGCATCGCCGAGGCCCGCGTCTGCGGCGAGAAGATCAGTCATGGAGTTCATCCTGCCACCCGATGGTGAAGAGCGCATGAACGGGCCGGATCAGGCGTGTGCGCCGACCGCCTCGCCCTCGTCGTGCACAGTGAAGCGGTAGCCGACGTTGCGTACGGTGCCGATGAGGTGCTCCTGATCGCCGAGCTTCGCACGCAGGCGCCGCACGTGCACATCCACGGTGCGCGTACCGCCGAAGTAGTCGTAGCCCCACACCTCGCTCAACAGCTGCTCGCGCGTGAAGACGCGCGAGGGGTGGGTCGCAAGGAAGTGCAGAAGCTGGAACTCCTTGTAGGTCAGATCCAGCGGCCGGCCGTGGATCTTCGCGGAGTAGGACTGATCGTCGATCACGAGCCCGGAGACGTGTATGCGCGAGAGTGTCTCGTCCTCGCTCGTGCGCGCGAGCGCCAGGCGCATGCGGGCGTCTACCTCCGCAGGACCGGCCGTCCACAGCAGCACGTCGTCGATGCCCCAGTCGCCCGAGACCGCGCTCATCCCGCCCTCGGTGACGGCCAGCAGCAGCGGGGCGGTCTGACCGGTCGTGCGCAGCAGCGTGCACAGGGACCTCGCCCCCGCGAGATCGGTGCGGGCATCGACGATCACGATGTCGGCATCCGGAGCGCTGACCAGCTGCGCGGGTTCGGCGGGAATCTGGCGGACCTGGTGGCGCAGCAACTCGAGCGCAGGCAGCACCGGCTCCGCGGGAGTCGAGGTCAGAACCAGCAGGTGTGCCACGAGGGATCCTTCCGGATGGCACCGGGGACGGCGTGCCGTGGGTCCATGATACCGAGCCGCTTTGTCGAATCTCGCCCGTGGGGCTGCGGCAGCATCCGGGATGGGAGAGAATGGGGGCATGTCCGAAGCCGCAGGTCGCCCCCGCAACGCCTTCATCGGGGTCGTCGCCAGCTGGGTGCTGGCCCTTGCCACCGCCCTCGTGATCGGCTTCGTCGTCGATGAGCTCCAGCGGGCGCCGTGGCTCGTACTGGGCTTCGCGCTGGTGGTCGTGGTCTCGTTCGCCATCCAGCTCTGGTACGCCGCGCCGGTGGGCTTCATCTTCCGCGTCGCTGCGAGCGCGGCCGGTGCCCTCGTTGTGATGGCACTGGTCTCAGGCGTCTTCGGCGTCGTCGCGCTGCTGCGCTCCTGACGCGGTACAGTGGGGACATGGATCTCGTCGCGCTGGAACTGTTCTTCGTGGGGCTGCTGGGCCTCGCCGGTCTCGCGATCGTCTTCATCTCGGGTGCCGTGCTGCTGAACCTGTTCCGCGGCCAGCGCTGAGCGGACACACGATGACCGCCTTCGCCGGTCGGCCCGGTGCCGTCGCGGACGGCGGTGTCGTGCTGCACTTCGGGGATCCCTCGCGCGAGCAGCGGGCGCTGGCCGCGGGCGCAGCGTGTGCCCCTCTTGCCGATCGCGCCGTGGTCGAGGTCGCGGGCGAGGACCGGCTCGGGTGGCTTGATTCAATCACCTCGCAGGCCGTTTCATCGCTCGGGGCCGGCGAGAGCACGGAGCTGCTCGTGCTCGACCCGCAGGGCCGCGTCGAGCACGCCGCCGGGGTGCTCGACGACGGCGCATCCACCTGGCTCGTCGCGGACGCGGCGAACGCCGAGGCGCTCGCCGCCTGGCTCTCGCGCATGGTCTTTCGCGCGCGGGTGCGCGTGGGGGAGCATCCTGAGCTGCTCCCGGTGGGCTTCTTCGCGGGTGGTGCGGCGGAAGAGGCGGTGGTCGCCGCCGCAGCGGCACCCGCGGGCATCCGGCTCGTCTGGACGGATCCCTGGCCGCAGGTGCAGCCCGGCGGGCACCAGTACTCGGTCGTCGCCGAGCATCCGGGGGCGGGATATCACTGGCACGTCGGGCTTGTCGCGCGCGCGGAGATCGGAGCCCTGGACGGCACGGATGCCGCGGGGGCGCTCGCCGCGGAGGCGCTGCGCGTCGCCGCCTGGCGGCCACGGTGGGCCGGCGAGGTCGATGAGCGGTCTCTGCCGCACGAGAGCGATTGGCTGCGCAGTGCGGTGCACCTGAGCAAGGGCTGCTACCGCGGGCAGGAGACGGTGGCGAAGGTGCACAACCTCGGGCGCCCCCCACGGCGCCTGGTCGCCCTGCACCTGGATGGCAGCGCGGAGGCGCTGCCGAGTCACGGGGATCCGGTCTTCGCCGGCGAAGACGAGGTGGGCAGGATCACGTCTGCTGCCCGCCACTTCGAGGAGGGGCCGATCGCACTCGCGATCGTCTCGCGCCGTGCGCCGCTCGGCGAGCTCATCGTGCGAGTGGGCGAGACCGAAGTCGCTGCTGCTCAGCAGGTGATCGTGCCCGAGGATGCCGGGGCGACGGCGAACGTGCCCCGCCTCACCCGTCTGTCGCGGCGGCCGGTGGCACCCCCTCCCGCCTGACGCTCGGAGCGTTTCGTCTCGGTCGGACTCTGCCCGGCCTCGCTCAACGACCGGTCGTTGAGCGAGGGCCGAGGGCCCGAGACGAAACGCGGTAGTCCCCCGGATAGGCTGGGCGAATGACGACGCGCACCCTGATCCTGCTCCGCCACGGCCAGAGCGAGTGGAATGAACTGAACCTCTTCACCGGCTGGGTGGACGTGCGCCTGACCGAGCTCGGCAAGGCCGAGGCGCGCCGCGGCGGAGAGCTGCTCGCCGAGACGGGGCTGCTGCCGGACGTGCTGCACACCTCGTTGCTCAGCCGCGCGATCCAGACGGCGAACACCGCGCTCGATGCCGCCGACCGGCTGTGGATCCCGGTGTCGCGCTCCTGGCGGCTGAACGAGCGGCACTACGGTGCCCTCCAGGGCAAGGACAAGGCCCAGACCCTCGATGAGTTCGGTCCCGAGCAGTTCCAGCTCTGGCGGCGTTCCTTCGACGTGCCGCCGCCCCCGCTCGACGACGCCAGCGAGTTCAGCCAGGTGCGGGATGTCCGCTACGCCGGGCTTGGCGACGAGATGCCACGCACCGAGTCGCTCAGCCTCGTGATCGAGCGGATGCTGCCCTACTGGCACGACGCGATCGTGCCCGATCTCGCGGCCGGGAAGACCGTGCTGGTCACCGCGCACGGCAACTCGCTGCGGGGCCTGGTCAAGCACCTCGAGGGCATCAGCGAAGAGGACATCGCCGAGCTCAACATCCCCACCGGCATCCCGCTCGTCTACGAACTCGACGCCGGGAACGCCCCGACCGGACCCGGCCGCTACCTCGACCCCGAGGCTGCGGCCGCAGGGGCAGCCGCCGTCGCGGCGCAGGGCAAGCACTGACCCGTACCCGCGCCGGTGCATCTGCGACGCCGATCGACGGCGCGGATGCGAAAGCTACGCCTCGTCGGCCTGGCTGAGCGCGATCTCGATCGCGGCAGTGTCGGGGGCCCAGTCGCCCGTGGCGAGGTAGACGACCTTCTTGGCCACCGAGACGGCGTGGTCGGCGAAGCGCTCATGGTAGCGGCTCGCGAGCGTCGCGTCGACTGTCGCCGTCGCCTCGCCCTTCCACGTCTGGCTGAGCACCTTGTCGAAGACGTGCAAATGCAGATCGTCCACGTCGTCGTCGGTGTTGCGGATGCGATCCGCGATGTGCAGATCCTGCGTGCGCAGCAGCTCGGTGAGCAGGCGCGAGATCTCCACGTCGAGCTCGCCCATGCGCAGGAACGTGCTCTTCAGTCCCTTCGGGATCGCGCGCTCGGGAAAACGCAGGCGCGCGAGCTGCGCGATGTGCTCGGCCATGTCGCCCATGCGCTCGAGCGAGGCGCTGATCCGCAGGGTCGCCACGACGATGCGCAGATCCCGGGCCACCGGTTGCTGGCGAGCGAGGATCTCGATCGCCTGCTCGTCCAGCAGCACGGCCAGCTCGTCGATCCGCGTGTCGCCGCCGATGACCTCTTCGGCCAGGGCGACATCGCTCGTGGCGAAGGCGCGCGTGGACTTGTCGATGGCGACGGTGACGAGTTCGGAGATCCCGACGAGGCGGGACTGGAGCTCTTCGAGGGACTGGTGGAAGACTTCACGCATGAGGGGGCAGCCTTTCTGGCTGTCAGAGGGGTCCCCGTCACTGTGCGCGCCGAAGGTTAACGGCCGGTGCCGACGGCGTGAACAGTGGACGGCGATCCGGATCGACGAGGTGAATCCTGTGCGTCCATCCGGGTTCGCGCACCTACTCTGGTTTCATGCAGATCGCTCACGTCGCCCTCGTCTCGCTCGCCCTGGGCGTGCTGGTCGGCGCGGCGATGGCGATCATCGTCCAGCTCTCCTACCGTGCCCGCGTGCTGGCGGGCCGCGATACCTCTGCGCGCATCCCGCCCGGCATCATCGCGATGCTCGACAGCATGGATGACGCCGCCTGCGTCGTTGACTCCTCGCACGTGGTGATGGCGGCCTCGGCCGCTGCCGCGCGTTACGGCATCGTCGTGGAGGTCCCGCTGGAGAACCCGGGCTTGCGCCAGCTGCTGCGCCGGTCGCGCTCCGCACGCGCTGCGCAGACCGAGACGCTGCGGATCACCCCTCCCGGGCCCGCGCACGACCCCCGGCTGGTCTCTGCCCGGGCGAGCGTGCTGGGGCCGCGCCTGATGCTGTTGGTGATTCGCGACATGACAGAGCAGGAGCGGCTCGACCAGATGCGCAGCGACTTCGTCGCGAACACCAGCCACGAGCTGAAGACTCCGGTGGGTGCGGTGATGCTCCTGGCCGAAGCAGTCGGCTCGGCCGCCGACGATCCCGCGCAGGTGCGCGTCTTCGCCGACCGGCTGCTGGCCGAGGCCGCGCGCCTGAAAGACCTGACCGGTCGCATCCTGACGCTCTCACGACTGCAAGCCGCGACCGGCCTCGCGACCTCTGAGGAGGTATCGATCGATCGTGTGGTCGTCACCTCACTCGAGGCGCACCGGGTCGAGGCAGAGGTTGCGGGCGTCGAACTCGTTCGCGGCGGGGATCGGGATGCCTGGGTCATCGGCGACCTGCAGATTCTCGTCGAGGCGGTGAGCAACCTCGTCTCCAACGCCATTGCGGCCTCGCCGCGAAGCGCGCGCGTGGCCGTCGCCGTGCGCACCGACGGCGAGGTGGTCGAGATCTCGGTCTCGGACCAAGGCGCGGGCATCTCCGAAGCGGACCGGGAACGCATCTTCGAGCGCTTCTACCGCGCGGACCAGGCTCGTTCCTCACGCACCGGAGGCACGGGCCTGGGCCTATCGATCGTGAAGCACGCCACCCAGCACCACGGCGGCGAGGTGCGGCTGTGGTCCCGGCCCGGGCGCGGTTCGACCTTCACGATCCGTCTGCCAGGGGTGACAGATCCCGTGCACGGCGCGAGGGGCAAGAAGAAAAAGATGAAGACACGAAAGGGGAAGCGCAGATGACCCGCATCCTGCTCGTCGAAGACGAACCCGATCTGGCAGACCCCCTCGCCTATCTGCTGCGGCGGGAGGGCTACGAGGTCGAGATCGCCGAGGACGGCACCACGGCCTTGGCGGTGTTCCACGCGCGCGGCGCGGATGTGGTGCTGCTGGATCTCATGCTCCCCGGGATGCCGGGAACCGAGGTGTGCCGTCGCATCCGCGGGGTCTCGAGCGTGCCGATCATCATGCTGACGGCCAAAGACACCGAGGTCGACATCGTGGTGGGCCTGGAACTCGGTGCCGACGACTACATCACCAAGCCCTATTCATCGCGCGAGCTCCTGGCCCGCATGAACGCGGTGCTGCGGCGTACGTCGAACGCGGCCGTCGAGGACGACGAGCGGGTGCTGCGCGCCGGACGGGTGGAGCTGGACATCGACCGGCACACGGTGAGCGTTGACGGACAGCAGATCAGCATCCCGCTCAAGGAGTTCGAACTGCTGGAGCTGCTCATGCGCAATGCGGGGCGCGTCCTCACGCGCGGCCAGCTCATCGACCGGGTCTGGGGCAGCGACTACTTCGGTGACACCAAGACGCTCGACGTGCACATCAAGCGCATCCGCTCACGGATAGAACAGACCCCGGGCGAGCCGAAGCTGCTCATCACCGTGCGCGGCCTCGGCTACCGCTTCGACGAACCGTAGGGGTCCCGCCGATAGGCACCACCGGTCGCTGAGCCTGTCGAAGCGCCCGGTGCCGGGAGCCGGCCCCTTCGACAGGCTCAGGGACCGAACGTGCCTGCATGTCGGCGGGAACCCTAGGGCGCGAGGTGCGCGTAGTGGGGGAGTCGGCCATCGAGCACCGGGATCGAGGCGGTCACGCCCAGTTCCGGGCCGGACTGGAAGAACACCCGTGCCACGGTGCCGGGCTTGCCGGCGAAGCCGGGCAGGGGCAGCGGCGTGCGGGCGGTGCTGCCGTAGCCGGGGTTGGCCAGCGTCGTGCTGCCGAGGCTGACGAGTTCGCCCGGCAGCAGGCGCAGCTGCTGCGGCGCAAGGCCCTCCACCTGGATCGTCACTGTCTGGGCGGTCGCGGAGGTGTTCACGAGCGCCGCCACGAGGTTGCCCGCAGTGCCCGCATCGTTGGCCACGATCAGGGCGTTGCGCACCACGACCGGCCCCGCCCCGTCGACGTTGACGCCGTCCGAGGCCGAGTACTCGACGGTCGTGGACTGCGGCGTGATGAAGGTGCATCCGGTTGCGCCGGCGAGCACGACGGCGGCAAGAGCGAGGGATGCGGCGAGGCGCGTTGTCACAGGATCCTCCTGGGTGGCGGCGGGGTTTCCCGCACTATTCTATGGGGCATCGGCGGCCGCCTCGACCGGCTTCGGGCGGCCAGGACGCGAACCTTAGCGCATGATCGCCTGTGGTATCCTGAAGGTTGCCGAAAGGACACGATTTCTATGCTTTTTGAGGTTGGCGAAACGGTCGTCTACCCCCATCACGGGGCCGCTACGATCATCGAGGTCAAGGATCGCGTGATCAAGGGCGAGACGAAGAAGTACCTCAAGCTCAACGTCACCCAGGGCGATCTGGTCATCGAGGTTCCCGCGGACAACGTCGACCTCGTCGGTGTGCGCGACGTGATCGGGCGCGAGGGACTCGAGCGCGTCTTCGAGGTGCTGCGCGCCCCGTTCACCGAGGAGCCGACCAACTGGTCCCGCCGGTACAAGGCGAACCTCGAGAAGCTCGCCTCGGGCGACGTGATCAAGGTCAGCGAGGTTGTGCGCGACCTGTGGCGGCGCGATCAGGACCGCGGGTTGTCGGCAGGCGAGAAGCGCATGCTCGCCAAGGCTCGTCAGATCCTGACCTCCGAGCTCGCCCTGGCCGAGAAGGTCGACGAAGAGAAGGCGACTGTTCTTCTCGACGAGGTGCTCGCGTCCTGACGCGCGACGGGTCGACGCCGTATAGCGGCGGTTCCGTGCGCTGCGGGTGAGTCCGGCTGCTATCCGCCGCACTCCAGCGCGCCCGCGCTGATCGCGGGATCGCGCAGCAGCGGCGTGTGGCGCACGTCCAGGCCCGGCGCGAGGCCGCCCGCGAAGTCCACCGAGACGATCTGCGAGTCGCCCGGGGCGACCTCGATCTCGACCAGGATGACCTCGCGGTCGCCGAGGCGGGTGCGGCCGGCGTCGGCTCCGAGGGCGCGCGCCCCGGACGGTCCGGCGATGGCGATCAGCGTGCGGACGACACCGGGTTCGCGCTCCTCGTCCAGCGGCCCGGTGACCAGCTCCGGGAGGGGTTCGCCCCCCGGCGCCAGGGTGTTCGTCCAGGTCACCCTCACGCGCGTGACCGTTTCGTCCCGGCACACCGCGCTGGCGACCGAGATGTCGGCGCGGGTGTAGGCGTCCAGCGTGCCGCCGGTGACGTCGTTGACGAAGACGCCGATCCCGGCGTCGCCGAGCGCGCCGTCCAGGCCGGCCGCTGCCAGGCGCGCCTGTTCCTCGGGGTGCGCGCTCCACACTCGGATGTGCCCTCCCGCCGCGGTGAGCGCGGTGATCAGGCGGGCTGGTTCCGTGGCATCCAGTACGCGTTTGAGAACCGCCGCGGCCGCGTCGTTGAAGGCCTCGTGCGCGCGGGGAGAGTCCCGGTAGATATCCGTCGAGAGCACCTCGAGGGCGTTGTTGGCCGCCAGGGTGTACCCGGCGAGGGTCATGCTGCCCGTCGCTCCGAGCAGCCGCGCGAGCACGACGGAGTCCACTGCGATCACCGCGTCGACCTCACCGCTGTTCGCCGCCATCCAGCGTTCCCGGATGAGCGCGGCGGCCTCGGGGAACTCGAGTGCCATCGTGGCGTCGGCGAAGGACAGTCCCGCCTCCTCGCCGAAGAGGTCGCCGGTGGCGTCCCCGATCTCCAGAAGCGTGCCCGGTGCGTCCAGGACGGCCGGGTCCGTGACGCGTCCTATGGTGAGTGCGCCGCCCTCGGCGCGCAGCGGGATGAGGGCGCGCACGCGCCCGCCTGAGGAGCGCACCTCGGCGCTGTTCTGCACGACGAGCAGGATCGTGCGACGCTCCTGCGCGTCGAGCATCGCGGGGATCAGCTCGCTCGCGGTGCGCAGCGCAGAGATGGTCTCGATCGCGCCGCGTAGTGCCGCGACCGTTTCGCCGGCGCCTTCGGCATCCACATCCAGCTCGGCCAGCAGCGCCTCCGCCTCGGCGGCGTGCTGCATGGCGCGCGTGAGGGCGGGCTGGGCGGCGCGGAGGGCGGCCGGATCGGTCGCGCCTTCGCGGAAGCCGAGGGTGCCCAGCGGCACGATGCGCGCGGCTGCGATCACCTCGGGCAGGGCCTCGGACGCCATCACGTCGGCGGCCTCGGCGAGCCCTCGCAGCTCTGTGAGGTCGTCGCCGACCCAGGGCAGCAGCTCGAAGGCACGCCACACCGGGTCAGAGCTCAGGTCCCGGGCAGAGGAGGTGTGCCCGGCGATGCGGGTCGCGAGATTCTCGGCCCGGCGGACGTCGCCGGCGACCAGGGCCTGTTGCAGGCTCGTGGCGCTGCGCGCTGCCTGCTCCAGGTCGCTCTTCGCACCCGCGCTGCGCACGGCGACCCAGCCGATCACGCCCCCGAGCGCGATGACGATCAGCAGCACCCATCCGATCCAGGGGTGCGACCGCGGCGCGGCATCCTCCCTCATCCCAGCAGTAAAGCACGTCCGCCTGAGATTCGGCGGGCCTCTTGCGAGTTCTCACGGTATCGTTCAGTCGGACTGGCCCCCGGTCGGATAGGATCGGAAACCGTGACCTCCCGAACGGCAGGCCTGCCCGGCACGCCCCGACGCTATGCGCACTCGCTCTGGGTGCTCTCGGCCCGTGATCTGCGCGTGCGCTACTCCACGAGCGTTCTGGGGTACCTGTGGTCGATCCTCGACCCGCTGCTGATGAGCCTGATCTACTGGTTCGTCTTCACGCTGGTGTTCAGCCGCGGCGTCGGCGAGTCGCCCTACATCGTCTTTCTCATCGTGGCGCTGCTGCCGTGGATGTGGTTCCACTCTGCTGTCTCGGAGTTCACCCGCGCCTTCGTCAAGGACGCCCGGTTGGTGCGCTCGACCGCGATCCCGCGCTCGATCTGGGTGAACCGGATCATCCTGAGCAAGGGGATGGAGTTCCTCTTCGCGATCCCCGTGTTGGCCCTGTTCGCGATCTTTGCCGGAGCCGAGGTCGGCTGGGGACTGCTCTGGTTCCCGGTCGGCGTGCTCGTGCAGGGCGTGCTGCTGCTGGGTCTGGGGCTGCTCGTCGCCCCCCTCTGCGTGCTCTACACCGACCTCGCGCGAACGACGGCGCTGATCCTGCGGATGCTGTTCTACAGTTCTCCGATCATCTACGGCCTGAGCGACCTGCCCGAGCCCTTCGACGTGATCGGGCAGTTCAACCCGCTCGCGGGCATCATCACTCTCTACCGCGTCGGATTCTTCCCCGACGTGTGGAACGCCACGGCCGTGCTGATCAGCGCGGCCGTGAGCGTGCTGGTGCTGCTGCTCGGGATCTGGGTCTTCCGCCGCCTCGAGTCGACCGTGCTGAAGGAGCTGTGATGGTCGCCGCGATCGAGGTCTCAGCGCTCGGGATCCGGTTCCGTCGGCGCCGGCGGGGACGCCCCAGTATCAAGGACATGTTCGGCGGCCGTGCCCGCCGCACCCGCTCGGGCGAGTTCTGGGCCCTGCGCAATGTGACCTTCTCGGTCGCAACGGGGGAGTCCATCGGGGTTATCGGTCGCAACGGCCAGGGCAAGTCGACGCTCCTGCGGCTCGTGGCCCAGGTGCTGCTGCCGGACGAGGGGACGGTGCGAGTGCACGGCGGCGTCGCGCCGCTGATTGAGCTGACCGGCGGTTTCGTGGGCGATCTCACCGTGCGCGAGAACGTGCGCATGACGGCAGGACTCCACGGGATGTCGCGCCGCGAGATCACCGAGCGCTACGACGAGATCATCGCCTTCGCCGAACTCGAGGAGTTTCAGGCCACCCCGTACAAGCACCTCTCCAACGGGATGAAGGTGCGGCTGGCGTTCTCGGTCGTCTCGCAGTTGAACGAGCCGATCCTGCTCGTGGACGAGGTGCTCGCCGTGGGCGATGCGGCCTTCAAGAACAAGTGCTACGAGCGCATCGACGAACTGCTCGCCGAGGGCCGGACGCTCTTCTTCGTCTCGCACAACGAGCGCGACATCCGCCGTTTCTGCACTCGTGTGCTCTACCTGAACCAGGGCGAGCTGGCCTTCGATGGCTCGGTCGAAGAGGCCTTCGAGCGTTACAACACGGACTACCCGGCCTGAGTCCTGGCCCGGTCAGGCCCCTGCTCAGGGCACCGCGCGGCCTCTGCGGCCGCCGCGTTCGATCATCCGCTCGCGTTCGCTGAGCACGGTCGACAGCAGCGGGATGGATTTGAGCTTGAAGCTCAGCAGTACCGCCAGCATCCATCCCCACATCATCATCGGTGCCGACTCGGTGATGCCCTGCACGAGGAGCATCGTCGTGATCAGCAGCGGCGCGAAGGCCAGCGGCGAGTAGGGGCGGTCGGTGCGCAGATCCCAGCGCGGGCGGTCGATGGCGAAGAACCACGCCCGCCAGAGCAGCGCGGCGTACACGCCCGCGAGGAGGACGACGCCGATCCAGCCGAGCTGGAATCGCGCGTCCACCCACATGCTGTGCGCGTGGAACACGATGATGTCGTTGTCGACGATCCACTCGTGGATCTCGGGCTCAGTCGGCACCCAGGGCGACGAGAAGCCCAGCCCCGCCCAGGGGCTCTCGGCCGCGCGGTCGAGCACCCGCTCCCAGATCTGCTGGCGCCCGGTGAAGTCGACGTCCCGGTCGACCAGCTCGACCAGGGTCGGGATGTTCGCGAGTGCCGCCACGGCCGCCGCGCCGCCGCCGAGGAAGGCCATCGCGTAGATGCCGGCGCGGGCGCGGGGGGCCTCCGCGCGTCGCATGAGCAGCGCCACGACGAGCACCACCGCGCACACGAGGCTGGCGACCAGGAGCGTCACCGATCCCGTGCGGATGAGCAGGTACGCGGCCACCGCGATCCACAGCAGCAGCGTGACGCGCCAGCGCACGCGCGCCGCGTACAGCGCGCAGAAGACGATGATCGCGAGCAGGCACAGGGGAGCGAGAAGATTCGCATTGCCCACGATGCCCTGTATCCGTCCTCCGTCTATCAGGTTCCCCTGGACCCAGTAGAGGTTCGGGTCGATCTCGTCGTCCGCGGGTGCGACGAAATTCGGCAGGAGGGGATGCTGCAGCACGAGTGCCACCCACAGCTCGATCGCCAGCGACAGCCCGAGCAGCCACTTCAGCGCCGAAGCCAGGGCGCGGAGGATCTCGGGCCAGGTCAGCGAATGGGCGATGAAGAGGGCACCCGCGGTGAGAAAGGCCAGCAGCGTCCAGGTCAGCAGGGTCGCCAGGGGCCACCGCGACCAGGACACCGAGACGATCGCGAGGGTCGCGTATCCCAGTGCTGCCCAGGGCAGCCGCCGCCAGGCGAACGGGGTGGGCCGGGCGCTGACGATCTCGGGGATCCAGATCGCCAGGCTCGCCGCCGTCAGCACGAGGATCACGATGACCGAGCCGGTGAGTCCGGCAAGGTGGAAGACCGCGGAGTTGCCGAGGGCTGCGGCCAGGACCAGGATGATGTAGCCGCGCAGCAGCAGTCGGCTCGTCGAGGCGCGTTCGGGCGGTGCCGGCGGCGGCGACGCCGGGAACTTCGTGTGCTGGGCCATCGGACCTCAGGGTACTCCCTGCGCGGACACGCCGCGGACAGCGAAAAACCTTCAACAACGCCTTGAGGGTTTACGATGTGCGACTTGACCGGAAGGAATGACAGCGGTGTAATTAGAAGGTCATACAGACCGCGGCAGCGTGCAGAGGAAGGGAGGGGAGCATGGCGGGTTACCGTTCAGAGGCACCGGGCAACTGGTTCGTCGATCCCGTCCGCCTCGGCGTCCCCGGTGTGCGTCGTCCCGACGAGGACGATGCGCTCGCCTGGCAGACCGATGCCCTGTGCGCGCAGACCGATCCGGAGGCCTTCTTTCCCGAGAAGGGCGGCTCGACGCGCGATGCCAAGCGGATCTGCACCTCCTGCGAGGTGCGCGACCAGTGCCTCGAGTACGCACTGCAGAACGACGAGCGCTTCGGCATCTGGGGCGGCCTCTCCGAGCGCGAGCGCCGCAAGCTCAAGCGGCACGTCAGCTAGGGCCTGATTTCCCGACGCGCGCGCCCGGTCGAGGCCCGCGGCAGACCGCTCGCCTAGGCTGACCACGTCATGCCACTGAGAGTCCACGCGATCGTCGTCACCCGGCACGGCGCCACCTCCCACGCGCGCGTGCTGCGCACTCTCGACGTCCTCGGCGCGCAGACGCGTCCCCCCGACGAGGTGACTCTGGTCGTCTGCGGCGATGACACCGTCGCCCGCGAGAGCGCGACCGTGGCGGCGGGCGTCACCCGGGTGATGCACGCCCGCACGGCGACGTCTTTCGCGGCGGCGCTCGCGCAGGCCTTGCCCGCGGCCTCGCCCGAGACGGCGCTCTGGCTTCTCGACGATGACACCGTGCCCGCTCCGGATGCCCTGGAGCTGCTCGCCGCATCGTTGGAGCGCTCGCCGATGGCGGCCCTGGCGGCACCGAAACTGCGCACCGATACCGAACCGCCGCGGATCGCCTCGTTCGGGGTGAGCATGACCCGCCTCGGGCGCAGCGTCGAGCTCACCGCGGGACAGATCGACCAGGGCCAGCACGACGGCGACGAGGATGCTCTCGCGGCCGATGTGCGCGGGATGCTGGTGCGGGGGATGGGACGCGAGCGGCTCGTCCCGGATCCCGCCCTCGGTGCCGTGGATGTGGGTCTGGACCTGAGCGTGCGGGCGCGCTTGGACGGCGAACGGATCGCCCTGACCCCGGCAGCCCGGGCCGAGGTGACCGGCGAGGGGCCAGCGGCACCTCCGCACGGGAAGACCGCGCTCGCCTATGCCCGGCGTCGCGCGCAACTGCATCGTCGCCTCGCCTACGCCCCGGCGTTCGCGTTGCCGCTGCACTGGTTGCTGATGCTGCCGCTCGCCCTGTGGCGGTCGCTGCTGAGCCTGCTGGACAAACGTCCCGACGCGATCCTGCCGGAGTGGGGTGCCGCGATCGTCGGCACCGTTCGGCTCGACCAGGTCACGTCCGCGCGTTCGCGCATCCGCCGTGCGCGCTCGGCGGGCTGGGCGGCTGTCGCACCCCTCCGCACGCACCGGGGCGACCCTGGACGCAAGCTCGTCGCACCAACGCACGAGCACGGCGAGACCGGCTCCGAACTGCGCTTCTTCGCGGGCGGGGGTGCCTGGGCAGTGCTGGTCGCCCTCGTGGCGGGCATCGTCGCCTTCGTACCGCTGCTGACCTGGCCCGTGCTCCGCGGCGGGGGGCTGCTGCCCCTGCGCGAGACGGTTGCGGGACTGTGGGGCGATACGGCCTGGGGGGTGCGGGCGGTCGGCACGGGCGTTGTGGGACCGGCCGATCCCTTCTCGGCCGTGGTCGCGGCGCTCGGTACCCTCTCTCCGTTCTCGCCCTCGGTCGCGCTCGTGGCGCTGTGGCTGCTCGCTCTCCCGCTCGCAGTGCTCGGTGGCTGGTTCGCGGCGACTCGAGTGACCGATCGGGCGAGCCTGCGGGTGCTCGCGGGGGTCCTCTGGGCGCTCGCGCCGACGTTCCTCACCGCCCTCGTCCAGGCGCGCCCGGCCGCGGTGATCCTGCATCTCGTGCTGCCCTGGTTCGTCTTCACCGCAGCGGCCGCCCACCGCTCCTGGGGGGCGGCGGGGGCGGCTTCCCTGCTGCTGGTTCCGGTGATCGCCTGCGCGCCTTCGCTCGCTCCGGCTGTTGTCGTGCTGTGGCTGCTGGCCATCGTGGTGGCGCTCATCGCCCGCGCCTTCGCGGCGACGGCTCGCCTCGCCTGGGTCCCCGTCCCGGTCGCCGTCGTATTCGCCCCGCTTGTGCTGTGGCAGCGAGGACACACCGGGCTCGCTGCGGTCTTCGCCGACCCGGGTCTCGCCTGGCTCGGCCCGCAAGCGGGGGCGGATGCCACCGGCCGTCTCGTGCTGGCAACCGGCTTTCCCGGCCCCGACTACGCGGGCTGGGCAGGCGTGCTCGGCACGCAGGCGCACTGGGCATCCCTGCTCCTGGCACCCCTGGCGCTGCTCGCGCTGCTCGCACCCATCGCGCCGCGCTGGCGGGTGGGCATGGCAGCATTCGCCGTGCTGTGCGCCGGGCTTGCGACGGCCCTGGTGGCTCCCGGGATCGCGATGAGCTTCGTGCGGGGAACGCCGGCACCGTTGTGGCCCGGCAGCGGCCTGAGTCTCGCGTGGGTGGGGCTTCTGGGTGCGGCGCTCGTCACCCTCGAGACGGCGCTGCCGCGGTGGCGTCTGCGCCGCGTGGCGGCATCGGTGCTCGCTGTCGCCGCCGTGGTCTGCGCCCTGCCCGCGCTCACCGCCCTCGCGCGCGGCGACAGCCTGCTGCAGGGCGGCCCCGAGAGCACTCTGCCCGCCTACGTTGCCGCGGATGCCCGCGGGGACCTTGCTCGCGGGACCCTGGTGATCACTCCGCTCGGTGAAGCGGCCATCGCCGCCCGAGCCGTGTGGGGGCCGAGCGACACGCTGGGTGCCCAGTCGACCCTGGTGGCCACGGCCACCGAACCCCTCGGCACCGATATCTCGGAGCTCGCTGTCGATCTGATCTCATCGCGCGTGTTCGACGCGGCATCCGCTCTGTCCGAGCTCGGCATCCGCTACGTCCTGCTCGGCGCGGCGACCGGCGAGCAGGCGGCCGAGCTGCGGCTGGCGGCGGCGACGGCGCTCGGCCAGCGAGCGGACTTCGTGAAGGTGGGCGACACCGACAAGGGCGCGCTCTGGCGGGTTGACGGCGAGACCGCGTCGCAGGCCCCGGATCCCGAAGCACAGCGCACTGCCGGCAGGGTACGGACGCTGACGCTGCTGGTACTGGGCGTGGCTCTGCTGCTGGCGCTGCCCACGCGATCCTCGCGGTACGAGGCGCGACGTCGTTCGCGCGTGGTGGGAGGTGATCCGCGATGACCGAAACCCGCCGATCCACCCGGCGCATCCTCGCCACCGGCTCCCGGTTCACCGCCGGGATCGCGGTCATCGCCGCGGGTATCGTGGGGCTCGCCATCGCCATTCCTGCCCCCCTCCCGCAGGTGCGGGCGACCCCCGCGCAGACCGCCGTCGCGCCGCACGTCGCGGATGTCACGCTCGTGTGCCCCGGGCCCTTCCGCGCGCTCGGGCGGGATCCGTCCGCGGCCTTGGCGATGCAGGGTGCCGGGACGGTGCGTCTGATCACCGCCAGCGACGGGGCACCGGCCGATGAGGATGAACTCGCCTTCCCGGACCTCGACGCCGAGTCCGGGCCCGCGGTGCTGCGCGCGACCGCCGGTGAGGGCCGGGTGCCGATGATCGCCGCGGCTCAGTCCCTCGTGCTGCGCGATCAGGACCTCTTCGGGCTCGCGGCGGCGGCCTGCAGGCCGCCGAGTATGCAGGCCTGGCTCGTGGGCGGTGCGGCATCCGTCGGGGCGAGCGATGTGCTCGTGCTCGCCAACCCGGGTTCAGTGCCCTCGACGGTGACGATGACGGTCTTCGCGGCTCAGACGCAGACGCCGAGCACCGTGATCGTGCCCGCTCGCACGCAGATCGCCGTGCCCCTCGCCGCCAGCGCGGTGGGCGAGAGCGCACCCGTCGTGCGGGTCGTTGCCGAAGGCGCGCCCGTGCACGCCGTGCTGCAGTCGAGCCTCATGCGCACGCTCGACCCCGCGGGGGTCGCCCTGCAGGACGATGCCGGCGTGCCCTCGACGCGACTGGTGATCGCGGGGGTGCAGGTCACGACGCAGTCCGAGGATGTGCTCGCCGTACTGCGCATGATGGCGACCGCGAACGCGACCGAGGCGACCGTGAGCGTCTATGCCGCCGACGAGGCGGCCACCCTGGTGTCGGAGCAGCGGGTTCCGCTCGCGGCGCAGATGCCCACCGAGGTAGAGATCCCCACGGCCGCTCCCGGGGTGTACACCGTCGTCGTCACGGCATCCGAGCCGCTCGTGGCCGCAGCCTGGCAGGCGACGGGGCTGGGTGCGCGGACGGACTTCACCTGGATGACCCCCGCACCCGAGTTGCGTGCCGAAGTGCTGTTCGCGGTGCCGCAGGGCGGCGGCCTGCGCCTGCATCTTTTCAACGACGGCGCGACGGCGATCCGGGTGGTGCTGCGAGAGGCGCGCGGTGAGGGTGCGATCGTCACGGTGCCTGCGGGCGGTTCGATTGTGCTGCCGCTGATCGCCGTGGCGAGTTACGTTCTCTCGGCTGATGGGCCGGTGCGCGCCGCGGTGATCATGTCCGGCAACCGGTCACTGGCCGGATGGCCGCTGTGGCCTGAGCAGAGCAGGCCTCAGCCGATCCTGGTCTTCCCGTAGTCCGGTCCCTGAGCCTGTCGAAGGGCTCAGTGCCCGTGCTCGCCGAGTTCCCAGGGTTCGCGGCCGACGTACTCCGCCGCCGCGCGGAATGCCGCTGCCTCCACCGCCATGCGTCGGTGCAGGGCATCGTCATGGCCCGGCGGCAGCAGGCGCTCGATCGGCACGCGGAACAGCACGATCCGCCCGCCTGCGTGATCCAGATGCCACATCGGGATGCCCTCGGCCTCGGCCGTCATGGGCATCGCCGCCACTTCCAGTCGCACGGTGCGCAGCTCGGGCCAGGTGCCGCGCAGAAAGTCCATCGCGGTGGCCGCGATCACATCGAACCGCTCGATGCGCGAATCCAGCGGCGGCAGCGGCGGCCGCACGACAGGGCTGCGCCCCGCGCGACCATGCCGCCCGTGCCGCGATGCCTGCCGTACTGGTGCGGGACGCGGGGGGAGTCGGCGACGGGCCATGAGGGAAGTCTATGACCTGCCGCGTGGCTTCGTGCTGAGCGTAAAGGGATGCCTAGGCTGTGGCTCGTGGAGAACCGATTGTGCTCGAAGGTGGCCTGCCCGCGTGAGGCGACGGCGACGCTCACCTTCGACTACGGCGATCAGATGGCGGTCATCGGCCCTCTCGCCGTCGTCCACGACCCGCACGCGCACGATCTGTGCGCTCTGCACGCCGAACGCCTGACGATCCCGGCGGGCTGGACGGTCGTGCGCCACGAGCGACTGCGCGTCTGAGTGCGAGAATAGGGGGATGCCAGAGCCTGTTCCCCACCGCATCGCCGACCTTTCTCTTGCCGGAGCCGGACGCCACCAGTTGCGCCTCGCCGAGAATGAGATGCCCGGGCTGATGGCTCTGCGCGCGCAGTTCGGTGCCGCCCAGCCCTTGAGAGGCGCCCGGATCGCGGGATCCCTGCACATGACCGTGCAGACGGCCGTGCTCATCGAGACGCTCACCGCGCTCGGGGCCGAGGTGCGCTGGGCGAGCTGCAACATCTTCTCCACGCAGGACGAGGCCGCGGCAGCGGTCGTCGTCGGCCCGCACGGCACGGTCGACGCTCCCGCGGGCATCCCGGTCTTCGCATGGAAGGGTGAGACGCTCGCGGAGTACTGGGAGTGCACCGAGGCGATCTTCGACTGGTCCGCGAGTGGCCATGACGGCCCGAACATGATCCTCGACGACGGCGGGGATGCCACGCTGCTCCTGCACCAGGGGGTCGAGGCCGAACGGGCGGGGGCGGTTGCGGCCCCTTCGACAGGCTCAGGGACCGGGGCCTTGTCGGACGAGCACCGGATCGTCGTGGACGTGCTGCGGCGCTCGCTGGCATCCGATCCCGGACGCTGGACCCGGATCGCGAAGGGGATCGTCGGCGTCACCGAGGAGACCACCACCGGCGTGCACCGCCTGTACCAGCTCGAGGCCGCAGGCGAGCTGCTGTTCCCCGCGATCAACGTCAACGACTCGGTCACCAAGAGCAAGTTCGACAACATCTACGGCATCCGCCACTCCTTGCCCGACGGGCTCAACCGCGCGACCGACGTGCTGATCGGCGGCAAGGTCGCGTTCGTCTGCGGCTACGGCGACGTCGGCAAGGGCGCTGCCGAGGCGCTGCGCGGCCAGGGCGCGCGGGTGATCGTCAGCGAGATCGATCCCATCTGCGCTCTGCAGGCGGCGATGGACGGGTTCCAGGTGGCGCGCCTCGATGACGTCGCCGGCGATGTCGACATCGTCGTGACCGGAACCGGCAACCGCGATGTGGTCACCGCCGCGCATCTGCTCGCGATGAAGCACCTCGCGATCGTGGCGAACGTCGGGCACTTCGACAACGAGATCGACATGGCCGGGCTCGCCACCATCCCGGGCGCGGAACGCGTCGAGATCAAGCCGCAGGTGCACGAGTGGCGGCTGCCGACCGGCCGGAGCGTCCTGGTGCTGAGCGAGGGGCGGCTGATGAACCTCGGCAATGCCACCGGGCATCCCTCGTTCGTGATGAGCGCGTCCTTCGCCAACCAGGTGCTCGCGCAGATCGAGCTGTTCACGAAGCGGGATCAGTACCCGTTGGGCGTGCACACCCTGCCCAAGGCCCTCGACGAGCAGGTGGCCCGGCTGCACCTGGATGCGCTGGGCGCGCGCCTGACCGAACTGACTCCCGCGCAGGCCGACTACATCGACGTGCCCGTGGACGGACCGTACAAGCGGGATCAGTACCGGTACTGATCCTCAATCGGCCAGCGGGATGACCTCCACCGCACCTCGGGAACCCGCGAGGACCAGCACGCGCGGTGCGACCACCGCGGCGAGTGCCTCGATGACCTTCTCGGTCGCGACGACGCCCGGGGCATCCGCGCGCTGCCAGACCGCTACACGGGCGCCTGTCGCGGCCGTGACCGCCCGGGCGAACTCCGGATCCTCGGTCTGACCGATGAGCACGACCTGACCGATCCGGCGCACGGGGGCCGCTGCCGGGGCCAGCGCACGGTCGCGCCGCCAGATCGCGAAGTGGTAGCCAGCCGCGAGCGCCGCGGCGAGCAGGACGCCCAGCGGCGTGCGGATCCGCTCCACCGCGCTGCCGCCGTCTTCGAAACCCAGCTCGAACAGACGGATGCCGATCGTCACCACGGCACCGACGGCAGCGACAGCGCTCGCGCCGAAGATCACCACCAGATAGATGCGGCGCGCGGGGTCCCCGGCACCCTCGTCGACGCGCAACGGCTTCCAGGCGAGGAACCACAGCACCCCGCCCGCGATCATCGCCGACAGTCCGTGGAACAGCAGCACGTGGGCACCGCCGCCGACCAGCGGCGTGTCCAGCGAAGCCAAGGCAGCATTGACGACGACGCCGAGCCCCGCGGCCAGTCCCACCATCCCGACGCCGGATTCGATCAGCCGCACCGCCGAGCGGGCGCCCTCGTCGCGGGCCAGGGCCGCGCGACGGTGATACAGCCACACCGGCGCCGCGATCAGCAGGGCGGCCAGGGCGACGCTCAGGTCCGCGACGATGTCGTGCGACCTGACCGACGGCGCCCACGCAGTGCGCATCCCGATCGACAGCAGCGCGCTCGCCGCGATCAGGCTCGCCAGCACCGCCCCGAAGACGCCGGTGATCAGCAGGGCGACATCGGCGAAGCCGCCCCGCAGGGCGTGGACCCCGTCGCGACGCCAGTGCCACCACCAGATGAGCACTCCGCCCGCGCACCACACCAGGGCACCGAGCAGTTCCATCCACCAGGAGGTGCCGATCTGCGTGGTGGTGCCCGAGAAGGCCTGTGCGAACAGGCTCTGCAGAACGCGGGCGGCGTTGAACGCCATGACGCCGAGGCCGAAGGCGGCCCCCAGAATCAGAGGGAGGGCGGCCAGACGCAGCGGGTGCCTGGTGCGGTGGCGCAGCATCCAACGGTGCGCGATCCAGACCAGGAACCAGGCGAGCGCGCCGCCGATCGGCATCCAGGGCTGCCAGTCCCGGGTGAGCAGCCCGCTCGCGACGCTCAGCGCGGCGGTCGTGAAGTACACGAGCGAGAGGGTGTAGACAGCCGCGAGATACAGCGGCCAGGCGTAGGAGCCGCGGTCGGCCTCATCCAGACGACGCCAGAGCAACCACCACAGCAGTACCGCCAGAGGGCCGGCGATGAAGGCGTAGGCGAGCCAGGTGGGGATGGCGTAGGTTCCCTTGTCCGGGGTGCTGTCGGTCATCCAGCCGATGAGGGCCCCGATGCCGCTGGCGGCCAGGATCACCAGGACGTAGAGGATCGTGAAAAGGATCCACCGGCGCACGACGCCGGATGCTGCGGGGGCCGCGCCCGAGGGTGCGGGGGTCGTCACGATGCTCACTTCTCTCCCTCCGTGCAGACCATGAACTGCCAGGGAGCGCGCGTGATCCCCCAGCCCTCGGGGGTGCGCTCCAGGTCGAAGCTCTCACGCCAGACCGAGTCAGAGGGCCCGAACAGCCCGTTTCCGCTCGACACGGACATCTCGACGTGCACCGTCGCCGTGTTCTCGCGCTCGTCGGTGCGGACGAGAGTGAGACGGATGCCCGGGTCGGGTTCCGGGGTCATCTCTTCGCACTGAGCGGCCCGGCTCGGTGCCAGCAGCCCTCGCGCGGTGTGCAGATCGTCATCGATGACCGCCTGGGCGTAACGCTGGACGACGCCCTCTGGGGAGTCGGGATGCATCGCGACGGGAGCGCCGCGCGTGAGGACCACGATGAGCGAGATCGCCACCAGGAGCGCTGCCGCTCCCAGTGCGATCAGGAGCGGAAGGTTCCGCCGATCCGAGAGCGGTGTCATAGTGCCATCATCCCCTGTTTCTGCGACGCGATCCAGAGCCGCCGAGGTCGTGTCTCAGCGCCGCTGCCCGATCAGTCGCTGCATGCGCTCGTCAGCCAGGCGCAGGGCGCGGTGCTCGCGTTCACGACGCAGGATCGTCATGGCGATGAGGATCTGCTCGGGGGGTGCAGACGGCTGCGGTGAGACGTACTCGCGGGTCTGATCGGCGAGCTCATGGGCGATCCGCACGCGGGCATCCGGGGTCATTTGATCCGCATTCTGCAAGAACTGCCCGATGCGGCGGGCGAGACGATCGGGCAGGCGCGCGACGTCGGCCAAGGGTGCCCAGGCCGCCAGGGTCGCGGGCATGATCGGCACGTGCGGCCGCGGCGCGGTGGCGCGCAGGCGCTGGCTGTAGGTGCCGGCGATCATGTCCCCCAGACGCTGCGAGCGCGCCGAGAAGGCACCGGCGAGGATCGCCCCGGCACCGAGGGTGAAGTAGATCTCGAGAACCCCGGTGAGCGCGCGGATGAAGGCGTGGCGAAAGCCGGTCGTGCCGCCATCGATGCGCACGATCCGCCCACCGATGGCGAGTTTGCCGAGGCTGCGCCCGCGGGTGAGGACCTCGAGGGTGCAGGGGACCACCACCATGCCGGTCGCGAGTGTCACGACCCACAGGATGCGCGCGATGGCCTCGGTGAGCATTCCTTGGGTGCTCATCCAGACCATCAGCAGGATCCCGAGAAGGATCACCGCGAACGTGACGAGCATGTCGATGAGCGCTCCGAGCGCCCGCATGAAGAAGCCGACCGGCTGCACATCGATCGCGACCGCCTCGCCCGAGAGCACCTCGGAGGCGTCGGCGACAGAAGACATGAGTACAGTAAATCAAATGGATGCCGACGCTCTCACCGATGCGCGCCGGGCCGAGTGGGCACGGCTCGAGCAGCTCAGCCGTGCGCGCCTGGACGGCGCGGGGGTCGACGAGCTCATCGCCCGGTACCGCGCAGCATCCGCCGACCTCGCCGAGCTCAAGACTTCGGTGGGGACGACCCCACAGGGCGATTATCTGTCCACCGTGCTCGCTGCCGCACGGCTGCGGCTGACCGGGGCCTCGGACAGCGTGCTCACGCAGGTCTCGCGCTTCTTCGTCCGGCAGCTTCCGGCGGCGCTGTACCGGCTGCGCTGGACGACGCTCGTGATCGCGGTGGCCTTCATCGCCATTGCCGGGCTCGTGGCGATCTGGATCTCGCGCGATCCGGCGCTGCTGGCGAGCCTTGCCTCGTCCGAGGAGTTGAAGCAGATCGCCGATCGGGACTTCGTCGACTACTACACCGAGAATCACGCCGCGATCTTCATGGGCATGGTCTGGACGAACAATGCCTGGCTCGCCATGCAGTGCGTGGTCTTCGGGATCACGGGCGTCTGGCCGCTGGCGGTGCTCGTGGGCAACGCGATGAACCTCGGCGTCATCGGCGCGATCATGGCTGCGCACGACCGGGCGGACATCATGGTCCTCTACATCCTGCCGCACGGTCTGCTGGAGCTGACCTGCCTCTTCGTCGCGGGCGCGGCGGGCCTGCACCTGTTCTGGGCGTGGGTCGCGCCCGGCCACCGCAGCCGCGCAGAGGCCCTCGCCGCCGAGGGCAGGGCGCTTGCCACCGTCGCTCTGGGTCTCGTCTTCTTCCTCTTTCTCGCCGGGCTCGTCGAGGGATTCATCACCGGCTGGTCGCTGCCGTGGCCGGTGAAGATCGGGATCGGAGTCGCGGCGCTGGGCGTGCTTCTGGTCTATATGCTGCTGATCGGCCGCCGTGCGGTGCGGGCGGGTGAGACGGGTGACCTGGTCGAGTGGGAGGCGGGCACGCCCCGGCTCGTCGCGGGGTGAGGCGCGAATGCACGCACGGCCGCGGCATCCCGAACGATGCGGCGGGGGATGCTGCGCGTGCTGCTCGAAACCGCGCCGCGCGTGCACTAGCGTAGGGGCCAGATCGCGCGAGGCGCAGAGAGGCGCTTCTCGCCACGGAAACAAGGAGAAACCGCATGACTGGCACGCTTCGCAGTGCAGTGGCCGAACTCGTCGGCACGTTCGTCTTCGTCTTCGCCATCATCGGCGCGCTCAACAGCGGGGGCCCGCTGATCGCCCTCGTGATCGGCCTCGCGCTCATGATCATGGTGTACGCCACGGGCCACATCTCGGGCGGGCATCTGAACCCTGCCGTCTCGGTCGGCGTGTGGCTGCGCGGCGCGATCGACGCGACCACCCTGGTCGCCTACGTCGTGGCGCAAGGCATCGGAGCGGCGCTCGCGGCAGCGCTGAGCTTCATCCTGTGGCCCAAGGGGTTCGATGCCGCCGTGACGGTCGCCGATGTGGGTCAGGCCTTCTTCGTCGAGGCGCTGTGGACCTTCGTCCTGGTCTTCGTGGTGCTCAACGTCGCCACTTCGAAGGACCATGCGAACAACTCCTTCTACGGCCTGGCCATTGGTACGACCATCTTTATCGGCGTGGCAGCCCTCGGCGGCTTCTCGGGTGGCGGGTTCAACCCCGCCGTCGCCCTCGGCCTGTCGATCACGGGTGCCTTCGAGTGGAGCATGTTCTGGCTGTACCTGCTCGCACCGGTCGTCGGTGGCGCGCTCGCGGCGGCGGTCTTCCGCGTGCTGAACACGCACGACAAGCTGCCCGCAGCCAAGAAGGCCGCCAAGAAGTAGCATCCCCCACCTCCTTCGGACGCTCGCGGTGCGGAAACCTGTTCACGCTGCTGCTATTCGAGCAGCGCGAACAGGAAAGGGCAGCGCGAGCGTCCGGGGCGAGGCTGAGCGCCCGGGACGGGGGTCAGAGGCGGCCGGCGGCCTTCAGCTCGAGGTAGCGATCGGCGATGCGCGGCGGGAGCGTTTCGGGGTCGGCGCTGATCGCCTCGCCCCCGGCGCGGCGGATCGCATCGGCGACGGTATCGGCCTCGCGCATGGTCCGCTCGGCGGCAGCCGCGAGGTAGATCTCCTCGCGCGAGCCGCGTGCGCGGGCGAGCCGCGAGATGGCCTCGTCGCTGACCGAGCCGACGAGGAACGTCGTCGCGCGGGTCGCCACCGGGAAGGCCCCCAGAAAGCTCCGTGCCGTCTCGGGGGAGTCCTGCGCGGTGAGCGCGACCACGAGCGAGGGGCGGGTGGTGACCGTGCGGATGGCGCTGAACGCCCCCAGCCAGTCGGTGTCGACCAGGCGCGCGTGCACCGGGGCCATGGCATCCGTCATCGCCGGAAGCAGCGCCGCGCCCTCGACGCCTGTGACCCGTGCGCGCACGACGCGGTCGTACAGCAGCAGGTGCACATGGTCGCCGGCGCGCGTGGCCAGCGCCGCCAGCAGCAGTGCCGCCTCGAATGAGGCGTCCAGCCGCGTTCCGTCGCCCACGCGCGCGGCGGCCGTGCGGCCGGTGTCGATCAGGATCACCACCTGCCGGTCGCGCTCGGGCCGCCATGTGCGCAGCATGGTCGTGCCAGCCCGGGCGGTGGCGCGCCAGTCGATCGAGCGCACGTCGTCGCCGCGCACGTACTCGCGCAGCGAGTCGAACTCGGTGCCCTGGCCGCGCACCTGGATGCTGGTGTTGCCGTCGAGCTCGCGCAGGCGCGCCAGGCGCGAAGGCAGGTGCTTGCGCGAGGCGAAGGCGGGCAGCACCCGGATGGCACCCCGCACGTCATGGCGGGCTTGGCGTCCGGCGAGTCCCAGCGGCCCGGGGCTGCGCAGCATCACGAAGGTGCTCGCGAGTTCGCCGCGCCGCCTCGGCGACAGGGGGATGTCGGCTCGCCGCCGCTCGCCGGGCGGGATCGTGAGCCGGGCGCGCCCGCCGTTCGCGCCCGCGGTGGGCTGCCAGGCGTCCCGCAGCAGCACGCGGAGCGTCCGGGATCCCTGATTCTGCACCGCCACGCTCGTCGCGACCGGTTCGCCCAGCCGCACGCGCTCAGGCACCCGCCGTGTGACGACCGCCTGCCGCGGCGAGGCCGTCAGCGCCAGGTCGAACCAGAGCAGCAGCGCGCACAGCACCACCCAGCCGCCGACCACCGCCCAGGCGGGCACGCCGAGCATCCCCAGCAGCACCACGGGGATCACCCCCGCACCGAGGACGAGTGCGAAGCGGCCGGTGACGAACACTAGATGGGCACCCTCGTCTGCTGCACCACCGAGGTGAGGATGGCGTCGGCCGAGACGCCTTCCATCTCGGCATCCGGACGCAACTGCAGGCGGTGCCGCCACACCGGCACGAGCATCGTCTGCACGTGATCGGGGGTGACCGCCGGCGAGTCGTTCAGCCAGGCCCAGGCCTTGGCCGCCGCGAGCAGCGCCGTCGACGCGCGCGGGCTCGCCCCCCATTGCACGGAGGGCGCCTGCCGGGTCGCGCGGGCGAGGTCGACGATGTATCCGAGCACGTCGGCGGTGACCTCGACGGCGGATGCCGCATCCTGCGCCGCGCGGATCTCGTCGGCCGTCACGACCGGCTCGACGCCGGTCAGGCCCCGCGGCGAGAAGCCGTCGGCGTGCAGGCGCAGCACCGAGACCTCCGCCTCGCGCTCGGGGACGCCCACGAGCAGCTTCATCAGGAAGCGGTCCAGCTGCGCCTCGGGCAGCGGGTAGGTGCCCTCGTGCTCGATCGGGTTCTGGGTCGCGGCGACCAGGAAGGGATCCGGCAGCGCCCGGCTCTCGCCGTCGGCGGAGACCTGCCGCTCCTCCATCGCCTCCAGCAGAGCCGCCTGGGTCTTGGGCGGCGTGCGGTTGATCTCGTCGGCGAGCAGGATGTTCGTGAACACCGGCCCCGCGCGGAACTCGAACTCGCCCGTGCGCGCGTCGTAGACGAGCGATCCGGTGACGTCTCCCGGCATCAGGTCGGGGGTGAACTGCACGCGTTTGGTGTTCAGGCCCAGCGCCCGCGCGAAGGCACGCACCACGAGGGTCTTCGCGACCCCGGGCACACCCTCCAGCAGCACATGGCCGCGCGCGAGCAGGGCGACCAGGAGCCCCGTGACGGTGCCTGCCTGCCCGACGACGGCCTTGTCGATCTCGACGCGGACGCGATGCATCGCCTCGCGCAGCGCGGCATCGCTTTTCTTGTCAGTGCTCACGGGGTGCTCCTTTCGGTGTGCACGCGGTTCTCGACGGCCTCCTCGAGGTCGCCGAGAAGACGTGCGAAGTCGATCAGCTCGGGGTCGGTTCGGGGGAGGGGGCCTTCCAGCAGGTCGCGCAGATCGATGCGGGGGGTGCGCAGGCGATCGGCTGCAGCATCGGCGACCTCGCCGATCGTCGCCCGCGCCGGGAGCCCGAGCCGCCCGGCCAGGCGCGCGACGCTGCCGGCGCGCAGCGCCGCGGCGGCGTGCGCGGCATCCCCCGTCCTGGCGGTCAGATGCGCGCGGCCCTGCATGGTCTCAGAAGCCCGCACCGTCACCGGCAGCGTCTCTTCGACGAGCGGTCCGAAGCGTCGCCCGCGCCAGATCGCCGCGGCCAGGCCAGCGAGCATCAGCAGCACGATGGCGGGGGTAACCCAGTCGGGGGTGAGCGAGCCGAGCGTGTCGGAGCTGCCGCGTTCCAGGTCGCTGTCGGCGAGCGAGGGGACGTACCAGACCACGTGCCCGGTCTGCCCGAGCAGTGCCAGGCCCAGGGCCGCGTTGCCGTCTTCGGCGAGGTGTTCGTTGGCCAGCAGTGCCGAGCCGTCCAGCAGCGCCAGGGTGCGTCCGCCGCGCTGGTCCAGCAGCACGGCAGCACCGCCCTCGGTGTCTGCGAAGCAGCCCGTGACACCGGCAGCCGGGACGAACATGCGCGTCGGAAGGATCTTTCCGACCCGCGAGAAGGGCGGCCAGTCGCATCCGGATGCCACGGGCTCGGCGGCCAGGAGTGCGTCCCGCCCGAGGTCGAACAGGCGCAGCAGCCGCGCGCTCGCCGTGACGATGACGGTGTGGTCTGCGGCATCCACGAGACGGCGCACGGCCTCGTCCGAGAGCGCCGGGGGGTGCGCGAAGACCAGCGTCGAGTCCCCTCGCAGTGCGCTCACGGCGGCTGTTCGCGTACGCACGACGGTGATCTCCACGCCCTGGGCGCGCAGGATCTCCGCCAGCGCCATCGTGCCGCTGGCGGCCGGCCCCTCGGGATCCATCGCGGGATGCCGGTCGGGTGCGCGTGCCATCACGAGAAGGCTGAACATCCCGACGGCAAGGACGAGCAGGCCCACCAGCATCCACCCGAGCACGCGTCCGCGACGCCCGGCCGGGGGCGGCGCGGCCGTCGTGGGCAGGACGGTCTCGCTCATGCGTCGATCAGGATCGGGGCGTGCGCGCGCAGGCGGTCGTCGAGTTCGACGAGGTGCTCGTAGCGTTCGGCGGTGCCGGCGAAGCCGAGGTAGCGCACCTCGTCGAAGGCGGCGGCGGCCCCGGCCAGCTCCGCGCCCTCACCGGGGAAGATCACGGCGGTCTCGCGCGCGATGGCCTGCGCGGTCGCGCCGGGTGCCGGATCGATGAGATCGCGTTCGAGCAGGCTTCGAGCCAGGGCCCGGTAGCGCAGGATCGTCGCCTCGGAGAAGTCTCCGTCGCGGGCGCTGCGTGCGGCATCCGCCCGCAGCTGCGCGGCGTCGCGGTCGTCGGCGTCACCGAGCAGATCGAAGCCCTGCCGCGGGCGGGTGCGGGAGCGCCGCGGGATCCCCCAGTACAGCAGCGCGGCCAGAAGCGCGCCGATGACGATCACGATGACGACGACGATCGCCCCGGGGGCCGCCGAACTGCCGCCCTCGCCCGAGAACAGCTCGCCGAGGAACCGTCCGACATCCCGCGCCCACAGATCGAAGGCGGTCGGCTTCGCCTCGGCGTAGACCGTGCGCGAAAGCTCCTCCTCGGCCCAGCGCCGTGCTTCATCGCCGTCCGGGATGATCCACTCCCCCCGCAGGATCATCGCGAATCGGATCCCGGAGCGGTCCAGGTGGGCGAGGGCTCTGGCGCGTCCGATGCCGGCGCCTCGGGTGCCGGCGCGTACGGGGGTGTCGGCACCCCGGGCGCTCCGGGCGCGGCGGATCCCGGAGGCATCGGGGCGTAGCCGGGAGCCGGCGGGAATCCGGACGGGGGAGCGTAGCCGGGCGGTGCGTAGTATCCCGGAGGCGGCGCGTACTGTCCCGGTGGGCCGTAGCCGGGGTGCGGATATCCGGGGGGAGCGCCGTATCCGGCAGGCGGCGGACCGTAGCGAGGAACGGGAGCGATCGGGCGGGCACCGGCAGGCACGGCCCGCAGCGGATCGACGGCGAAGGGATCACTGAGCACCTGCTCGCTGGCACCCTGGTCGCGCCGCTCCAGGTAGGTCAGAAGCGTCTGATCGAGCCCCTCGTAGCGCATCCGGCAGTCGATGTGGACCAGCACGCCGACCGTGCACCCCACGACAGCCCCGACGGCCTGCACCACGATCACGAGCAGTTGCGGCAGCATCTCCCCGACGATCACGCCGAGCACATTGACGGTGCCAGGACTCCCGGTGGGCGACATGATGTCGCTGAGAAACGACGAGAGCAACTCCGCCGGAATACTCATCACTAGCGCTGCGACCGTCATGATGACGTTGACCACGACGACCAGCCCCAAGGCGAACCAGAAGCGGCCGCGAGTGAGCCGCCACGACCGCACCATCGCTTCGCGAAGGGTCGTGGACTCCAGGACGAGCACCGACGGTACCAGCAGAAGCTTGGTGCCGAGCCAGATGGCCAGGGGGATGGCCGCGAGTCCGGCCAGGACCGCGACGAGGATCCCGATGCCCGCCGCTGCGGGGCTCGTTCCGAGCAGGCCCGCGGCGAATCCGATCCCGATCCCGATGGTCGCCGCGATCAGGCCGAATCCGAACAGCGCCAGAAGGAGTGAGAAGGCGAGCAGCCGCCAGATCGCCGGACGCATCCGCCGCCAGATCTGACGCAGCGTAGCCTTCTCGCCCACGGCGGCATAGCCGATGTCAGCGGCGACGACGCCCTGCACGATCGCCGTCAGCGCCGATGAGGCCAGACCCACCAGGAACGAGGCGATGAGCGTCCAGGCGAGCGTGCCGGCCAGGATCGCTTCGAAATCGGGCGAGTAGACCGAGAGCGAGTCCAGTCGCAGCGCGGCGGCGACCAGAGTGTAGTTGAGGATGAAGGTCGCGGCCCCCACGACGACGAGCTGAATCAGTACCGCGAAGCCGAACAGCACCTTCGGGTTGTGTCGCAGTGCCGAGAAGGACTTTCCGAGGATCATCCCGAAATCCATCGGATGCAGCGGCACGATGCCCCACTTCGGCGCGGGGGTCCAGCTCTGTCCGCTCACGGCGCTCCCATCGGTCTGCGCTCCATCGTTTCACATCGTGCGCGCTCTGGGCACGGCCCGGGCGGAATCCCAGGCGGCTGGGCACCGGGTGAAGTAACCTGAATCCAGTGCGGCGACCCACGCCGCCCGCCACGTGGAGAAAGTCGAGCCATGACCTCACGCATCCTCGTCGTCGACGACGACACGGCGCTCGCCGAGATGATCGGGATCGTGCTGCGCACCGAGGGCTTCGAACCGGTGTTCTGCGCCGACGGTGCTCTCGCCGTCGACGAGTGGCGCGTGCAGCGCCCCGACCTGGTGCTGCTGGATCTCATGCTGCCCGGAATGGACGGCATCGAGATCTGCCGTCAGATTCGCGCCGAGTCCGGCGTGCCGGTGATCATGCTCACGGCTCGCGGCGACACCGCCGATGTCGTGCACGGCCTCGAAGTCGGTGCCGACGACTACATCGTCAAGCCCTTCAACCCCAAAGAGCTGATCGCTCGCATCCGCACCCGCCTGAGGCCGGTTTCGGCGACGACCACGGGCGTATTGCGCGTGGGCGATCTCGAACTCGACGTCGACGCGCACGAGGTGCGCCGAGGTGAGCAGGTCATCGCGCTCACGCCGCTGGAGTTCCAGCTCCTGGCGGCGCTGGCCGCCAAGCCCCAGCAGGTCTTCTCGCGCGAGATGCTGCTGGAACAGGTCTGGGGCTACCACTACAAAGCCGACACGCGCCTGGTGAACGTGCACGTGCAGCGCCTGCGCGCGAAGGTCGAGATCGACCCCGACAACCCGAAGGTCGTGCTGACCGTCCGCGGCGTCGGCTACCGCGCGGGGAGCGCGGGCTAGGGCGTCAGATGACCCTGGGACCGACGACGGGGCCGACCTTCGTCCGCGGCGGCTGGCGCGACTGGCCGGGGTCCCTGCGCTCGGCCTGGCGGCGTTCGCTGAGCTTTCGCACGCTGTCGGTCACGTTGCTGCTGACCTCCTTCTCGATCCTGGTGACCCTGGTCGGCATGGCGGTGTTCATCCAGAACGACCTGTTCGATTCGCGCAAGCAGCAGGTGCTGGACGAAGCGCAGCGGGCGGTCGGCCAGGTGCAGCGCGAAATGCTGGATCAGGCCGACGTGCACGGGGAGCGCGGCGTCCTGCAGGATCTGATGCTGGCAGTGGTAGACAACATCGCCCGTTACTCGACCTCGGAGCGGATCGCGGTCTTCCGGATCGGGACCGAAGAGACCCCCGTGACCGACGTCGACGTGTCGACGGGGGGACTGACGGCGAGCATGCTGAGCGAGGACTTGCGAGAACAGGTCATGGCGGCACCCGAGACGCAGTGGTGGCAGTCGTTGGAGCTTCGGGATGCCGCGGGCGCGCTCACACCGGGGATCGTCGTGGGGCAGCAGATCACGGTGCCGGATGTGGCGTCCTACGAGTTGTACATCGCCTACGACCTATCCGGACCGGAGCAGACGCTCGGTTTCGTGCAGCGGACGCTCTGGTTTGCGGGCATCCTGCTGGTCGCCATCATCGCGGGCATCGCCTGGTTCGTGCTGCGCAGCCTCTCGGTGCCCATCGTCGAAGCCGCCGAGACCAGTGCGCGCCTGGCCTCCGGAGAGCTCGGCGTGCGCATTCCCGTGCGGGGCGAGGACGAACTGGCCGTGCTCGGGCGCTCGTTCAACGCGATGGCCGACAGCATCGAGTCGCAGATCAAGGAGCTCGTCGAGCTCTCGCTCGTGCAGCAGCGCTTCGTCTCCGACGTCTCGCACGAGCTGCGCACGCCGCTGACCACGATCCGCCTGGCCGCTGACATGATCAACGACCAGCGCGAGAGCTTCGACGCGACGACGGCACGCACGGCAGAGCTGCTGCACACCCAGGTCGAACGTTTCGAGCAGCTGCTGGGCGACCTGCTCGAGATCAGTCGCTACGACGCGGGCTCGGTGCAGCTCGAACTCGAACCCGCGAGCCTCGCCCAGGTCGCCGAGGACGTCATCGAGCAGATGGGTCCGCTCGCCTCCGGTCGCGGCAGTGAGCTGCGCCTGGTCGCGCCCGGCGGCTACACACCGGTCGAGATGGATCCGCGGCGCGTGCGCCGGATACTGCGCAACCTCATCGGCAACGCGATCGAGCACGGCGAGGGGCGCCCGGTGGTCGTCACCGTCGACAGCAGCCAGGGCGCGGTCGCCGCAGGCGTGCGCGATTTCGGCCCGGGGATGACCCCCGAGGACGCCGAGCGCGTCTTCGACCGCTTCTGGCGTGCCGACCCCTCACGCCAGCGCACGATCGGGGGTACGGGGCTCGGCCTGTCGATCTCGCTCGGTGATGCGCATCTGCACGGGGGCCAGCTGCAGGTGTGGTCGCAGCCGGGCGCGGGATCGAACTTCGTGCTGACCCTCCCGCGCGGTGACGAGGCGCTCGACGGGACCTCGCCCGTCTCGCTCGAACCGGACGACAGCCGGGCAGAGCTCGGCGGCATGACGCAGCCGATCCAGCTCTCGCAACTGCTGCGCGACCTGGAAGGAGACCGCCGATGAGCCCCGCTCGCCCGCGCCAGCTCGCGGCGCTGACCGTACTCGCCCTGGCACTGACCGCCTGCTCGGGCCTGCCCACGAGCGGCCCGGTCAACATCGGACTGCCGCTGGGCGAAGTGAATACGAGCGTGGACGTCACGTTCCTGCCGCGCGGGCCTGCAGTCGATGCCTCACCGGAGCAGATCGTGCTCGGCTTCATCGGCGCGGGCAGCAGCCCCGCAGGCGGGTGGTCGATCGCCCGGCAGTTCTTCCTCTCGCCGGAACTGGCCGGCCGGTGGCATCCCGAGTCGGGCGTCTCGATCGACCGCTCTCGCGTGAGCCGTTCGGTGGTCAGCGACGCCGAGGGTGCGAACGCCACCGAGGCTCGCGTGGAGGTCACCCTCACGCCGGTCGCCACCGTCGATGCGGCCGGTTCCTACAGCGAGTCCACCGGCACGAGCGCGCGGGCGCCCTACGAGCTCAAGCGCAACGACGAGGGGCAGTGGCGGATCGTCTCGGCACCCGACGGGATCATCCTCGACGAGGACTCCTTCCAGCGGGTCTTCAAGCGCTACTCGCTGCAGTACTTCGATCAGTCCTGGGAGCACCTGGTCCCCGACCCGCGCTGGTTCCCCCGCCGCAACACGATCGTGACCGCGATCACCCAGGCCGTCGTGAACGGCGCTCCGAGCGACTGGCTCGCCGATGCGGTGCGGTCGGCCTTCCCCCCCGAGGTCGAGCTCGCCCACCCTGCCGTTCCGGTGGGTGGTGACGACATGGTCGCCGAGGTGGCGTTGTCGTCGTTCGCACTGTCGCTGGATGCCTTGACGCTCGGACGCATGCGCACGCAGCTCGAACGGAGCCTTGCAGGCACCGGGATCAGCCAGGTGCGGTTCATGGTCGACGGCCGGGAGCTGCCGTCGCAGCCGGTCGAAACCGTGTCGAACCGGATCGACTCGAACACGCTCGTGCTCACCGCCGAGGCCTTCGGCCCGAGTACGAGTGTCGGTGCCGAAATCACCGAGATCCCGGGGGTCAGCGCGCCGATCGTCGCCGTTGCCGGCACCGTCGCGTCGATCGATCTGGCCGGCGACAGTACGAGCGCGGCCGTGCAGTTCGAGTCAGGCGTGGCGGCCTGGGTCGCCGACGGGGTGATCGTCGAACGGGATGATCGCGCAGGCCTCATCGCTCCGGTGTTCGACACGAACGGCTACATCTGGACGGTGCCGGGACACCTGCCGCAGGAGCTTCTGGCGTGGTCGCTCGAGGGGGATCCCGTGCCGATCGCCTCGGCGTGGGAAGAGGCGTCAGCGATCTCGCACCTGCGGGTGGCACCGGATGGTGCGCGGGTCGCCGCGACCGTGACGATCGGCGGGCAGGAGTGGGTGGGCCTGGCCGGGATCCTGCGCGATGCGGAAGGGGTGCCGCAGGCGCTCGGCCCCTTCGAGCAGCTCAGCCGACTGCCGGGGCCGGGGCTCGGGCTCGCCTGGCTCGGTGAGGACGCCCTGGGCGTGCTCACTCGCGACGGCGAGACGATGCAGCTGATCGAGCGCGTGATCGGGGGGCCAGCGGCGACCTCGATCGTCACGGGCGACACGGTCGCCATCGCCGGGGCCAACGTGATCTCGGGGGCGCGGCTGCTGAGCTCGGGCGGGGTGGTGTCGGTTCGTCGCGGCACGAGCTGGCAGGTCTCGATGACCGGGGTGCTCGTGCTCGCCACGCAGTCAGGGAAGTGACGCGGCCGGTCCCTGAGGGAGCCCAGGTCCTGGGCAGATCCGGTCCCTGAGCCAGGCCCAGGTGCCTCGGAGGCTCGGTGCAACGCGAAGCGTTGGCTCGAGGGAGGCGAGGGGCCTGGGGCCTCGCGCAGGCGGCGGGTCGACCCGCTCTGCACAAGGGCGGTGTGTTGCCGGCTTGTTCGCGTGACGGGGATGCCGTGGCATCCCGCCCGTGTTTCGCGCCATGCTCGGGGGATGACCGTTCCGCTCGCTGCCGCCCGCATTGCCGAGGAGGTGCTCGGCTTCGTCTTCTCGAGCCGTTGCGCCGGGTGCGATGCCCCCGCGACTCTTCTGTGCGAGACCTGCCGAACAGCCCTCGCGCCGCGCGTGCGACAGCACCGCCTGCCCTCGGGGTTGCCGGTCTTCACCGCCGTCGGGTTCGACGGCATCCCCGCCCGCGTCATCCGCACCCTCAAAGAGCAGGGCCGCACGGCGCTCGCCCGGCCGCTCGGCCGGGCACTCCGGTCGGCGCTGCGCGAGGCGGGCGTGCCGCCGGGTGCGGTCGTCGTGCCCGTCCCGACCAGCCGTGCGGCCTTTCGTCGTCGCGGCTTCCGCGTGCCCGAGCTGCTGGCCCGGCACGCGGGGTATCGCACGCGGCGTCTGCTGCTGCCCGCGCGGGCGGCAGCAGACCAGCGCGCGCTCTCGATCCGCGCGCGCGAGCGCAACGTCCGCGGCACGATGCGCCCGTCGCGGCGTCCCTGCCCGCTTCGCACGGTGGTGCTCCTAGACGACGTGATGACGACGGGGGCCACCCTCGCGGAGGCCGAGCGCACCCTGCGCCGTGCGGGTTTCCGGGTCGCGCTGGCCGTCGCCGTGGCCGCAACTCCCCGTCGCGGCGGGCGTGGCTTCGCGCTTTCTGAGAAAGAGCGGTCAGAGGGGTGACAGAAGCGCGGGAGCAGGCTACCGTGGGGGTCACAAGGCGACCGCGCGTTCGCCCCCTGCCGGGCGGACCGGATCAAGGAGGCAAGGATGGAAACGAGCATCGTCGGTGTCGGAGTGGGCATCACGGACCGGTTCAGGACCGTGGTCGAAGAGAAAACGGCCCGTATCGGATCCCTCGCCCCCCGCGCGCAGCGCCTTGATGTGAAGGTCACCCAGCGCGCGCATCACAACGGCCGCGCCACCGACGACACCGTCGAGCTCACCCTGCTCGGCAAGGGTCCGGTGGTGCGCGCCGAGGCGACGGATCCCGACAAGTTCGCCGCCCTCGACCTGGCGCTGGACAAGATGACCGAGCAGCTGCGTCGCGCGAAGCGCAAGCGCGTCGACACCCGTAACGATGCCCGAGGCGCCCACTTCGAGAAAGGGATCGGGGCCTTCACCGGGATCGATGTGCAGCCGGCGTCGGTCGATGTCATCCGCGCGGTGGCGACCGGCAGCATCCCGATCATCGCTGAGGAAGAGGATGCCTACTCACCCGTCGTCATTCGCACCAAGGAGTTCGACGCCGAGTGGATGACCGTGGAGGAGGCCGTCGACCGGATGGAGCTGGTCGGGCACGACTTCTTCCTGTTCATCGACGCGCGCAGCGACCAGCCGAGCGTCGTCTATCGCCGAAAGGGCTGGGACTACGGCGTGATCTCGCTCGCCGCCCAGACCGCCCCCGCGGAGGCTCTGGCGTCGTAGCGGACTGCTGCGTTTCGTCTCGGGCCTGCGGCCTGCTGGTCGTTGAGCGAGCGCAGCGAGTCGAAACGTTGCGCCCGTCGCTGCTGTTACGAGAGCGCGAAGAGCGGTAGTCTCACCGGTGCGGGCAACGGTGCCCGCGAGAGGAAAGGGAAAAGCACATGGAATGGATCTTGGGGATCCTCGGCGGCGCAGCCGGTGGTGTCGGCGCGGGCGCCGGCGTCAAGCAGAACAAGCTGGGGCCGATCATCAACGGTGTCCTCGGTGCGGCCGGTGGTGCCGGTGGTACCGCGATCGTCCAGAACATGATGGCCACTCCCGAGGCGGGTGTGGGGATGGCCGAAATCGCCGGCAACCTGGTCGGCGGTGGTGTCATGGGAGCGATCGTCGCGACGGTCGTGGGCTTTGTCGCCAACGCGCTGAAGAAGAAGGACTGAGCCGTAGCAACGCCGGAAGCCGGCCCCGTGCGGGCCGGCTTCTCGCGTTCCCGGTCGTCGTCCCGGTCGCTGAGCGAGCGGGACGAGTCGGAACGCGGTCACCGGTGCGCGACACCCACCACGTTTCGTCTCGGTCGCCTGTGGCGTCCTCGCTCAACGACCGACAACCCTCGGTCGTTGAGCGAGCGGGGCGAGTCGAAACGCGGCACCCGCCTCACGCGATCGCCGTGCGGCGGGTGAGCACCGCGGGACGGGGCGAGATCAGCCAGGCGCTGGCGGCGACCAGCAGCGGCAGGCCGACGGCGATCCCGGCGATGAGCAGCCACGGGAAGTCTGTGACGCGCAGTCCGTAGCTCGCCTGCACGAAGCCCCAGCTGGGCAGGATCCCGGTCAGCGCCCCGCACCACGCCCCGATCCCGGCGATCACGATCGCCTGCCAGAACGAGATGCTGCGCCGGATGCCGCGCGTGCCGCCCACCGCGGCGAGGGTCGCATCGTCCGCCCGCCCGTCGAAGCGGGCAAGTCCGATCGACACCGCGCTCGCGCCGAGCACGAGGATCCCGGCGACCCCGAGCACCAGCAGGTACCAGGGCAAGGGGTTGTCCGGCCCGCGTTCGACCGACACCCAGAATGCCCCGCCGCTGGCGGTCGCGCTGCCGCTCATGCTGAACTGGTTGATCGCGTCGATCGCGCGGGCGCTGGGCGGCTCGTCGAAGGTGGCGATGACCGTCGCCGGCAGCGTGACGATCCCGAGCCGGGCGGCCGTGGCGGGTGCCATGAGGATCGGGTAGCGCCGCATGGTCGGCAGATCGACCGCGATGGCGGGAATCGTCGTCCACGAGACCGCGTGCGTACGATCCTGGTCGAAGGCGGTCGGCCCTACGACGCGGTCCTCGCCCTCGATCATCTGCCAGAGCTCGGCGTTGCGCCAGAAGCCGATCTCGACGCGGCCTCCCTCGATGAGGAAGGGATCGGAGGTGAGCGCGGAACCCGCGGCGAAGGCGCGCACGGTCACGGCCGGAAGCGCGGTCCCCAGGACCGTCTCGAGGTCATCGGGATCGACAACGCCGACATCGCCATAGTGGTTCCGCCGCTCCGCGAGGCAGGCATCGACCGCCGCCGGATCGAGCATGGTGCACAGCGCAGAGACCGGGAGGACGGCCAGGGGCAGCAGCAGATCATCCCGGCGCTCTTCGTTTGGCGGGTTCTGCGCATAGGGCCACTGAACGGTCGCGACGCCCGTGGCACCGATCCCGAGGAACTCTCTGGACAGCATTTCGGCGTCGGTGACCCGACCTTCGGCTGTGTCGGCCCACACCTCTGAGTAGGCGCCGCCGTACGGCGCCATGTACAGATGGTTGCGCTCGTTGCTCGCGAAGGAGGCACCGACCATGTTCACCGCGAACACCGCGACGAAGACCGCCGCGGCGATCGAAGCGAAGGCAGGCACCGACCGCGAGGAGTTCGCGGCGGCGTCGCGGCTGGCCAGGCGCGCCCCCAGCCCCAGGCGCGAGAAGGTTCCCGAGAGCAGGTGCAGGATCCACGCTCCAGCGAGGATCACTCCGATCTGCACGAGCAGGGGGCCTATGATGATCGCGATCGGGGGGAGCCAGCGCAGGGGAGAATCCCACGGCAGCGCATCGCCGCCCGTCTGGGACATCGCGAGGGCCGCGAAGGCACCGACCACGGTCAGCCCTAAGCCCACAACCAGCAGCACTGAACCCCAGGCCGGGCGTCTACGGGACAGGGGCTGGGGCTTGCGCGCCCCGCGCAGGGCCGCGAGCACCTCGGCGCTCCCGGCACCCTTAGCGGGGGCCAGGGCCGAGAGCGTGCCGATGGTGACCGCGAAGGCCAGGATCGCGGCGAGCAGCCACCAGGGCACGTTGTATCCCCAGAACTGCGTGCGATCTCCCGTGTCGGCCAGGCGCAGGAACACCCAGGCCGCAACCGCGCCGAGGCCGAGCCCCAGAAGGCCGCCCACGAGGCCCAGCACCGTGCCCTGCAGCAGCACGATCCGGCGCACCTCGGCCGGGGCAGCGCCCACGCTCGCGGCGGTCGCGAGCGCCTGGCGCTGCCGGCGGGAACTCACCGCGAAGGCGGCACCGGCCAGCAGCAGCACCTGGTAGGCGGCGAAGACCGCGCCCGCGCCGAGGATCATGAGCGGCGGTCCGAGCCTCTGCCAGTACGAGGGCGCGCCGAACATCTCGGGATCGATCGGCGGCGGGTCGAGCACGACCGCGCGCGAGAGCGCGGTGACCCCGCGGGGGTTGAGATCGCGCTGGATCTGCTCCCACGACAGCGACAGCTCGGGCAGGTACCAGCGCGCATGCTGGGCGTCGACGCCGAAAGTGCGCGCCTGCGACCAGGGGGCGAACAGGAACTCGCGGGCATCCGCCGCTGCGGCAAAGTCGATGACGCCGACGACGGTCGGGGCGAACGCGGGCTCGATCAGCGTCACCCTGTCGCCGAGGCTCGCGCCCAGGCGTTCGAGGGCTCCCCGGGTCGCCATGATCTCGGCGCCGTTCTGAGGTGCCCGTCCTTCGACCACGTCGAAGCGCCCGGCGAAGGAGGGCTGCCAGACATCCCCGACGATGAGGTTCATGCCGCCGATGCCGCCCTCGGTGGCCACACGCACCGGGAACGCGTGAGACACCGGGATCGCCTTCGTGCCGGACGGCAGCGTCGTCGTGGGGTCGCTCGGCGGGGTGAACGATCCGCTCGTATCGGCGTGGGTGTGCCCCCACCAGTCGGGCTCGAGCGGGTGCTGCCGGAGCGAGGAGTTCCGGGCCCCCACCACGGTCTGCACGAAGCCCTGGTTCTGCCCCAGTTGCACGGCGAGCGTCTGCGCGGTCGTGGGCTGCGAACTGTCCATCAGGATCGCGCCTGCCGACAGCGCCCCGACCGGCAGCGCCACCATGAGCGCGACCAACACGCTCGAGCGCAGGGTGTGGCGCGCCTGGCGCCGAGCCATCCGCACGGTCACGCGAAAGCGCGCCCACCAGCCTCTGTGCGTCCTGTTCGCGGTGTTCCCGGTGCTCACGCGCTCGCCTCCGCCAGCAGCGACTCCGCGCTGTCGCGGCGGCTCTCGTCGACGACGCGCCCGTCGCGCAGGAATATGATCCGGTCGGCCCAGGCTGCGTGGCGCGGCTCGTGGGTGACGAGGATCCCGGCAGCCCCGGCATCCACCCGTCCGCGGATCACGCCCATGATCTTCTCGCCGGTCTCGGAGTCCAAGGCACCCGTCGGCTCGTCGGCGAGGATGAGGCGGCGCGCGCCCACCACCGCGCGTGCGATCGCGACCCGCTGCTGCTGGCCGCCGGAGAGGTCGTCGGGGTAGGCGTCGAGCTTCTCCCGAAGACCCACGCGGTCGAGGGCGTCGCGGCCCGCGCGCTTGACGGTGCGCGCCGAGATGCCGTCGAGCTCCATCGGCAGGATGACGTTCTCGATGGCGGTGAGGGTCGGGATGAGGTTGAAGTCCTGAAAGACGTAGCCCAGCGACCGGCGGCGCAGCCGCGCCAGGCCCGCAGCGCTCAGGGTGCTCAGGTGCTCGCCCTCGACGACGACCTCGCCCGAGGTGGGCAGGGCCAGGCCCCCGGCGATCGCGAGCAGGGTGGACTTGCCCGACCCGGAAGGCCCCATCACCGCGACGAGTTCGCCCGGATAGACGGCGAGGTCCACCCCCGACAGGGCGCTCACCGAAGTCGCTCCCTTGCCGTACTGCTGCGAGACGCCGACCAGTTGCAGGACGGGTGTGCCGTGATTCGCGCGTGCAGGTGCAGCCGTCGGATGCATCGGGGGCGCCTCGCCCGCCACGCGCCGTGGCCCGGGCACCTGGGCGGAATCGTGCGTCTGCGCCGCACGCTCCCGCGCCTCGCGGATCTCCCGGCGGCTCATGCCGACGCCTCCGCCGTGCTGCGAGCGGGCCGGCCGCGCTTGGGCCGCTCGTCCGAGAGCGCCATCGCCTGCTTCGGCTGCATCGCCAAGCGCTGCTCGGTGTGGTCGAGCCAGCGCACCTCGGCTTCGGCGGCGAAGATCATCGCGTCGGCGACGAGCGACCAGGCGAGTTCTTCGGGGCCGTGGACATCCCGCCCCGCGTACTTCAGGTGCTGCAGTTCCTGCAACTGCTGCAGGGAGGCGCGGCGCTGGGTCTGCACGACGGCGGCGACGTCCACGCCCGGCAGGGTGGCGGCGATGGCGAGCTTGATCGCCAGCTCATCGCGGGTGCCGCCAGCGCGCAGCACGGGTGCGGCGAGCCACGCCGCGACGTCGGCGGATCCGGCATCCGTGATCTGCCAGTACACATGCCCCTGGTCGTCGGCCTCGCTGCGCTCGACGAGCCCGTCGCGTTCGAGCCGCTCGAGGGTGTTGTAGATCTGGCCGACGTTCAGGGGCCAGGTGGATCCCGTGCGCCGGTCGAACTCGGCGCGCAACTGGTAGCCGTAGCACGGCCCCTGATCGAGGATGGCGAGAAGGCTCTGACGGACGGACATGGGTGGGGTGCTCCTGAGGATAAAGGGATGCCGATAAAGCAATTCTGAGTATATACATACTCGGAAACATCCTCACCCGCGAACCGAGCGTGTCGCATCCCGATCATCCCTATCCAGCAGACGCGCAGGTCACGGGCGGGTAACATAGCCAGGTATGCCCGTATCGGACCCGCCGGTCCGCCCGGGGCTGATGAGCAGGGAGACATTCGTGGCAAATCCTCTGGAGAAGATGCTGCGCGCCGGTGAAGGCCGCAAACTGCGCAGACTCGCCGCCATCGCCAAGGCCGTCCTGGCGCTGGAAGAGGACTTCGAGAAGCTCAGCGACGAGGAACTGCGCGGTGAGACCGCCGAGTTGCGCACGCGCTATGAAGACGGTGAGAGCCTCGACCAGCTGCTGCCCGAAGCCTTCGCTGCCGTGCGCGAGGCCGCCAAGCGCACCCTCGGCATGCGCCCCTACGACGTGCAGATCATGGGCGGTGCGGCCCTGCACTCGGGCGACATCGCCGAGATGAAGACCGGTGAGGGCAAGACGCTCACCGCCGTGTTCGCGCTCTATCTCAACGCCATCGCCGGTCGCGGAGTGCACCTGGTCACCGTCAACGACTACCTCGCCAGCTACCAGTCCGAGCTGATGGGCCGCAT